>NZ_JAUZED010000099.1 GCF_030705415.1 Curtobacterium sp. A7_M15 | reverse complement strand
GTGCCGGTGCGGGTGCCGGTCCGGCGGGTGGTGCCGGTGCGGGTGCCGGTCCGGCGGGTGGTGCCGGTGCGGGTGCCGGTCCGGCGGGTGGTGCCGGTGCCGGTGCCGGGAGGCGCGGCTCGGCCCCGGCGGTCCGGCTCGCGTCCGACGGAGGTCGCCTCCGCACCGCGTCCGGATCGTTCGCCGTGGAGTCGCAGCGCGCACGGGTGGCCCTGCCCTCCCGGATCATGGTGGAGGGCAAGCACGATGCCGAACTCGTCGAGAAGGTCTGGGGAGCCGACCTCCGGGTCGAGGGCGTCGTCGTCGAGGAACTCTCCGGTGTCGACAACCTGGCCGACGTGCTCGAGGACTTCCGGCCCTCGCGCGACCGTCGCGTCGGGGTTCTCGTGGACCACCTCGTGCCGGGCTCGAAGGAGTCCCGATTCGCCGACGCCGTGATGCGTGGGAAGTGGGGCGCCCACGTCCTCGTCGTCGGGCACCCGTTCGTGGACGTCTGGCAGTCGGTGAAGCCCGCCCGCGTCGGACTGCAGGCGTGGCCGACGATCCCGCGCTCGATCGAGTGGAAGAAGGGCATCTGCCAGGCGCTGGGCTGGCCCGCCGCCGAGCAGGCCGACATCGCACGGGCGTGGCAGCGGATCCTCGGGCAGGTGCGCACGTTCGCGGATCTCGAGCCCCAGCTGCTCGGCCGGGTCGAGGAGCTCATCGACTTCGTGACCGAGCCGAAGGGCTGAGGACGCGGAAATCGCGGCGAACCCGGGCGTGGCGCATACCCTTGGAGCATGGACGGCATCGACGGACGCGTGCGCAGCGCCGTCGAGGTCTGGCTGCGCTGGCTGCCCCGCTGGCAGATCGGCACCGCGCGGCCCCGGACGCGCATCTGCCGCAAGTGCACCGGTTCACCGATCGCCACGGCCGCGGGCTTCGGCCCGGACGTGCCGCACGCCGTCCAGCACGCGTTGATCGGCCGCATCTCGACGATCATCGAGGACGCCGTCGACGACTACACCGCCAAGAACCTGCCCCTGTTGCAGCGGGAACTCGAACGGGCCGCGGCACGCAAGCGTCACGCCGGGTACCAGCCGACCGAGGGCCTGCAGCCGGAGTTCCAGGGCCTCGACGTCGACCCCGAGCCGTCACCGGGGGAGCCGTTCCTCTTCACGCTCGGCGAGCTGACGGGTACGGGCGCGCACGAGCAGGCGCCGCGCGAACCACTGTCGGACGAGGCGAAGTCGGCGCTCCGTCACGAGATCGCCCTCTCCGACGAGTGCGCCCGTTCCACGGGCACGGCGGTCTGCCTGGCGCTCATCGACCACCGACCACGGATCGCCGAGGCGGTCGAACGACTCGTCGAACCGCAGATCGAAGCCCTCGTGTCCGACATGTTCCGCGGGTTCGACGGACCAGAGGCCCCCCGCGCCGGGCTGTTCTGACGATCAGCGCTCGGCAGACACCGCCCCGCGCTGCCGCCGTCGGCGGACGACACCGATGACGAGTCGAGCGACCGCGCGCCACCCGAGCAGGAACACCCCGAGCACGATCGTCGCGACGATCACGAACGAGATCGGCAGGGGGGTGCCGTCCACGTCGCCCTGGCCCGTCGCCACGCGGATCGCCAACCCGACGAACACCGTGAGGACCCACACGACGACACCCGTGGGCCAGGAGCGCAGCGGGCGAGCCCACGCTCCGCTCGTCACGTACCCGATCGCCCACCCGGCGAGGAACGGGTAGGCGGTCGTCCACAGCGCGAGTGCGGTGTTCGCTTCACCGTGCGAGGAGCGCCCGATCAGGGCGAACAGGACGATGAGCACGACGTCGATCACGGCTGCGAGCCAGCCCCAGGTGCGTTCGGTCACACGCCCATCCTCGCAGGCGCCGCCGACGACCCTCGGCCGTCGGGCACCGCCGGCTCTCGGGTGACTCTGTGCGTGCGTTCAGTCAGCGGTCGTCGGCGCTCCCTAGGGTGGCAGTCCACGGCATCGCCCCACGGCGGGCCGCACTGCTCCGCCGCCGGCGGGGCACACCCGAAGGAGCATCGACCATGGGATTCCTCGACCGCCTGCTCGGACGTCCGGAACGTGACCGGAACGGCGCCGCACCGCAGAACCAGTGGGGGCAGCCGCAGCAGCCGCAGCAGCAGGGGTACCGCTACGGCCAGCAGTCCTACCACCAGCCCGCGCCGACGGGCGGCGACCAGTACGGCACGCCGCAGTGGGGCGGCGGCAGCCCGGCCGGTGCTCAGCAGGCGTCGACCGACGACGAGCGTGCGGTCGAGCGCTACCGCTACCTGCTCCGCACGGCCCCGCCGGAGCGCATCGAGGAGGTCCACACCGAGGCCTTCGCGAAGTTGACGGACGAACAGCGCCGGATGGTCTACGACGAGTTCACCCGGTCCGCGCCCGCCGGCGAGGCTCCCCGCGGCGACGACCCGCGGTCCCTGGCGCAGGCGGCGACGCGGTCGGAGATCCGGCAGCCCGGGTTCATGGAGCGCTCGCTCGGCGGGGTCGGCAACGGTCGCGGCGGGGTGTTCGGCGGCGCCGGGCAGCGTTCCGGCCCCTCGTTCGGCAGCATGATCGGCGCCTCGATCCTCGGGACGGTCGCGGGCTACGTGATCGGCTCGGCCATCATGAGCGCCTTCTTGCCCGACCCCGGGTCGTTCGACGGCGGTACCGACGCTGCGGGTGACGGTGGTCAGGAGGACACTGGTGCCGACTCCGGTGACGGAGGCGCGTCCGATGCCAGCGCGTCCGACGGCGGCGGGTTCGAGAGTGCGGGCTGGGGCGACGGCGGATCCGACTTCGGCGGTGGCTTCGGCGACTTCGGTGGTGACTTCGACGTGTAGAGCGTCCCGGTCGGCGCCGACCATCTGATATGTTCCATGCTCGACGAAGGAGCGACATGGCCATCATCGAAGCCTCCGGGCTGACCAAGACGTACCGGTCGAAGTCCGGCCCCGTGCACGCGCTGGCCGGACTCGACCTGGCGGTACCGCAGGGCACCGTGAAGGCGCTGCTCGGGCCGAACGGCGCCGGCAAGACCACCACGGTGAAGGTGCTGACCACCCTGATCACCCCGGACAGCGGCACGGCGACGATCGACGGCATCGACGTCGTCGCCGACCCGCAGGCCACTCGTCGTGCCATCGGCGTCTCCGGTCAGTACGCCGCGGTGGACGAGAACCTGACCGGCTTCGAGAACCTCGAGATGATCGGACGGCTCTACCACCTCGGCCGTCGGACGGCGCGAGAACGGGCTCGCGAGCTCATCGACGTCTTCGACCTGGCCGAGGCCGGCGACCGCCCCGTGAAGGGCTTCTCCGGCGGCATGCGGCGGCGGATCGACCTCGCCGGCGCGCTCGTGATGAACCCGCGTGTGCTGTTCCTCGACGAGCCGACGACCGGCCTCGACCCACGCAGCCGACTCGCGCTCTGGGGCATCATCGAGGGGCTCGTGGCCGAGGGAACCACGGTCCTCCTCACCACGCAGTACCTCGAGGAAGCCGACCAGCTGGCCGACGACATCGCGGTGATCGACGGTGGGACCGTCATCGCCGAGGGCACCTCCGACCAGCTCAAGGCACAGGTCGGCGGGCACCGGGTGGTCGTCACACTGGTCGACGAAGCCGACGCCGACGCCGCCACCACCGTCCTCCGGCGCTACGGCGTGGGCGACGTCGAAGCGTCCGGCGACGGCCGGACCCACGCGGTCGCGGTCGATGCCGGACCCTCCGCGCTCCAGCGGGTGCTCGCGGACCTCGGCGATGCCGGCATCCAGCTGCACGACGCCGGCATGCGCCGCCCCACCCTCGACGACGTGTTCCTCCGACTCACCGGCCACGCGGCGACGGACGACGATGCCGTCGACCCGGCCGCCACCAAGCAGAAGGAGGCGGCCCGATGACCGCGACCACGCCCTCCGCTGCACTCGGCCGGCAGCTGCCCGTCGTCGTCACCTCGCCCGTGGCGGTCTGGTTCGAGGACGGCTGGACGGTCACGAAGCGGAACGTGACCAAGATCAAGCGGTCGCCGGACATGCTCGTGTTCGCGGTGCTGCAACCCATCATGTTCGTCCTGCTGTTCAGCCAGGTGTACGGCGGCGCCATCCAGGTGCAGGGGACCGACTACACGCAGTTCCTGATGGCGGGGATCTTCGCCCAGACGGTCGTGTTCGGTGCGACGTTCTCGGGCTCGGCGATGGCGCAGGACCTGAAAGAAGGGCTGATCGACCGGTTCCGCACGCTGCCGATGTCGGCGTCCGCCGTGCTCGTCGGCCGCACGAACTCCGACCTCGTGCTGAACGGGATCTCGATGGCGATCATGATGCTCACCGGGCTCGCGGTCGGGTGGCGGGTGAACTCCTCACCGCTCGAGTTCCTCGCCGGCATCGCGCTGCTGCTGCTCTTCAGTTACGCGTTCAGCTGGGTGATGGCGCTGCTCGGGATGAGCGTGAAGACGCCCGAGGTGATCAACAACGCCTCGTTCATGATCCTGTTCCCGCTGACGTTCATCTCGAACGCCTTCGTCCCGAGCGACACGCTGCCGCTCGTCCTGCGGGTCTTCGCGGAGTGGAACCCGGTGTCGTCGCTGGTGCAGGCCGCCCGTGAACTGTTCGGGAACGTCGGCTCGGCTCCCGTGCCGGACATCTGGACGATGCAGCACCCGGTCGTGACGGTGCTGATCGGGATCGCGGTGATGCTCGTGGTCTTCGTGCCGTGGTCGGTGAACAAGTACACGCGGATCAGCTCGAAGTAGGGACGCTCGATCCTCCACACCGCACCACCCAGCGGGTCGGTTCTCCACAGGGAGGTCGGGATACGCACCGAGGACACCCGGACGGCTTAGCATTTCCCCGTGACCGCGACAGACGCCGAGCGGGCCGCGGAACGCGACGCGACCGAGCCACCCCTCGACCGGAGCACCCGTGTGCGTCGCTGGATGCTGCACGGGGCCGACCAGGGCGCCTCGCACCAGGGGCCGCACCAGGTCGAGGTCGAGAAGACCCACTCGTGGTGGCGGGTCATGTGCCTCACGGGCGTCGACTACTTCTCGACGCTCGGGTACCAGCCCGCGATCGCCGCGCTCGCGGCCGGGCTCCTGTCGCCCATCGCGACGATCGTGCTCGTGCTCGTGACGCTGTTCGGTGCGCTGCCCGTGTACCGCCGGGTCGCGCAGGACAGCTTCCGGGGCGCCGGCTCGATCATGATGCTCGAGAAGCTCCTGCCCTGGTGGGCCGGCAAGCTCTTCGTGCTCGTGCTGCTCGGGTTCGCCGTGACGGACTTCATGATCACGATGACGCTGTCCGCGGCGGACGCGACGGCGCACATCGCCGAGAACCCCTTCACACCGCACTGGTTCACCGAGATCCCGGTGCCGCTCACGCTCGCGCTGCTGCTCCTGCTCGGGGTGGTGTTCCTCCGCGGCTTCAAGGAGGCGATCGGCATCGCGGTCGGTCTCGTCGCGGTGTACCTGGTCCTCAACGCGGTCGTCGTCGTGGTCTCCCTGTGGCACGTGTTCGAGCACCCGATGGTGGCGAGCGACTGGTGGAGCGGTCTCACGGCGCAACACAGCAACCCGCTCGTGATGATCGGCATCGCCCTCGTCGTCTTCCCGAAGCTCGCGCTCGGGCTGTCCGGCTTCGAGACCGGCGTCGCGGTCATGCCACAGGTACGCGGTGACGCGGCCGACGACACCAGCGCTCGACCCGAGGGTCGGATCCGCGGGACGAAGCGCCTGCTCACCGTCGCCGCGGTCATCATGAGCTCGTTCCTCATCACCTCGTCGATCGTGACGACGTTCCTCATCCCGCAGCACGAGTTCCAGCCCGGGGGCGGGGCGAACGGCCGGGCGCTGGCGTACCTGGCGCACGAGTACCTCGGCGGCGTCTTCGGCTCGGTGTACGACTTCTCGACGGTGGCGATCCTGTGGTTCGCCGGTGCGAGTGCGATGGCGGGCCTGCTGAACCTCGTGCCACGGTTCCTGCCCCGCTACGGCATGGCCCCGCAGTGGGCTCGGGCGACGCGTCCGCTCGTGATCATCTTCACGCTCATCGCCTTCGTGATCACGATCATCTTCCAGGCGAACGTCGACGCGCAGGGCGGCGCCTACGCCACGGGCGTGCTCGTCCTCATCACGAGCGCCGCGGTCGCGGTGACGCTGTCGGCCCGTCGCAAGCAGCAGAAGAAGCGCACCATCGGGTTCGGCATCATCGCCGTGGTCTTCGTGTACACGACCGTCGCGAACGTCATCGAGCGGCCGGACGGCGTCCGGATCGCGGCGATCTTCATCATCGCGATCGTCGTCGTGTCGCTCGTCTCCCGGGTCCGTCGGTCGTTCGAGCTCCGCGCGTCGTCGATCGAGTTGGACGCCACGGCACGGCAGTTCATCGAGGCCGACGCCGACCAGTTCAGCTCCGTCTGCATCATCGCGAACGAACCCGGTGCCGGCACCGCCGAGGCGTACCGGTCGAAGGGCCGCGAGGAACGCCGCGACTCCGGCATCCCCGCCCGCGTGCCGACGATGTTCCTCGAGGTGCTCCCCGCCGACTCCTCGGACTTCGAGGAGGACCTCGTCGTCGAGGGGCACGTCATCCACGGGCACCGCGTGCTCAAGGTGCGGTCGGGCAACGTGCCGAACACGATCGCGTCGACGCTCCTGGCCATCCGGGACATCGCCGGGGTCGTCCCGAGCATCTACTTCGAGTGGAACGAGGGCAGCCCGATCCGCAACGCCATCCGCTTCGTGTTCACCGGCGTCGGTGACGTCGCCCCCGTGACGCGCGAGGTGCTGCGCGAGGCGGAGCCGGACGTCAACCGTCGACCGAGCGTCCACGTGTCGTGACCGACGAGGCGGACGCCCGCCGCGCCTCCAGGCCCGTCGCCGGATCCGCGGCGGTCCTCGTCGCCGCGGCCGTGTGGGGGACCACCGGCACCGCGACGCACTTCGCGCCCGGGGTGCCCGCGTTCGTGTTCGGGGCCGTGACGTTCGGCCTCGGCGGGATCGTCCTCGCCCTCGGGACCGGACGCGGCGCCCTCCGCGCGGCCGCCGACCCGGCGACCCGCCGCTGGGTGCTGCTCGGCGCAGCCTCGCTGGTCGTCTACGCGGTCGCGTTCTACGCGGCCCTCGCCGACGCGGGCGTCGCGCTGGGCACGACGGTGGCCATCGGGTCGTCGCCCGTGTTCGCCGGACTGGTCGAGTGGATGGCGGACGGGAGGCGCGTCACGCGCCGGTGGATCGCCGCCACCCTGGTGAGCGTGGTCGGGATGGTCGTCGTGACGCTCGCGCGGTCCGCCGACGGACCGGCCGATGCCGGCGCGGGCGGATCGCTCGTGCTCGGGCTCGGGAGTGCGCTGCTCGCCGGTCTGACGTACGCGACGTACTCGTGGGCGGTCGCGCGGGGCATGCACGCGGTGACGGTTCCCGTCGCGCTGCCCGGCGGTGCGTCCGTCGCGGACCGGGTCTCGCTGCCGGAGCGCGGGCTCGTGGGTGCGGTGTTCGGGCTCGCGGCGCTCCCGCTCGTGGTGCTCGCAGTCGTGGGTGGGCAGGGAGCGCTCGGGGTCGCGGCGAACTGGCCGGTGTTCCTGTACCTCGCGCTCGTGCCGACGGTGCTCGGGCACTCGCTGTACGCCATCGGGCTGCGGTCCGTGAGCGCCTCGGCGGCGACGCTGCTCTCGCTGTTCGAGCCGGTGGTGGCCGCGGTGCTCGCGGTGCTGGTGGTGGGGGAGCACCTCAGCGTCGGCGGGTGGGTCGGCGTCGCGCTCGTCGTGGGCGGCTTGGCAGTGCTCGCGGTGCCGGGGAGGGCTGCCCGGTAGGCAGGTCGGGTGGCGGGCGCCGGGGCTGGTTGGCGGACGTTCGGACGTCGGGCGCCGCCCGTGCCGGTGTCTGGGGTGGAGTCGGGCGGTCCGGTGCCGGTGTCGGGTGCCGCGTGGCGCGGTGGTCCGGTGCGTGTGCGGGGCGGGACGGGTGCGGACGACCCCAGCCGCGCCTCCTGGGCGACAACGTCGATGTCGTGCGACGTCGACGATGTCGTACCGGATCGACGCCGCGCGCCCCGCTACTCGCCCAGGATCTGGTCCCGCACCTTCCGCCGGAGCACCTTGCCGATCATCGAGCGCGGCAGGTCCTCGACCACGACGACCCGGCGGGGCACCTTGTACGCCGCGAGGTGCTCGCGCGACCACGCCCGCAGGACATCGGCGTCGAACGTCGACGGGTCCTTCGGCACCACGGCCGCGACCACCTGCTCGTTGCCGGCCTGGGTGATCCCGACGACGGCGACCTCTCGGACGCTCGGGTGCTTGAGCAGGGCGTCCTCGACCTCGGTCGGGGAGACGTTGAACCCGCCGGTGATGATGAGTTCCTTGAGCCGGTCCACGATCCGGACGTACCCGTCGGCGTCGATCGCGACGATGTCGCCGGTGCGGAACCAGCCGTCCGGCGTGAAGACCTCGTCGGTGGCCTCGGCCTTGCCCCAGTAGCCGCTGAAGACCTGCGGGCCGCGCACCTGGAGTTCACCCGGCTCGTCGGTCCCGAGGACCTTCGTCGGGTCGTCCGGGTCGGCCACGCGCGCCTCGGTCGAGGACAGCGGCAGGCCGATCGACCCGAGGCGCCGCGCCGGGGACACCGGGTTCGCGAGCAGGACGGGGGAGCACTCGGACAGGCCGTAGCCCTCGACGAGGTAACCGCCGGTGCGGGCCTCCCACGGCTCGACGACGTCCTTCGAGAGCGCCATCGCCCCGGAGATGCCGATCTCGATCCCCTCGAGCGAGACCTTCGCGGAGTCCGCCGCGTGCTGCAGCCGCGCGTAGATCGGGGGCACGGCCGGCAGGAACGTCGGCGGGTGCTTCTTCATCGCGGCGAGCACGAGTGCCGGGTCGAACGTCGGGAACAGCACGAGCCGTGAGGCCATGCTCATCGCGAACGTCAGGCAGAGCGTCAGGCCGTAGGCGTGGAACATCGGCAGGACCGCGTAGACCACGCTGCCGTCGCCGGGCTGGATCTGGGGGACCCACGCCCGGGCCTGCGCGGCGTTCGCGATGAGGTTGCCGTGCGACAGCACCGCACCCTTCGGGACGCCCGTGGTGCCGGACGTGTACTGGATCAGGGCGACGTCGGAGGTCCCGGGGCGGGGGTGGCGCTTCGACAGCTTCCGGTTCGACACGAGGTCGTCCCACGGCGTCGTGCCGCGCACCTTGGTCGTGAGCTTCGCCCGGGACTCACGGGCCTTCGCGACCGGCAGGGACAGCGCGATCCGTGTCCCGCGTGGCATCGCACGCGTGAGGTCGACCGAGACGATCGCGTCGAGCTTCACGTCCGACGGGAAGTCCTGCAGCGTCGCCACGGACTTGTCCCACGCGATCGCCACCTTCGCGCCGTGGTCCTCGAACTGGTGGCGGAGCTCGCGCGGCGTGTACAGCGGGTTGTGCTCGACGACCACGGCCCCCAGACGCAGCACCGCGTAGAAGGCCACGATGTGCTGCGGGCAGTTCGGCAGCACGATCGCCACCCGGTCGCCGGCGCGCACCCCGAGCTTGCGCAGGCCGTTCGCCGCCCGCAGGATCTGCTCCTCGAGCTCGGCGTACGTCGTCGTGCGCCTGAAGAACTCGAGCGCGACCTTCTTCGGGAAGCGCCGGGCGGACCCCTCCACGATGTCGTACAGGGAGCCGGTCGGCTCGTCGATGTCGTGCGGGACCCCCGGGGCGTACGAGGCAAGCCAGGGACGAGGCGTGTCGATGCTCACGCCGACCAACCTAGCGGGCACCCGGAGCGCGTTGTCAGGGGCACGACGGACGATGGCGTCATGCCCTCCGTCGCCGACGCCTTCCGGTCCCGCCTCAACCACACGTTCACCGGCGGTGCGACCGAGCGCCCGGCCTGGATCGACGAGCTCGAACAGGGCACCGACGCCGGGTTCTTCGGGCCCGGCTCCGCGACCTGGTCGGTGCACGGCGGGAAGCAGACGATCCTCGCCGGGGTCCGCGCCCTCCTCGTCCAGGCGCTCCACCCCGGTGCCCTCGCCGGCGTCGCCGACCACTCCCGCTACCGCGAGGACCCGTTCGGCCGCCTCGCCGGCACCATCCGCTGGATCTACACGGTGTCGCACGGTGACACCACAGCCGCCCGGTCCGCGAGCGCCTGGGTCCGGAACCTCCACGAGCGCGTCCGTGGCGAGTACGTCGACGGTCACGGGGTCTCGAAGCCCTACGCCGCGAACGACCCGGACCTCGCCCGTCGGGTGCACCTCGCGTTCACCGACGCCTTCCTCCGGAGCGCGCAGCTGTGGGGTGAGCCGATCCCCGGCGGTCCCGACGCCTACGTCCGTGAGTGGGCGATCGCCGGCAGGCTCATGGGTGTCGAGGACGCACCCGAGTCCGACGCGGAGCTCCGCGAGCAGATGAACGGGTACCTCGACCGCGGGGAGCTCGTCGCCACCGCGCGGACGCTCGACGTCGTCCGGTTCATCAAGGACCCGCCGCTCGCGCGCCTGCTGCGCCCCGGGTACCGAGCGCTCTTCGACGGCGCGGTCGCGTCCCTCGATCCGCGGCACCGGTCGATGCTCGGGTTGCGGACGCCCTCGGTCGGGCCGGTCGAGTTCCGGGTCCGGCGGACGGCGGGCGTCGTGCTCGACGGCATCGGTGCCGTCCTCGGACACCAGCCGGGGACGGAGCGTGCGGCGCTCGTCCGGATCGCACGGCTGGACGGCGAGCGGCGGGCTCCGGACGCGACCGTCTGACGGACGGTCGGGACGGAGCCCGCTGGCACCGTCCCTCCCGTCTCGGCCGTCGTGCCGCTGGCGCGTCACGCCGGTACCGACGGGCGGGGCCCACCTCCCGACCCACCGGTGGGGGCGTCAGAAACCGGACGGCACCCGGGGTGTGTACGCGGACTCGAGACGGGAGACCTCGTCGTCCGTGAGGTCGATCGCCGTCGCGGCCACCGCGTCGTCGATGTGGTGCTCCTTCGTCGCGCCGACGATGGGGGCGGTGACCGCCGACTGCCGCATCACCCAGGCGAGGGCGACCTGCGCCATGCTCGCGTCGTGGGCCTCGGCGACCTGCTGCACCGCGTCGACGATCGCGCGGTTGGCGTCCTCGTCCTGGCGGTAGAGCGTCTTGCCGAACTCGTCGGTGTCCGCCCTGCTCCCGGAACCCTGCGCGTCCCACGGGCGGGTGAGCTTGCCGCGGGCGAGCGGGCTCCACGGGATCACCCCGACACCCGTGTGGGCGCAGTAGGGGTGCATCTCGCGCTCCTCCTCGCGTTCGAGGAGGTTGTACTGGTCCTGCATGCTGACGAACCGCGTCCAGCCGTTTCGTTCCGCGATGTGCTGCATCTCGGCGAACTGCCACGCCCACATGCTGCTCGCGCCGATGTAGCGCGCCTTGCCGGACTTGACGACGTCGTGGAGGGCTTCCATCGTCTCCTCGACCGGGGTGTGCGGGTCGAAACGGTGGATCTGGTACAGGTCGACGTAGTCCGTGCCGAGGCGGGTCAGCGAGGCGTCGATCTCGTGCATGATCGCCGCGCGGGAGAGTCCGGCGCCGTTCGCGCCGGGGCGCATGCGGTTGAAGACCTTGGTGAAGACCTGGACCTCCTCGCGAGGGGCGAGTTCCTTGAGGAGCGTGCCCGTGATCTCCTCGGAGCTGCCGGCGGAGTACACGTTGGCGGTGTCGAAGGTCGTGATGCCCTGCTCGTAGGCGCGGCGGACGAAGGGGCGGGCTTCGTCGATGCCGACGCTCCACTCGTGGGCGCCCTTGTCGGGGTCGCCGTAGGACATCATCCCGAGGATGACGGGGCTGATCTGGAGGCCTGAGGCGCCGAGGCGGACGGGGGATCCGGCGGTGGTCGTGGTCGGGCTGGGGCTGGGGCTGGGGCTCGGGTTTGTGCTCGTGGTGGCCGAGCGGGCGGTTTCGATGCCGGCGTTCGTCGAGCGGGCGGTTTCGGTGCCGGCGTTCGCCGAGCGGGCGGTTTCGGTGCCGGCGTTCGCCGGGCGGGCGGTTTCGGTCATGCCTCCACCCTTGCATCGCGCCCTGTGACCGCGAGGAGGCGAACCTGCAGCGGGGCGTCCTCGTCGACGTCGACCGGCGGCGCGTAGAGGCCGGTCGCGGCGAGGTCCTCGATCTGCGGCTCGAAGTGCTCCCACACGGCCTGCACGAGTTCGTCCGGCAAGGTCTCGTCGCTGCCCGTCGCCCGCGCGAGGTCCCACGTGTGGATCGTGATGTCGCTGGTCTGCTCGGTGAGGTACTGGCCCGCGGGGACGACGTCCGTCGCGAGGTGCACTGGCGTGTCAGCGGGCGTTCTCTGCCACGCCTCGATGGCCGCGCCAGCGAACTTCGCCCACTCGGCGGCGAGGTCGGGGCCGACCGCTTCGAGATCGGCTTCGGCCTGTGCGTAGTCGCACCCGGTCAGGAGCTTGGGGATCCACCGCTGCTCCTCGACGACGTGTCGCACGAGGTCTCGAGTGGTCCATTCGGAATCGGGGGTCGACGCGTCCCAGTCCGTGACGGCGGCGACGCGGCGGCCGAACTCGGCTGCCGCGAGTGCCTGCAGCGCGATCCAGTCGGTGGCCATGGTGGTGCTCCTGTTCGTGGGTCCTGCGGGTGCGGGGTGCTCCGTTTGGGGTGTATCCGACGACCTGCCCGGGAGTCGGGTTCCGTGTGTTCCCGTGCAACCCTCTGGCTCGGGTTCCGATTCCCCGCGGGGGCCGGCCCCGCGGGGGTCGGCCCCGCGGGGGTCGGCCCCGCGGGGGTCGGCCCGGTGCTGGTCGGCGGACCCTGCGGTCTCACGGTACTGCGCGCGGTCGCCGGGTGAGCGGCCGATCGGGCGGAACACGCGGGGGTGCCGCGTCGATCCGCGTCGAATCCGCCCGATCGACGCGGGTGGCGTCCCGGAGGTCGACATCGGCGTCCGCGGGGGAGCGCAGCGCCGCGGCCCGTGACGGAAACGATCGCGAGCGGGCTGAATCTTGCGGGTGTCCCCTCCGAAGGCCGCGTACTTCGCCCGCTCGCCGGCGCTCGCGCTCGCGGCGGACGCGCTCGCCGGCGCGCCCGCTC
>NZ_JAUZED010000098.1 GCF_030705415.1 Curtobacterium sp. A7_M15 | reverse complement strand
CGCGGTCCCGCCGCCCCCGAGCGGGCGAAGAACGTCACGCTCGGCACTGTGGGGCGGCCGCTTCCGCCCGCTCGGCGGACCCCCCGCGGCGTGTTCCGCCCGCTCGGCGGACCCCCGAGACGTGTTCCGGCCGACCGGCAACGGGGGCGCACGGCGTGTCCTACCCGCTCAGCGCGCGGGTTCGGGCGCGGCGAAGACCCGCTCGTCGAGCGCCTGCACCACCCGGTCCGCCGCCGCTGCGAGCCGCTCCCCCGCAGCGCGGGCGGCGAGCACCGCGCCGTCGTCGGACACCGATTCGAGCCCCGCGCGGGTCTGGGCGAAGGCGCGGACCTCGTCGTCGATGCACGACGGCGCGACGTCGGCGAGGCACTCGTCGGCCCGTCGAGCGAGGAACCGCAGCGACCGGGGACTGTGCTCGTCCAGGAGCAGGAACGCCGCAGCGTCCTCCGGTCCGGGCGTGTGGTGGTCGCGACCGCGCTGGAACGCCTCCCCGGCACCGCACGCCCGCAGTGCCGTTGCCCACGAGGCGCCCGACTCCGGGTCGAGCAACCCCGACGCGAGCAGTCTCGCCGTCGCCGAGCAGCGCTGCAGTGCGCGACCGAGGGTGAAGAACTCCCAGACCTCGTCGTGGCTCGCGTCCGCTTCGACGACCCCGATCGCCAGTGCGCTGCGCTCCCGCACCCACGCCAGGAACTCGTGGGCACGATCGGGGCCGACCTTGCGTGGCATCCGCGACCTGGTGACGTTGAGGCAGTCCCACAGCTCGGTGGAGACGACCTCGCGGGCACGCCGGGCGTTGTCCCGGGCGACCGCGACGGCCGAGGCGATGGACGCCGGTTCGTGCCGGTCGAGGGCGAGGGAATCGATCGTCGACGCCCGGTCCGGGTCGTTCGCCGGCCCCGCGGCCCCCACGACCGTGCGGAGCTCGGCAGCGACGACCCGGTCGTGCTCGACGCCGGCGGGCTCCCCGCGGGCGACGTACACGTCGAGCATGCGCGCGACGACCTCGGCTCGTTCCACGGCACTCCCGACGTGGAACACGCTCCCCGCGAGTCGGCTCAGCACGTCGGCTCCTGCATGCCCGTGAACCTACTGACCGGGGATTGCGAGGGTGTTTCGTCGCCGCGTCACGGGTGTTGCGGCTCCGCACGAGGCCGAACGGCGGGCACGTCGCCGCACGTCCGGCTCCGTTGCTCGACGTGCGCCGTCGGTCCAGTCACCGCACTCGCTAGACAATCTAACTAGAGCGTCTAGCATTGACTGCATGAGTACCGAGGTGACGACGAGCGCCGCGGGGTTCTGGTACGGCGAGGATTCCCGGGTGGACGCGGTGGACGTGCTCAACGCACTCCGCAGGTACCGGAGCGCCGAGAGCGCAGCACAACGACGCGCGCGCGAAGCACTGGGCATCGGCGAGAACGCCCTGCTCGCCCTCCGCGCACTGCTCGACGCCGAGGAAGCCGGCCGCACGGTCAACGCGAAGGACCTCGCCGAACAGCTCGACATCACACCGGCGTCCACGTCGGCGCTCGTCGACCGACTCGTCCGGAGCGGACACGTCGAACGTCACGCGGACCCGAACGACCGCCGCGGCGTCATCCTCACCGCATCCGGTGGCTCGATGCGACAGGTGCTGCGGGTGATCGACCAGCTCGACTCCCGTGCGGTCGAGGCGACCGAGCACCTGTCGACGGACGACATGGCCGTGATCGTCTCGTTCCTCGACGAGATGGTCCGCGCCGTGGACGAGGTCGACGTCGACGGCCACGGGCACCGGGACAGCCGCTCCGCGTAGCCTGCTGCCATGGCAGACACGGGCACCGACGGTGCAGCGACACCCGCGCCGCACGACCCCGAGGACGACATGCCCCTGGCGGAGCTCGACGCCCGCGCCCGGGCCGACGCCGCTCTCCGCCGGATCCGGGCGGGCGCCGATCCCGCGCGAGAAGCCTTCGACCTCGCCAACACGATGAACGACGAGACCGTGGGGCGCGTGACGAACGCGCTCCGACGGTTCCTCGGCCGGGTCGGGCGACGCGCGACCCGGCGTGACGACCTGTCCTAGAACGCCGTGCCGACGGCAGCGATGTCGTCGTCACCGTGACCAGCAGCGCTGGCGTCGGCGTAGACCCGACCGAGGGCCTCGAGCAGCACCGTCGACACCCCCGTGCTGCGAGCGGCCTCGGTGATCAGGGCGATGTCCTTCCGCAGGCCGTCGAGGGCGAACTGCGCCGGGAACGTCCCCTCGATGATCGACTTCCCCTTGGTGTGTGCGTAGGCCGAGTCGCTCGCGCTGCCGTCGATCGCCTCGAGGAAGAGCGCCGGATCCAACCCGAGCGACCTCGCGACCGCGAGCGACTGTCCGGTCGCTGCCGTGATCGACGCGATCCAGGCGTTCGCCGCGAGCTTCAGGGCGGTCCCGGCGCCGACCTGGTGCCCGGCCCGCACGGTCTTCGCACCGATCGCATCGAGCACCGGGTCGATGCGGTCCAGCACGGCGGCTGGCCCGGCCGCCAACATCGTGAGCTTCCCCTGCTCGGCAGGGGCCTTCGTCCCGAGCATCATCGCCTCGACGAGGGTGATCCCGTACTTCGCGGCGAGCTGCACGACCGTCTCGGTACCGTCGACGCCGATCGTCGAGCACTGGACCCACACGGCGTCGGTCGGGGCCTCGCCCGCGGACGCCTCGAGCACGTCCACGACCGCGTCCGTGTCGAAGAGCGTGAGCAGCACGACCTCGGCATCCGCCACGGCTGCTCCGGGATCGTCCGCCACGGTCGCACCCCGCTCGCCGAGCGGAGCGGCCTTGTCGGCGCTCCGGTTCCACACGGTCACCTCGTGGCCCTCGCGGAGCAGCGAAGCCGCCACTCCCGCACCCATCGCCCCGGTCCCCAGCACCGTCACCCGCACGTGCGTCTCCGTCCCTGCGCCGCACCGTGCGGTCGCGCATCCGACGCTACGCGCGGTCGTTCAGAGGAGTCCGCGATCCCGGAGCCACGCCGCCGGGTCGATCGCGACCCCGCCGTGCAGGACCTCGAAGTGCAGGTGCGACCCGGTCGAGACGCCGGTGTTCCCCACGGCGCCGATGTGCTGACCGGCCGTCACGGTCTGCCCGACCCGGACGCCGATCCGGGACAGGTGCCCGTACCGCGTCTGCGAACCGTCTCCGTGCTGCAGCAGGATCTGGTTGCCGTAGCCACCGAAGACGCCGGCGGACACCACGCGTCCGGACACGGCCGCGAGGACGGGGGTCCCCTCGCGCGCGGCGAAGTCGAGCCCCTGGTGGTTCGTCGAACAGGCACCGCAGCCGCTCACCCACCGCGCGCCGAAACCGCCGGCCGCTGGGATCGCCCCCGCCACGGGTCGGGCCACCGAGGCGCCCGGATCCCGCTCGGTCGCCGGCGCGGCCGCCACGCGTCGCTCGGGAACCCGGCCGATCGCGAAGCCGTCCCGCTCGGCGAGGGCGGTCGACGTCGCCGAGGTCGTGTACTGCTGGGCGTCGAGCGCGGGGAGCGTCGAGGACGTGCTCGCCGCCGTCGCGGTCTGCGGGGTGGCGACGGTGACGAACAGGCACGCGGCGACGGCGGTGGCCGTGAGCGGAACGGCCCGCGCGGACGCGAAGGCCGAGCCGATGGAACGCAGCGGCAGGGTGATCGCCTGGGTGACGACACGTCCGAGGTCGGCGGGCCGGGTCGCCGACTGCTCGGGACGCAGCGACCGTCGTGACGGCAGGGGTCGTGGGCCACCGGCGGGCGTGGAGACCGGGGCAGCGGGAGGGGACACCGCCGCCCCGGTGGTCGGGTGGGTGACCGCACCCGCGATCACCCGGGGAGCGACGATCGGGACGACCGACGGCTCGGGCATCGCGCGGACGTCGGGGTTCGCTGCGCCACCGTCGACGCTCGGCTGGGCGATCGAGTCCGCCGCCGCGCGCTCTGCGGCACGACGGGCGCGACGGGTGGGGAGCGGCTCGGCCTCGGCCGCGGTGTTCGCCGCACGGCGTGCTGCGCTGCGCGGGCGGATCGGCGGGCAGTCCGTCGTCGTGGACATCGGCTTCGACGAGGGCGGACTCAGGCGCGGACGACGCCGTCGCGGGCGATGCGCTCGACCTCGGTGACGACGGCGTCCACCACCGCGCGGGTGATGGCGTCGGCGACCGCCTCGACCAGGGCGAGCTGCTCGGGGGCCACGGCGTGGTCGGTCGTCGCGGCGACCACGCGGGTCGGGATCGCCTCGATCGCGGCGACGAGCGACGCCGGGACGAACACCGGGCCCTGCGGCTCGACCGGTGCGGTCGCCGGCGAGGTCGGCGCGGGGGTGAAGGTGGACCGAGCGATGCTCGGTTCGACTCGCGCGGCGAGCGCGATCGGGGCGTGAGCCGGCCGTTCGGCGCGACGGGCGATGGAGTCGAAGAGCGGCGTGGAGGACATGCTGCTTGCCTTCCGATCAGGTGGTCGGGCGTCCCGTTCTCGGGCGGGACGTGGTCGGAGTGTGCCCTGGGCACGACTCCATTGAACCATCAGTATTTCAGATTTGCAATAGCGTGTTTCGCGCGCGGCCGATCAGTCCGGCTCGACCGCGGCCGCCGGGTCGTCGCGCCTGAGGACCTGCCGCACCCGCTCGACGATCGTCGCCGGTGGATTGTTGTACGCGTTCGCGGGCTCCTGCCCGCTGAGCTCCTGGATCGCCGCCATCACGGCGTCCGTGGCGTGGCGACGGGCCCGGCCGGACGAGGCCTCGCCGAACCCGGACAGGTCGAGCGGCGTGCCGAACTCGATCGTGACCTTCGCGAGCTTCGGGACCCGCGAGCCCACCGGCTGGACGTCCTGGGTGCCGGTCAGGGCGACGGGGACCACTGGTGCGCCACTCGTCAACGCCAGCCAGGCCACGCCGGTCCGACCCCGGTAGAGCCGGCCGTCGAGGGAGCGGGTGCCCTCGGGGTAGATCGCGAACGCATCGCCGGCCTGCAGCCGTTCGAGACCGAGGTCGAGGGCCTCCTGCGCCGCCGACCCCGCGCCCCGCTCGACTCCGATCGCCCCGATACCCTCGAAGAACCCCCGGGTCACCGAACCGCGGAAGCCCTTGCCGGTGAAATACTCCTTCTTGGCGAGGAAGAACACCTTCCGGGGGGCGAGGAGCCCGATCGTCGGGGAGTCGATGAACGAGCGGTGGTTGCTCGCGAGGATCACCGCGCCGCGCTTCGGGATGTTCTTCCGGCCGATGACGCGCGGCCGCCAGATCATGCGCGCGAGCGGCGCAACGAAGGCGCGACTCAGCGTGGTGTACTTCGACGATCCGGGCAACTGCGCCTCCTCGTGACGGGAGTCTCCGAGTGTAGTGATCCGGGTCCCGTTCGCATGCCCGCCACGGAATGTGTCGCGATCACTCCGCCGCTGCGACGACGTCGAGCACCGCGCGGCCGTAGCGCTCGAGCTTCGCACCGCCGACGCCGGAGATCTCGGCGAGCTGGTCTTCGTCGGCGGGCTTCACCGCGGCGATCCCCCGCAGGGTCGCGTCGTTGAACACGACGTACGCCGGGACGCCCTGTTCTCGGGCCTGCGCCGCACGCCAGGTGCGCAGGGCCTCGAACAGCCCGAGGGCTTCCTGGGGCATGTCCGTGACGATCGTGCGGCGGCTGCGCGAGGCCCGGGACGCCTTGACCGGGTCACGACGCATCCGCACCTGCACCCGGCCGCCGAGGACGTCCGCGCTCGTCGGGCTCAGGACGACCGTCCCGAAGCCGTCACCGGAGACCGCCGCGTAGCCCTGCGCGAGGAGCTGACGCGCCACGGCCCGCCACTCCCCCTCGCTCAGGTCGCTTCCGATGCCGAACGTCGCGAGGGACTCGTGCCGGAGCTCCTGCACGCGCGGCGACTGCTTACCGACGAGGATGTCCACGAGGTGCGAGACGCCGTACCGCTGCCCCCGTTCGCGGTCGAGCCGGACCACCGTGGAGAGTAACTTCTGGGCCGGGACCGTGCCGTCCCAGGACTCGGGCGGGGCGATGCAGGTGTCGCAGTTGCCGCACGCCGTGCTCTCCTGCCCGAAGTAGGCGAGCAGCCGGACGCGGCGGCACTCGATGGTCTCGCACAGCGCGAGCATGGCGTCGAGGTGCGCGCTGAGCTGCCGTCGGTGCGCGGCGTCGCCCTCGGACTGGTCGATCATGCGGCGCTGCTGCACGACGTCGTTCAGCCCGTACGCCAACCACGCGGTCGAGGGGAGCCCGTCGCGCCCGGCACGTCCGGTCTCCTGGTAGTAGCCCTCGACCGACTTCGGGAGGTCCAGGTGTGCCACGAACCGGACGTCCGGCTTGTCGATCCCCATGCCGAAGGCGATCGTGGCGACCATCACGACGCCGTCCTCGCGCAGGAACGTCGACTGGTTCCGTTCCCGCACCCGGGCGTCGAGACCGGCGTGGTACGGCAGCGCCGGGATGCCCTGCTCGGACAGTGCGGCCGCGGTGCGCTCGACCGAGTTGCGGGACAGGCAGTACACGATGCCGGCGTCGCCGCTGTGCTCGGTGCGGATGAAGGTGAGGAGCTGCTGCAGCGCCCCGGTCTTCGGTTCGATCCGGTACTGGATGTTCGGTCGGTCGAAGTCGGCGACGAAGTGCGCGGCGTCGTCGAGGCCGAGGCGGGCGGAGATCTCGCGGTGGGTCTGCGGCGTGGCGGTGGCGGTCAGGGCGATCCGGGGCACGGTCGGCCAGCGCTCGTGCAGGACGCTGAGCTCGAGGTAGTCCGGCCGGAAGTCGTGACCCCACTGGGCGACGCAGTGCGCCTCGTCGATGGCGAACAGGGCGATCCGGGCACGGTCGAGCAGTGCGCGGGTGGACTCGAGCCGGAGCCGTTCGGGAGCGAGGTAGAGCATGTCGACCTCGCCCGAGACGACGGCACGCTCGACGCGGGCGCGTTCGTCCGGCCCCTGCGTGGAGTTGAGGAAGGCGGCCTCGACACCGTTCGCCGCGAGGGCGTCGACCTGGTCCTGCATGAGCGCGATGAGCGGTGACACGACGACGCCGACGCCGTCCCGCACGAGGGCGGGCACCTGGTAGCAGAGCGACTTGCCGCCACCGGTCGGCATGAGGACGAGCGCGTCGCCCCCGGTGACGACCTGGTCGATGATCGACGCCTGTTCGCCCCGGAAGTCGTCGTACCCCCACACGCGGTGCAGCACGTCGAGCGCGGCGGCTCGGGACGCAGACACGGCGGCGGGCGCGGGCGCGGTGCTCATGCCACGAGCCTACGGCCGACCGGCGACACCCACCGCGTTGTCCACAGGTGCTGCGTCCGCCCCGTCGGCCGGGCCGGCCGTCTCGTCGAGGCGGGTCGGCGCGCTCGCCCAGCCCGTGCCTCCTGTCTCGGACCACCGCCTGCCACCGGCCCAGACCGGCACCGGACCACGGAACCGGGGAGCTTCGGCGCCCGCGAACCGGCGGTCGAGCCGACGCCACCGCGCGAGTACCTCGACCATGCCCCAGTAGAGCAGCGAGGTTCCGAGCGTGACGAGCCAGCCCCTGATGGTCCCGTTGGCGTCCTGCGAGGAGAGGTCGATCTTCGACCACCCCGGCGCCTGCAGGACGAAGATCATGATGTTGTTGAACGCGTGCTGGAGCACCGTCGCCTCGAGGCCGCCGGTGCGCAGGACGATGATCGCGGCGATCAGGCCGAAGGACCCGACGTCGAGGATGCCCCAGACGTTGTAGCCGTTCGGGATGTGCAGCAGGGCGAAGACGACGGTCGAGACCGCGACGGCGACGACGGTGCCGACGATGCGGACCGGGATCCACGAGCCGATGGTCTGCATGAGGAAGCCGCGGAAGATGTACTCCTCCGCCGCGCCCTGGAACGGGACGAGCACCACGACGAGCACGATCGTCGTGGTCAGGGTGCCGAGGGTCACGGTCGACTGACCGATCTCGGCGTGGTTCCAGCCGAGACCGCCGTCGAAGGTGAGCATGCCGAGCCCTTGGAAGCAGAACATGATCGCCGCGATCACGAGCGTCGGGATGAGGCACCAGGCAGTCCAGCCCCAGCGCACCCGGAACCGCGTGGAGGACAGGATCCCGGCGGGACCGACCCGCGCGATCTTCACCGCGAGCAGGATGCCCGGCAGCAGGACCACGAGGGACACGAGCGAGAGCGACAGCACCACGGGGTCGGTGGGGTCGAGCGCGCCGCTCTGCAACGACGACAGCAGGCGTTCGAGCCCCGACGGCCCCTTCACCGCAGCGATGGGGACGAAGTAGGCCACCGTGATGAGCACCTGCGAGGCGACGTACCAGCCGGCGAGGAACGCGAGCGCCACCAGCGGGCGCCACCACCTCCAGCGTGCGTCGACGCGGGGCAGGCGGTGGTAGGGAACGCTCACGCCACGCAGGCTACCGGGCCGGGCAGGATGGGAGCCGTGCTCACCGTCGTCCTCGGCCTGTCCGGCGCGCTCGTCTACGGGTTCGCCGACTTCCTCGGCGGACTCGCCTCCCGCCGTGTCCGAGCGGTGACCGTCGCCGCCGTCGCCGCCGCGGTCGGCATCGTGCCCCTGCTGGTCGGGTTCGTCGTGGTCGGAGGCGCGTTCGGCGCGGAGTCGCTCCTGTGGGGCGCGGTCGCGGGGGTGTCCGGAGGCGTCGGCGTCCTCCTCCTGTACCGCGCACTGGCGATCGGCCCGATGAGCGTGCTCTCGCCACTGACCGCCGTGTTCGCCGCGTCGGTGCCGGTCCTGGTGGCGGTGCTGCGGGGGACGGCGCTGTCGGGCATCGCGGTGGTCGCGCTGGCGGTGGCGGTCCTCGCGGTGGTCCTGGTGGCGTCGGTGCGGGACACGTCCGGGGCGCGGGTGACCGCGGCGGGGCTCGTCACGGCGGCGGTCGCCGGGTGCGGCTTCGGCGGGATCGTGCTCGCGTACGACGTGACTCCGTCGGATTCGGGAGTGGCACCGTTGGTCGTGTCGCGGGTGCTGCAGGCGGTGCTGCTCGGAACGGCGGCGATCGTGGTCACGCGGCGGGGCCCTGGAGGCGCGGCAGACCCCGCGAGGTCGGCCGACGTCCCGGGGTCTGCCGCGCCTCCCGGCATCCGTGGTGGCGGACGCTGGTCGGCTCGCGTGGTGTGGACGGTGGTCGCCTGCGGCGTCCTCGACGCCGCGGCGAACGTGTTCATCCAGGCGGGACTGCACTCCAGCGAGGACCCCGCGACCCTGCCCGTCGTGAGCGTGCTCAACGCGCTCTACCCGATCGGGACGGTGGTCCTCGCCGGCATCGTGCTCCGGGAACGGCTGACGGCCGTGCAGTGGACCGGGATCGTGCTCGCGTTCGGGGCGTCGGTGGGGCTGGCGCTCGCGTAGGCGGGTGCGGCGTCGGCACCGAGACTCGCGTCGGCGGACAGTTTCGTGCTCCCCGAGGCGCGGAACCGTCCGCCGGGCCGAGACTCGGGGCAACCGGGGGCGTCAGGCGTCGGGGATGAGCCGCTTGCCGAGCGAGACCGTGCGGTCGTCGGTGTAGCCGAGGGACTCGTAGAAGCCGATGACCTGCTCGTTGCCGGCACGGACCTGCAGGTTGAGCTTCGGGCAGCCGAGGTCCGTCAGCAGCCGCTCGAACTCGGCCATGAACGCGCGGCCGAGCCCCGAGCGCTGCAGGTCCGGCCGGACCGCCAGGTAGTTCACCCATCCCCGGTGCCCGTCGAACCCCGCCATGCCCGCGCCGACGACGGAGTGCGCGGGGTCCTCGGCGTCCTCGGCGACCAGGAACAGCTCGGGCTGGACGGTCAGCTTGCGCGCGATGTCGCGGCGCGGGTCGTTCCACGGGCGGACCAGACCGCAGGTCTCCCACAGCGCGACGACGGCTTCGGTGTCGGCCGGCTCGAACCGGCGGAGGAGGTGCTGCACCGCTTCACCGTAACGGTGCTGTGGACAACCTCGTCACGGGCTCGTCGGCGTGATCTGATAGACCTGTCCGACCACCCCCTCCCGGATCAGGAGCCCCGTGACCGCACACGAGACACTCCCCTCGCGCCGAGGCCGCCGCGACGGCGCTGTCGGTGCTGCGCCTCGGGCGCCCCGCCGTCGGCAGAGCGTGGGTGGCGCGCTCGTCTCCCTCATCGCCGAACTGCTCATCATCGCGGGTGCCGGCACCGGCCTGTACGTGGTGTGGACGGCGTGGTGGACGGACGTCGTCGCGGTCAACGAGCAGACGAAGCTCGTCGACGGCCTCGGGCAGAAGGACGTCTCCGGCACCGGCACCGAGCACCGCGGGCCGGCTCCGGTCCTGGCGGAGCCGCCGAACGTCACCGACGTCTTCGGCACGATGCAGATCCCCCGGTTCGGCAAGGACTACGAGCGCCCGATCGGCGAGGGCACCGACCGCGAGAAGGTCCTCAACACGATCGGCCTCGGGCACTACCAGGACACCGCGATGCCGGGTGCCGAGGGCAACTTCGCCGTCGCCGGGCACCGCGTCACCTACGGCAAGCCGCTCAACCAGATCGCCGAGCTCAAGACCGGTGACGACATCGTCGTGCGGGTGACCGACGCGAAGACGAAGTTCGACGTCTGGTACGTCTACAAGGTGACCGACTCGCAGATCGTCACGCCCGACCACGTCGAGACCATCGCGCCGGTACCGAACAAGCCCGGGGTCGAGCCGACGGCGGACGACCGCTGGCTGACCCTGACCGCGTGCCACCCGATGTGGTCCGCCAAGGAGCGGTACGTCACGCACGCCAAGCTCGACTACTGGATGCCCGCGTCGGAGGGCACCCCGAAGGAACTCTCGGAGACGTCGAAGTGATCTTCCCGTTCGTCTGGCGCATCCTGCCCGGCCCCGCGGCGCTCAAGGTGATCGAGTTGCTCGTGCTCCTCGCGGCGATCGTCTGGGTCCTGTTCACGTTCGTGTTCCCGTGGGTCGCTGCGGACATCCTGCCGCCGCCGGACGGCACGGTGGATGTGTCGCCCTCCCCCTGAGGCGGCGCCGGGCGCCGCGGTGTGCGTGCCGCAGCGCCGCAGTGCCGCAGTGCCGCGCGCCGCAGTGTGCGAGGTTCCCCGCACGGTGGGACGCCGGAGTCCTCGCACCGAGCACGGAACCTCGCACACTGGCGAGCCGCGCCGGCCGCGCCGGCCGCGCCAGCCGCGCGAGCCGCGCGAGCGCGTCAGACCGTGGTCGTCACCCGGGAGCCGCCCTCGGACGTCCGCCGCACCGCGATCCTCTCCGGGATCCGCTGCTTCAGCTCCTCCACGTGGCTGACGATCCCCACCTGGCGTCCGCCGGCGGTCAGCCGCGACAGCTGCCCGATCACGTCGTCGAGCGTCTCGGGGTCGAGGGTGCCGAACCCCTCGTCGACGAACAGCGTGCCGAGCGAGACGCCGCCGGCCTCGGCCTGGACGACGTCCGCGAGGCCGAGCGCGAGGCACAGCGACACCGTGAACGTCTCGCCGCCGGACAGGCTGCGGGGGTCGCGCACGGTGTCGGTCGTCTGGTCGTGCACGGCGAGTGCGAGACCCGTACGCCGTGCACGCGAGCCCGACTCCCGCTCGTCGGAGGTCTCGAGCGTGAACCGGCCCGCGAGCATCGCCCGCAGTCGGTCGTTCGCTGCGGCGACGACGTCCTCGAAGCGGCGCATGAGCACGTACGTGCCGAGGGTGATCCCGGTGGGGTTGGCCGACGCGACCCCGGCCGCGACGTCGGCGAGCCGCACCACGGCCCGGCTGCGAGCGGACGTGTCGTCACGGGCACGGACGGCGGCGTCCAGCTCGACCGCGCAGCGCTCCGCCGCCTCGGCCTGGTCCACCGCCGACGTGGCTGCACGGACGGCGGCCTCGGACGCGGCTGCGGTGGCCTCCCGCGCTGCACGGGCCCCGTCGAGGTCGAGTGCCGCCGGGTCGTCGTCGGCCGCGGCGACGACGGCCGGCTCGGCGAGTCCTGCATCGACGACCGCGCTCTCCCGTTCGGCTCGGGCGACCTCGGCCCGGAGCGCGTCGGCGTCCGCCCGGTCGAGGACCCCCGCGCGGGCGGAGGCGACGTCGTCGAACCCCTGCTCGGCGAGGACCCGGTCCACCTCAGCCGCACGTTCGCGGACGTCGGCCGCTGCCGAGTCCGCGCGGCTGTCGGCCTGGAGCACTGCGTCGAGTCGTCCGACGAGGGCGTCGAGCGACTCGACCCCCTGGCGCAGGGTCTCCGCGGGGTGGTCGAGGTGTTCGGCCACGCGCTCGATCGCAGCCGACACAGCAGACTCGTCCTGTTCGAGCCGCTCCGAGTCGGCTGCGACCGTCCCGACCAGGACGGCACGTTCTGCGTCGACCTCGTTCCGCTGCCGCTCGAGGGTGCGCGTCCCCTCGTCGTGTCCGACCCGCTGCTGCTCGAGGTCGCGCAGGCGGACGGCCGCGTCGTGCGCCGCCGTGACGGCTGCGTCAGCCGCAGCCGCGAGGGCCTCGACGGTGTCGTCGTCGACGTCGCCGAGGACCTGCACGAGCCGGGCGAGCTCGGCTCGTTCGAGTGCCAGGGTCGTCGCCGCGTCGCCGAGGGCCTGCTCGGCACGCCTGGCGCGTTCGGCCGCGGCCTCGATCGCGTCGGTGGTGGGGTGGTCGTCCTGCGGCGTCGCGACGACCGGGTGCTCCGTCGCCCCGCACACCGGACACGGATCGCCCGGCACGAGGGCAGCACCGAGCTCCCCTGCGAGGCCGGCGATGCGACGCTCCCGCAACTGCTGCTCGGCCCGGACGAGCTCGTGGGCGGTGGCACGGGCGGCGACGACGACCTGCTCGGCATCGTGCACGCGACGCTCGGACCCGGCCCGCGCGACGAGGTCGGCACGGAGCGCGCGGACACGGTCGACCTCGAGCCGAGCCGCCTCCGAGCCGGCGGCCAGTGCGGCGGCGGACCGTGCGTCCTCGACGATGCGGGCGCGTTCCGCAGGGCGGGCCTCGAGCGCGGCGTCGAGGTTCGCCAGGCGTTCGGTGAGCAGGGCACCGCGAGCGACGGCGTCGGTGATCGCCCGACGCCTGCCGGGGAGCGCGTGTTCGAGGTCGACGCGGTGCCGGACCGCAGCGAGGCACTCGGCCACGGCGGTCCGCTGCCGGGAGACGGTGTCGCGGTCGCTCGTCACGCCGTGCCGGGCGCGGAGGGCGTCCGCCGCCGCGGTGGCGTGGTCGGCGCGAGCCCGTGCGG
>NZ_JAUZED010000097.1 GCF_030705415.1 Curtobacterium sp. A7_M15 | reverse complement strand
GGTGCCAGCCGGCACCGCGCCTCCTGTCAGGCAGGGACCACCGTCAGGGCTGCGGCTCCGCCCCCGCCTCGGCAGCGGCCTCGGCGCGCTTCGCCTTGCGCGCGTTGCGGAAGTACGTCAGCGCCATCGGCACGACCGTCACGACGACGGCCGCGAGCAGGATGACGTCGATGTAGGACCGGACGATGTGCGCGACGAACGGGATGTGCCCGATGAAGTACCCGAGGAAGGTCACGCCGACGCCCCAGATCACGGCACCGATCGCGTTGTAGAGCGAGTACTTCTTGTAGTTCATCCGGCCCACACCGGCGGCGATCGGCAGGAACGTCCGCACGACGGGGACGAACCGGGCGAGGATCACCGCGAGCGGCCCGAACCGGTGGAAGAACGC
The DNA here is from genome assembly GCF_030705415.1 of Curtobacterium sp. A7_M15. GTDB lineage: Bacteria > Actinomycetota > Actinomycetes > Actinomycetales > Microbacteriaceae > Curtobacterium. The sequence continues at coordinate 12,923 of NZ_JAUZED010000097.1, read as the reverse complement.
GTTGGTGCGGTCGACGTTCGCCTTGGAGAACAGACCGCTCTCCTTGCGCTCGAAGATCGGCGGTCCGGCCTTCTTGCCGATGTAGTAGCCGAGCTCACCGCCGAGGAAGGCCGACGCAGCGATCATGAGCGCGGCGACCCAGATCGGGATGCCGCCGATCTCACCGCCACGGTCGAAGGCGAACAGGCCGGTGATCACGAGCAGGCTGTCGCCCGGGAAGATGAAGCCGACGAGCAGCCCGGTCTCGGCGAAGATGATGGCGCACACCACGAAGACGGCGATTGCCCCGAAGTTGTCGAGGATGTACTGCGGATCCAACCAGGGGATCAGAGCGAGTGCGACGGAGTGCATGGTTCTTCCGGTCGTGGAGGCGGGACACGGGGAGGCGTCCCGCAGGACGAGGGTACCGTCCGCGGGTGACGGCGACGTCCCTCGGTGGTATGAGATGCGCGAGGACGCGATCTCTGGTGCGGAAGGAGGGACTCGAACCCTCACGCCAGGGGCACAGGAACCTAAATCCTGCGTGTCTACCGATTCCACCACTCCCGCGAGCAGCGGCAGTCTACCGAGCGTGACCCTCCCGGCGGACGCGATCCGCGCCTCCCGACCCGCATCGCCCGGCCGTCCGCCGGGCGGTCAGCGCAGCTTCCGGGGGAGGTACCGCGGGACGTACCGGAGCAGGATGCCCGCTCCGACGAGGCCGAGCACGCCCATCACGCCGCTCGCCACGGCGATCGACGCGACGGCGGTGACGCCGGAGATCACGAGGGGGGCTGCGGCTTGCCCGAAGTCGCCGGTGAACCGCCAGGCGCCGAGGAAGGGAGCGGGGTGGTCCCGAGGGGCGAGGTCCGCGCCGAGCGTCATGAGGATGCCGGAACCGACGCCGTTCGCGAGCGACATCCCCATGGCGATCGCGACGAACCAGCCCACACGCGCATCGAGGTGGCCGGACCACGCCAGCAGGAAGTAGCTGATGCTGAGCCCGACCATGCACGGGAGCGCGCTCGCGAGCCGCCCCCACCGGTCCATGATCTGCCCGCTCGTGTAGAAGAGCGCGAAGTCGACGGCGCCGGCGATGCCGATCACGAGGGCGGCCGTCGAGTCGTCCAACCCGACGCTGACCGCCCAGAGCGGCAGGATGACCTGCCGTCCGGCGCGGAGCGCGCCGATCAGGCCGGCACCGCTGCCGAGCCGGAGGAGCACAGCCCGATTGGCGCGGATGGTGCGGAAGAGGCCGTGCGCTTCCTCCTGCACGAACTGCGCGCCGGTGTCGGTGGGCGGCTCGGTCACGTCCGTCGCGTGGTCCGCGGTGGTCCGGGAGGCGCGGCTCGGCCTGCGGAAGCCCCGTGCGCCCGTCGCGGGGTCGCGCAGGACGAGGAGGGTCGCCGCCGCCAGGAGGCAGCAGACGATGTGGATCCAGAACGCGCTCTGCGTGGTGCCCGTCAGGTGCACGACGCCCGCGGCGATGAACGGGCCGACGAAGTAGCCGAAGCGGAACACCCCGCCGAGGCTCGACAGCGCCCGTGCCCGGATGTGCAGGGGGATCGCGGTGGTCATGTAGGCGTGCCGGGCGAGCGCGAAGACCGCGGTGGAGACGCCGACGAGGAAGACGCCGAGGGCGAGCACCCACGGGTTCGGGGCGACCGTGCACACCAGGAGCCCGCCGACCGAGACCGCAGCGGCGCCGATCATCGCGTTGCGCTCGCCGATGCGTGCGACGACGACGCCGGACGGCACGTCCCCGATGAGCTCGCCGACGAGGATGAGCGCCGCGACGAAGCCGGCGAATGCCAGGCTCGCGCCGAGGGAGTCCGCTGCGATCGGGATGATCGGGATGATCGCGCCCTCGCCGATCGCGAACAGCGCGGCAGGCAGGAAGCCGGACAGCAGGACTGCCCGGAAGTCGAAGGCGGGGGTCTCGGAGGTCATCGCTCGGTCAACGGTACGCCCGCGGTACCGCTCCGAGGGCGGGTTACCCTGGATGCATGCGAGTTCTGGCGGCGATGAGCGGTGGTGTCGACTCGGCGGTGGCCGCAGCCCGGGCGGTCGACGCCGGGCACGACGTGGTCGGCGTGCACCTGGCGCTGAGCCGCATGCCCGGCACCCTGCGCACCGGCAGCCGCGGGTGCTGCACGATCGAGGACTCGATGGACGCCCAGCGCGCCGCGTCGGCGCTCGGCATCCCGTACTACGTCTGGGACTTCTCGGCACGGTTCAAGGAGGACGTCGTCGACGACTTCGTGGCCGAGTACCAGGCCGGCCGCACGCCGAACCCCTGCATGCGCTGCAACGAGCGGATCAAGTTCGCGGCGCTCCTCGAGAAGGCGCTCGCCCTCGGGTTCGACGCCGTCTGCACCGGGCACTACGCGTCGATCCTCACCGGCCCGGACGGGTCGCGCGAGCTGCACCGGTCGGCGGCGTGGGCGAAGGACCAGTCCTACGTCCTCGGCGTCCTGACGGCCGAGCAGCTCCAGCACGCGATGTTCCCGCTCGGGGCGACCCCCTCGAAGGACGAGGTCCGCGCCGAGGCCGCCGCGCGTGGGCTCACCGTGGCGCAGAAGCCCGACTCCTACGACATCTGCTTCATCCCGGACGGTGACACCCGCGGGTGGCTGGCCGACCGCGTCGGCACGGCCCCCGGCGACGTCGTCGAGCGGGACGGCACCGTCGTCGGTGCGCACGAGGGCGCGACCGGGTACACGGTGGGGCAGCGGCGCGGACTGCACCTCGGTCGGCCGGCAGCGGACGGCAAGCCGCGGTTCGTGCTCGAGATCCGCCCGAAGGAGAACACCGTCGTGGTCGGCCCGAAGGAGGCGCTCGACGTGACCTCGATGTCCGGCTCCCGCTTCACCTGGGCCGGCACGGCGCCGACCGACCCGTCCACGCCGTTCGCCTGCGACGTGCAGATCCGGGCGCACGCCGACCCGGTGCCGGCGACCGCACGGGTGACCGACGGCCAGCTGGTGATCGACGTCGACGAGCCCCTCTCGGGCGTCGCGCCGGGGCAGACCGCGGTCGTCTACGTCGGCACCCGCGTGCTCGGGCAGTGCACCATCGACGCGACGGTCTCGGCCGTGCCCGCCGCGGTCTGACCACGCGGCGCTCCCGGGTTGTCCGTCGGCTGCGCGTCCGGTCGGTGGTTGCCGGTAGAACTGAGGGCATGAGCGACACGACGCCCGCGGACTCGACGTTCGAGACGATCGACCCCGCAGCACTCGACGCGGCGCAGGCGCAGCGAGAGGTCGACCGGCTCCGGTCCAGCATCAACGAACTGCGGCACGCGTACTACGACGAGAACGGTTCGACGGTCTCAGACGGCGACTACGACGCCCTCGTCCACCGCCTCGACGCCATCGAGCGGCGCTTCCCGGAACTCCTCACCGAGGACAGCCCGACGCAGACCGTGGGCGGACAGGCGCAGACCGTGCAGTTCGCGCCCGTCGAGCACGCCGAGCGCATGCTCAGCCTCGACAACGTCTTCAGCCCGGACGAACTGGTCGGCTGGGCGGTCAAGGTGCAGCGCGACGCCGGTGCCGAGCGCGTCCGGTTCCTCACCGAACTCAAGATCGACGGGCTCGCGATCAACCTCCGGTACGAGAACGGCCGGCTCGTCTCCGCCGCGACGCGCGGTGACGGCGTCGTCGGCGAGGACGTCACCGGCAACGTCCGCACGATGGGCACGATCCCGGACCGCCTGTCCGGCTCCGGGCACCCGCCCCTGGTCGAGGTCCGCGGCGAGATATTCTTCCCCGTCGAGCAGTTCGACGAACTGAACGCCAAGCAGCGCGAGGCGGGGGAGCGCGTGTTCGCGAACCCGCGCAACGCCGCAGCCGGGTCCCTGCGGCAGAAGGAAGAGGGCAAGTCCGAGGCCAAGCGCGAGCTCATGGTGGACCGGCTGCGTCGGCTCCGCATGCTCGTGCACGGCATCGGCGCCTGGCCCGTCCGCGAACTCGAGCGGGACACCGACGTCCGCGCGCAGTCCGAGGTGTACGAGCTCCTGCAGACCTGGGGCCTGCCGACGAGTTCGCACTACCGGGTCTTCGACTCCATCGACGAGGTGCTCGGTTTCGTCAAGGACTACGGCGAGCGTCGGGCCTCGGTCGAGCACCAGATCGACGGCATCGTGATCAAGGTCGACGACCTCGCCCTGCACGAGGAGCTCGGGTCGACGTCGCGTGCCCCGCGCTGGGCGATCGCCTACAAGTACCCGCCGGAAGAGGTCCACACGAAGCTCCTCGACGTGGTCGTCAGCGTCGGTCGGACCGGTCGCGCCACGCCCTTCGCGGTGATGGCCCCGGCCGAGGTCGCCGGGTCCGTCGTCCGCCAGGCGACCCTGCACAACCAGCAGGTCGTCAAGGCGAAGGGCGTCCTCATCGGCGACACCGTGGTGCTCCGCAAGGCCGGCGACGTCATCCCCGAGGTGCTCGGTCCGGTCGTCGAGCTCCGCGACGGCAGCGAGCGCGAGTTCGTCATGCCGACGAACTGCCCCGAGTGCGGAACGCCCCTCGCCCCGGCGAAGGAGGGCGACATCGACCTCCGCTGCCCGAACGCGAAGAGCTGCCCGGCGCAGGTGCGCGGCCGGGTCGAGCACATCGCCTCGCGCGGCTCGCTCGACATCGAGGGGCTGGGCGAGGTCGCCGCGGCCGCCCTGACCCAGCCACTCCACCCCGAGCAGCCCCCGCTCCGGACCGAGGCCGGCCTGTTCGACCTGATGATGGAGGACATCGTCCCGATCGAGGTCATCGTCCGCGACGCCGAGACCGGCATGGAGAAGACCACGGACGAGGGTGCGCCGAAGCGGGTCACCCCGTTCAGCCGGGCGCGCAAGAAGACCGACCCGCCCTTCGACCCCGATGCCCGGGGAGCGGACTACACCGGCGAGCCGAGTCGGTACCCGTCGAAGAACGCGTTCGAGATGCTCGCGAACATCGACGCCGCCAAGACGAAACCGCTCTGGCGGATCATGGTCGGCCTGAGCATCCGGCACGTCGGGCCGGTGGCCGCCCGTGCGCTCGCGAACCACTTCGGCTCCCTCGACGCCATCCGTGCCGCCTCGCGCGAAGAGCTCGCGGCGGTGGACGGCGTGGGCGGCATCATCGCCGACGCCCTGCTCGACTGGTTCGAGGTCGACTGGCACCGCGACATCATCGACCGCTGGACGGCGGCGGGCGTGCAGTTCACCACGCCCGGGCACCCCGGACCGGGCGCTGCGGCCGAGGACGGCGGTGTGCTCAGCGGGTTGACGGTGGTCGCGACCGGTTCCCTCGAGGGGTACAGCCGGGAAGGCGCACAAGAGGCGATCATCGCCGCGGGCGGCAAGGCCGCCTCGAGCGTGAGCAAGAAGACGGACTTCGTCGCGGCCGGACCCGGTGCCGGTTCGAAGCTCACCAAGGCCGAGCAGCTCGGGGTCCGGATCATCGACGCGGAGCAGTTCCGACTGCTCGTGACCGAGGGGCCGGGAGCGCTCGGCGAGGCTCCTGAGTCCCCGACCGAAGGCGCCGCCGAGGGCTGAGCGGGGGCGCGAGCACGTCCGGCTCCGGGCCGCACGCTGCGGCGCGCCTGTGTATGTCCCCAGTTCGGGGGACAAGTTGCATCGCGCACGCCCGGGTGAGCGCTGTTCTCCTTACACTCGACAGAGCATCACCCGTCGTCTGCAGGGGGACGACGGGACGGCCTTCCCGGGGGAGACCCGATTGCTGCTCATCGCCGCGGCTCTGCTCACCGCCTCGATGCACTCGCTCGGAGTGGTCGAGGCCCCAGTCGCGCCCGCCGCCCACTCCGCGGCCGTCGTGCACGCCGCCGCGCACCTCCCTGAGGACGGCTCAGTACCCCGACCGGTCATGACCGGGGTACATCTCGCGTCGGACCGGGTCGGGCTCGACCGCGGTCCCGCGTTCCTGACGGACCTGTCGTCGCTCGGCCGAGCGGACCTGCTCCGAGCCGGACGGGACCGCCGCGTGCTCGCCACCGCCGAGGACCACCCGCCGAGCGCCACCGAGGTCGCCGCCTGGTGGTCCGGACTCACGGACGACGAGCGCGAGACGCTGACGACGCTCGCACCGTCGGTCGTCGGGAACCTCGAGGGCGTGCCCTACTCGGTCCGCGACCGGGCGAACCGCGCGGTCCTCGTCACGGGCCTCGCCGACCACTCGACCGCCGCGGCCGTGACCGCGATGCTCGGCCAGGTCCGCGACGCACTCGTGCACGAGGACGGAGCGCCGGACCGGTTCCTCATCACACTCGACACGCGGGGGGCCGGACGTGCGGCCATCGCCGTCGGGGACCTGGACACCGCTGCCGACGTCACGGTCGTCGTCCCCGGGATGTTCTTCACCGTGACCGGCCAGATGGCGGACTTCACGAACACCGCGAACGACCTCTACACCGAGCAGGCCACGGTCGCCGGGCTCGCGGCTCCCGGATCGGGGAACGGCGTCGCGGTCGTGGCGTGGATGGGGTACCGCACGCCCGACCTGTCGAACATCATGTCGCTCGGGATGGCGAAGACGGGCGGGGAGCGGCTCGCGCGCGCGGTCGGCGGGCTGCGCACGATCCGGGACGGGGACGAACCGCGGGTCAACATCGTCGCCCACTCCTACGGGTCGACCGCGGCGCTCATGGCGCTGGCGTCGGGGCAGATGAGCGCCGACACCTTGACGGTCCTGGGGTCACCGGGGAGCGACGTCCGCACCGCCGCGGACCTGGCCGTGCGCACCGGAGGGGTGTTCGTCGGCGACGCGCACAGCGACCCGATCGCCGGTTCCGGGTACTTCGGCACCGACCCCGGCTCGGCGGGCTTCGGCTCGACGGTGCTCAACCTGACCGGCGGCGTCGACGCGCAGGGCGCCGGCGACGTGTTCCGTCGACCGGTCGGCCACAACGACTACCTGAAGCCGGGCACGGCGTCGCTGCACGACGTGGCGCTCATCGCCGTCGGCCGCGGTGACCTCGTCCGCGAGCAGGTGCGGCGGGGCGAGCGCGGTCACGACGGGCTGCCGCAGACGTCGCCCGACATGTACCTCGTCCGACCGCAGGACCTCCAGCCACGCGACTGATCCTGGGTGGCAACCTGAGCGGCGGCGCAGCCTGGACTCGTTCCACGGCAGAACCGGTCCAGATCGTGACCGTACGGTTCCCTGCATGCGTGTGGTGCGATGGCCTGGTGCTCTCCTGACGTTCGTCGCGATGTCGGCGCTGGCCGGCATGCTCGTCGCCGTGGCGGTCACGCCGGGGGTCGCCGTCGCCGGCGAGAGCACCTCCGGGGCGGTGTCCTTCTTCGAGGACCTGCCGAGCTACCTCGACATCCAGACGCCGCAGCAGGTCTCCTCCGTCTACGCGGAGAAGGGCGGCCAACAGGTCAAGATCGCCTCGTTCTACGCCGAGAACCGCACGACCGTGGCGTCGGGGGCGATGGCGAAGACCCTCAAGCAGGCGGCGATCGACACCGAGGACCCCCGCTTCTACGACGAGGGCGGCATCGACGTCGTGGGCACGCTCCGCGGTGCGGCGGCGACGGTCGTCGGCGGTGACGTGCAGGGCGGATCGAGCATCACCCAGCAGTACGTGAAGAACGTCCTCGTGCAGCAGTGCGAGGAGCTCACGGGCAAGGACGCCGCGGACACCGAGAAGAAGATCGCGGCGTGCTACGAGGACGCCGCCGGAGTGACCCCGCAGCGCAAGCTCCAGGAGATGCGGTACGCGATCGCCGTGAACAAGAAGTACTCGAAGGACCAGATCCTCACCGGGTACCTCAACCTCGTCGGCCTCGGCGGTCGGGTGTACGGCGCCGAGGCCGGTGCCGAGTACTACTTCGGCGTGCACGCGAAGGACCTCTCGCTCGTGCAGTCGGCCACCCTCGTCGCCATCCTCAACAACCCGTCGAACCTGCGCATCGACCAGCCGTCGAACGCCGACAACGGCGCGAAGAACGGCTACGCGGCCACCAAGGAGCGCCGCGACTACGTGCTGCAGCGCATGTACGTCCACCACGACATCACCAAGGCGCAGCTCGACCAGGCGAAGGCGACGCCGATCACGCCGAGGATCACCGCGACGGCGAACGGCTGCTCGTCGGCCGCGAGCGGGTACGACGCCGGCTACTTCTGCGACTACGTGCGCGACCAGGTGCTGCAGGACCCCGCGTTCGGCAAGACCGCCGCCGAGCGCATCGCGACGCTCGACACCAAGGGCCTCGAGATCCACACCTCCCTCGACCTCGACCTGCAGGCACGGGCGCAGACCGCGCTGTCGACCTACGTCCCGTCGACGATGGCGGGCGTCGACGTCGGTGGCTCGAACGTCACCGTGGAGCCGGGGACCGGCCGGATCCTCTCGATGGTGCAGAACACGCAGTACACGCAGGGCGACACCTCGACCGCCGGGTCGACCGCGGTGAACTACAGCGCCGACAGCGGCTACGGCAACTCGGGTGGCTTCCAGACCGGCTCGACGTACAAGGTGTTCACGCTCGCCGAGTGGCTCGCCACCGGGCACACGCTGTCGCAGTCGGTGTCGACGACGGAGCACACGTTCCAGAACTCGGAGTTCACGAACACCTGCCAGAACGTCAGCGGCGGCACCTGGCCGGTGTCGAACGCCGAGAACGTGCCGTCCTCGATGACCGTGCAGGCGGCGACGTCGGAGTCGATCAACACCGCCTACGCCGCGATGGGCAAGCAGCTCGACCTCTGCAAGATCGCCCAGCTCGCCCAGTCGATGGGCATCCACCCGGCGCGCGGCGGCGCACTCGGGCAGACCCCGTCGTCGATCCTCGGCGTCAACAACCTGTCCCCGATCGACCTGGCCGAGGCCTACGCGGGTTTCGCGAACGGCGGCGTCGTCTGCACCCCGACCGCCATCGACTCCGTCACCGAGTCCGACGGCACGAAGATCACCCCGACGCCGTCGTCCTGCACGCAGGGCGTCGCGGCCGACGTGGCCGGGACGGTCGACTACGCGCTGCAGGGCGTGCTGACCGGATCCGGCACGGCCGCGAGCGCCAACCCCGGCGACAGCACCCCGAAGTTCGCGAAGACCGGCACCACCGACGGCGACGTGCAGAACTGGCTCGTGGCGTCGAGCACGAAGTACACGAACGCGACCTGGATCGGCAACGTCCAGGGCAACGTGAGCCTGGCGAACTGGCCGTTCCTGCAGGGGACCACCGGGTACAGCGCGAAGTTCGGCGTCGGGAAGTCGATGATGACGTACCTCGACCAGACGGTCGGGGGCGGGGCGCTGCCGGCGGCCGACCCCGCGATGATCGGGCAGGTCAGTCACACGTCGTCGAGCGGGGACGCGGGTTCGGCGGGTGCCTCGGCGGGGTCCACGGCCGGTTCCGGGCAGGGGAACACGCCCACCACGCAGCAGCCGGGGCAGCAGTCTCCACAGGGGCAGCAGCCCGCCGAGCAGTCTCCACAGAAGCCGCAGGGGAAGCAGAAAGGCCACTGAGGCACCAATAGACTGGTGCGCAATCCACGAACCGATCGACGGAGCACCATGCCTGACATCACGAGCGAGCAGGTCGCCCACCTGGCGAACCTCGCACGTATCGCACTCACGCCCGAAGAGATCGAGAAGCTCACGGGGGAGCTGTCGCACATCGTCGACAGCGTCGCCAAGGTCACCGAGGTCGCCACCCCGGACGTCCCCGCGACCAGTCACCCCGTGCCGCTCGGCAACGTCACCCGACCCGACGTGGTCGGCCCGACCCTCACGCAGGAGCAGGCGCTCTCGGGCGCTCCGGACTCCGACGGCGAACGGTTCCGCGTGACGGCCATCCTGGGAGAAGAGCAGTGACCGACATCACGAAGCTGAGCGCCGCGGCGCTCGCCGACGCCCTCGTGGCGCGCGACGTCTCGAGCGTCGAGGCCACCCAGGCGCACCTCGACCGCATCCAGGCGGTGGACGGCGACGTCCACGCCTTCCTGCACGTCAACCAGAACGCGATCGCGGCGGCGAAGTCGATCGACTCCCGCCGCGCCGCCGGAGACGACCTCGGCCCGCTCGCCGGCGTGCCGATCGCCATCAAGGACGTCCTGTGCACGCAGGACATGCCCACGACGTCCGGCTCGAAGATCCTCGAAGGCTGGGTCCCGCCGTACGACGCGACCCCGGTCGCGAAGCTCCGTGCGGCCGGCCTCGTGCCGCTCGGCAAGACGAACATGGACGAGTTCGCCATGGGGTCGACGACCGAGTTCTCGGCCTACGGCCCGACGCACAACCCGTGGGACCTCGACCGGATCCCGGGCGGCTCCGGCGGCGGTTCGGCCGCCGCGGTGGCCGCGCACGAGGCACCGCTCGCCCTCGGCTCGGACACCGGCGGCTCGATCCGTCAGCCGGGTGCCGTCACCGGGACCGTCGGCGTGAAGCCGACCTACGGCGGGGTGAGCCGCTACGGCGCGATCGCCCTGGCGTCCAGCCTCGACCAGGTCGGCCCGGTGTCGCGCACGGTCCTCGACGCCGCGCTGCTGCACGACGTCATCGGTGGACACGACCCGCGCGACTCGACGAGCATCCCCGACGCCTGGCCGTCGATGGCGGCCGCGGCGCGCGAAGGGCTGCAGGCGGACACGCTGCGGGGCCTCCGCGTCGGCGTCGTGAAGGAGCTCGCCGGGGGCGAGGGCTTCCAGGCCGGCGTCACCCAGCGCTTCCAGGAGACCGTGGCGCTGCTCGAGTCGGCCGGTGCCGTCGTCGTCGAGATCGACGCGCCGTCGTTCGCCTACGCGATCAGTGCCTACTACCTGATCCTCCCGGCCGAGGCGTCGTCGAACCTCGCGAAGTTCGACTCGGTCCGCTTCGGGCTCCGGGTGACGCCCGAGAACGGCGCCACCGTCGAGGACGTCATGGCCGCCACGCGCGAGGCCGGTTTCGGTCCCGAGGTGAAGCGTCGCATCATCCTCGGCACCTACGCGCTGAGCGCCGGCTACTACGACGCCTACTACGGGTCGGCGCAGAAGGTCCGGACCCTGGTCCAGCGTGACTTCCAGGCCGCGTTCGAACAGGTCGACCTGCTGGTCAGCCCGTCGGCCCCGACGACCGCGTTCCCGATCGGCGAGCGCATCGACGACCCGCTGGCGATGTACCTCAACGACCTCACGACGATCCCGGCGAACCTCGCCGGCGTGCCCGGCATGAGCATCCCGAACGGCCTCGCTCCCGAGGACTCGCTGCCCACGGGGGTCCAGCTCATGGCGCCGCAGCGCGAGGACGCCCGGCTGTACCGCTACGGCGCCGCCCTCGAGCGTCTCCTCGAGCAGCAGTGGGGCCGGCCGCTCATCGACAGCATCCCGGACCTCGACCAGACCCAGCAGGCCGCTGCGCAGGAAGGTGTGATCTGATGGCGCAGAAGGACGCGCTGATGGACTTCGACGAGGCGCTCCGGCTGTACGAGCCGGTCCTCGGCTTCGAGGTCCACGTCGAGCTCGCGACGAAGACCAAGATGTTCTCGGACGCGCCGAACTTCTTCGGTGGCGAGCCGAACACGAACGTGACGCCGGTCGACCTCGGGCTGCCCGGGTCGCTGCCGGTCGTCAACGAGCAGGCCGTGCGCTACTCGATCCAGCTCGGGCTCGCGCTCGGCTGCTCGATCGCCGAGTCCTCGCGGTTCGCCCGGAAGAACTACTACTACCCGGACAACCCGAAGAACTACCAGATCTCGCAGTACGACGAGCCGATCGCGTACGAGGGCGAGGTCGAGGTCGAGCTCGCGGACGGCACGATCTTCCAGGTGCCGATCGAGCGCGCCCACATGGAAGAGGACGCCGGCAAGCTGACGCACGTGGGCGGCGCGACGGGTCGCATCCAGGGCGCCGAGTACTCGCTCGTCGACTACAACCGCGCCGGGGTCCCGCTCGTCGAGATCGTCACGAAGCCGATCTTCGGCACGGAGGAGCGCGCACCCGAGCTCGGTGCGGCGTACGTCCAGGTGATCCGCGACCTCGTCCGGGCGCTCGGCGTCTCCGAGGCCCGCATGGAGCGCGGCAACCTCCGCTGCGACGCGAACATCTCGCTGCGTCCGCGCGGCCAGGAGAAGCTCGGCACACGCACCGAGACGAAGAACGTCAACTCCTTCCGCGCCGTCGAGCGGGCCATCCGCTACGAGATCCAGCGCCAGGCGGCCATCCTCGCGGCCGGTGGTTCGATCACGCAGGAGACCCGGCACTGGCACGAGGACACCGGTCGCACCTCGGCCGGGCGTCCGAAGTCCGACGCCGACGACTACCGCTACTTCCCGGAGCCCGACCTGCTCCCGGTCGTGCCGGACCCGGCCGTGATCGAGGAGCTCCGGGCGTCGCTGCCCGAGGCGCCGGTGGCACGCCGCCGTCGGCTCAAGGGCGAGTGGGGCTTCAGCGACCTCGAGTTCCAGGACGTCGTCAACGGCGGCCTGCTCGACGAGGTCGAGGCCACGGTCGCAGCCGGTGCGTCGCCCCAGGCCGCGCGCAAGTGGTGGACCGGCGAGATCAGCCGTGTCGCGAACGCGCAGGAGGCTTCGGCAGGCGACCTCGTGTCGGCGCAGCACGTCGCCGAGACGATCGCGCTGGTCGAGTCCGGTGACCTGACCGACCGTCTGGCGCGTCAGGTGCTCGAGGGCGTCATCGCGGGCGAGGGCTCGCCGGCCCAGGTCGTCGAGGCCCGCGGGCTCAAGGTCGTGTCGGACGACTCGGCGCTCACCGCCGCGGTCGACCAGGCGCTCGCCGCGCAGCCCGACGTCCTCGCCAAGATCAAGGACGGCAAGGTCCAGGCGGCCGGCGCCATCATCGGCGCCGTGATGAAGGCCATGCAGGGACAGGCGGATGCCGCCCGTGTCCGCGAGCTGGTGCTGGAGCGCGCGCAGCAGTCCTAGTCCGGACCGGGACGATCCGAGGAGGGGGGGGGGGGCCCGGGGCCCCCCCGCCCCCCCGGCACCGGGGGCGGGGGGGCGC
>NZ_JAUZED010000096.1 GCF_030705415.1 Curtobacterium sp. A7_M15 | reverse complement strand
CCGGCCACGGCTGCTGCGGCACCGGACCGCCACCCGGCCAGGTCTGCCCCTGCCCCGGCCACGCCTGCCCGGGCCAGGGCTGCCCCGGCCACGTCGGCCGGTCCACCCGCGGCGCAGGCGCGAACGGGTCGCCCGGCTGCCCGGTCTCGAGGTGCGACGCGATCCGCTGGTCGAGCGCCTCGGTCCGGATGCGTCGGTCGATCGCCAGGAACGTCACGACGGACGCGGACAGCACGTCGGTGATGCACTGCACCGCGATGCCGAGCAGGCTCCCGACGACGATCGCCACGATCCCGCCGACCCCGGCGCCGGACGCCACCCCGGTCTGTCCGAGCGGGTCGAACGTCCCGCCGACGAGCGTCGCGCCGATCGTGAGCGGGACCGAGGCGATCGACACCGCGAAGGCGAACACGACGTGCACGAGCAGGATGATGCCGAAGGTGCGCCAGAAGGCCCCGCGGGTGAGCCGCCAGGACTGCGCCGCCGCCTGGAAGACCGGGCGCCCCTCGAGCGCGATGGTCGGCACGGTGAACGCGAACTTCGTCCCGAGCCAGACGAGCACGACCGTGAACCCGAGCCCGAGCAGGAAGAACGCGAGCAGGAACGCGCCGAAGCGGGTGCCGCTGCCGGACAGTCCGGCGACGGCCGCGATCATGACGACCACGAAGACCGTCCCGATCACCGCCCCTGCCGCGAGCTGCAGCAGGATCCACGCGACGACCGACCAGCGTCGCCCGGCGAGGAGGGCCCAGAGCCCGCGGAAGGTCGCGCGTCGCCCGAGGATGCGCTGCCCGGTGTCCGCGGCGACCGGGGCGACGAGGAAGCCGCGTCCGAGGTACGCCAGGAACGGCAGCCCGATCGACAGCAGCAGCCAGAGCGTCACCGAGCCGGCGATGATCGACTCCTGTCCGTTCGTGTCGCCGTCGACCGCCGAGAACATGCGGGACTGGAGGGCCCTCTGGCCGAACGCACCCGCGAGCGTCGAGAGCAGCCCGAGGACCCCGCTGAGGAGCACGCTCCAGAGCAGGAGCACCCGTGCGTTCCGCCGGAACACGGTGAAGGCCCCGCTCAGGACGTCCCCGAGCCCGAGCGGTCGCAACGGGATGACGGGCCGCGACCCCGCGGGAGGCGGGCCGGCGGGAGGCGGGCCTGCCGGAGGTGGACCCGCCGGCGGTGGGCCCGGCCACGAGGCGGACGGGCCCCCGACCTGGTGGGGCCGAGCCGCGCCTCCTGGACCGTGTCCCTGACCGTCCTGCGGACCGCCGGGCGCCCCCGGTACCTGCCAATCGGACATCGCCGCCCCCTCGTGGTCCCCGACCGCGCACGCGGAAGACGCGGTCGACACCCATCCTGTCGGAAAACGCCGTCGCACGGGGCCTCGGCTATCGTGAGTGGTCAGGTGCCGACCGGGTACCGCCGCACGTCACACGGAGTCCCCATCACATGACACCGCGCATCCTCGTCGTCGACGACGACCAGGCCCTCGCCGAGATGATCGGCATCGTCCTCCGCTCCGAAGGCTACGAACCCGAGTTCAGCGCCGACGGCAACGACGCCGTCGACGCGTTCCACGGGACGAAGCCCGACCTGGTGCTGCTCGACGTGATGCTCCCGGGCATCGACGGCATCGAGGTCTGCAAGCGCATCCGCGCGGAGAGCGGCACACCGATCATCATGCTCACCGCCAAGGGCGACACCTCCGACGTGGTCGCCGGGCTCGAGAACGGCGCCGACGACTACGTCGTGAAGCCCTTCAACCCGAAGGAGCTCGTCGCCCGCATCCGCACGCGGCTCCGGCCGACCGCTGCCGACGCCACGGTGCTCCACGTCGGCGACCTCACCGTCGACGTCGCCGGGCACGAGGTCCGTCGCGGTGACGCGGTCATCGCGTTGACCCCGCTCGAGTTCGACCTGCTGCGGGCGCTGTCCGAGAAGCCGAACCAGGTGTTCACCCGCGAGATGCTGCTCGAGCAGGTCTGGGGCTACCACTACAAGGCGGACACCCGACTGGTGAACGTGCACGTGCAGCGTCTCCGCGCGAAGATCGAGCACGACCCCGACAACCCGAAGATCGTCACCACGGTGCGCGGCGTCGGGTACCGGGCCGGAGGAGCCTGAGCACCGTGCCGTCCGCAGCGTCGACCGGCGGCGTCGCCGTGCAGGGCAGACTCGCCCGCGCCGGCCGCCGCCTGCGACGGTGGGTCAGACGCGGCTGGCGGGCCGTGGCGTACCTGTGGCGCCGGTCCCTCATGTTCCGGTCGGTGGCGATCACGGTGATGACCACCGGCCTCGCGGTCGCGATCATCGGCACGGCCGTCATGATCAGCATCTCGAACAACGTCTACTCGCAGCGGCGCGACCAGATCGAGTCCGAGTCGGCCCGCGCGACGATCGTCGCGCAGGGCATCTTCGACGCGGCCACCGCCGGCGAGGACAACAACCAGAGCGAGCTCGAGACGCTCCAGAGCGAGGCGCAGCAGGCGATCCTGTCGAACACCACGAGCCCCGGCGGTACGAGCATCGCCATCGAGCGCAGTCCCGACCAGCCCGGGCCGCAGACGGTGCAGAACGTCGCGAGCCAGGGCTTCCCGGACGCCGTCATCACCGACGCGCTCCGCAAGCAGGTCGGCAAGAACACCGGCACGCTCAGCCTGCAGCCGGTGCGGCTCGAGGACGACGGCCGCCGCCAGCCCGGGCTCGCCGTCGGGTCGACCCTGCAGATCCCGAGTGCCGGTCAGTACGAGCTCTACCTCGTCTACGACCTCTCGGACGCACAGCAGACCCTCGACTTCGTCTCGCAGACGCTCTCGATCGGCGGTGTCGCGCTCATGGTGCTCATCGCACTCGTCACCTCCCTCGTGGTCCGGCTCGTGGTCGTGCCGATCCGCGGTGCGGCCGAGACGAGCCGGAAGATCGCCGCCGGCCGGCTCGACGAACGCATCCCGGTGCGCGGCAACGACGACATCGCCACCCTCGCCCGCAGCTTCAACGGCATGGCCGACGCGGTCAGCCGGCAGATCACCCAGCTCGCCGAGCTCTCCCGAGTGCAGCAGCGCTTCGTGTCCGACGTGTCGCACGAGCTCCGGACCCCGCTCACGACCATCCGGCTCGCGGGTGACATGCTGTTCGACTCCCGCCACGCCTTCGAGCCGTCGGTCGGCCGGTCCGCCGAGCTCCTGCACGCCCAGGTCGAACGGTTCGAGCTCCTCCTCGCCGACCTCCTCGAGATCTCCCGGTTCGACGCGCAGGCGGTGCACCTCGACCCGGAGCCCGTCGTCCCCGCCGCCCTGGCGACCGACATCGTCGACGAGTTCCGGCCCCTCGCCGAGCGCGCCGGGATCGACCTGCAGCTCGTCACACCCGGCGGCCACACCACCGTGCAGCTCGACGCGAAACGCATCCGCCGCGTGCTCCGCAACCTCGTCGGCAACGCGATCGAGCACGGCGACGCGAAGCCCGTGCAGATCGTCGTCGACAGCGACGCCCGCTCCGTCGCCATCGCCGTCCGCGACCACGGCGTCGGCATGCCGCCCGAGGACGCCGCGCGCGTGTTCGACCGGTTCTGGCGCGCCGACCCGAGCCGCAAGCGGACCATCGGGGGCACCGGACTCGGGCTCGCGATCTCGCTCGGCGACGCGAACCTGCACGGCGGCCGCATCGACGTCTGGTCGCGCCCCGGCGAGGGCTCCACCTTCGTGCTCACGCTGCCCCGCAACGACCGGGTCACGGTGACGACCTCGGCGATCCCGCTCCCGGACCTCGACGAACCCTACGACGGCCCCCGCGCCGTCAGGGAGGACGACTGATGCGCACCCGACTCCGCACCCTGGTCGCCACGGCGCTCGCCGCACTGACGATCGTCGCCGTGTCCGCGTGCGCCGCGATCCCGACCGACGGGGCCGTGCGCTCCGGCGGTGTGATCAAGGACCAGTCGGTGTCCGGCGTCGACTACCGACCCGGCAAGCCGGTCCCCGGAGCCGACCAGACGACGATCCTCCGCGGCTTCATCGCGGCCGGGACCGGCGCGGCGGACGACTACGCCGTCGCACGGGAGTTCCTCGCCTCGAACTTCTCCACCAAGTGGAACCCGCGGCGCTCGGTGACGATCCAGCCCGGCAACCCGGCGATCGAGCGGGTCGGCGAACGCGAGCTGACCTACACCCTCACGGCCAGCGCGTCGGTCGACGCCGACGGCGAGTACACCCAGGCGGTCCGGCCGACCTCGTCCACGCTGACGTTCCAGTTCACCCGCGAGGACGGCGAGTGGCGCATCGCCTACGCCCCGGACGGCATCATCCTGTCGCCGGTGAACTTCGAGACGGTGTTCCAGCAGCACGCGCTCTACTTCTACGACCCGACCTACAAGTTCCTCGTGCCCGACGAGCGCTGGTTCCTCGCCAGGTCGTCGACGAGCACCCGCATCGCGAGCGCCCTCCTCGCCGGGCCCGCGAGCTGGCTCAAGGGGGCCGTGGTCACCGCGTTCCCCGAGGGCACGCAGCTCTCCCTGAACGCCGTCACCATCGAGAGCGGGACCGCCCTCGTCGACCTGTCCAGCGACGCCCTGCGCGCCAGCAGCCAGGACCGGATCCGGATGCGCGAGCAGCTGAGCAAGTCGCTCGCCTCGGTCGCCACGGTGTCCTCCGTCGACATCACCGCCGAGGGCACGACCTTCTCCGTCCCCGACGGCAGCGGCTCCGGCGCGCAGCAGAACCCCGACGTCGACGCCCGTCCGCTCGTCGACCAGGACGGCACCGTGGGCTACTCGGCCCTCGGGGGCGGGAAGATCGCGCAGCTCGGCAACGGCATGGGCGACGAGATCGGCGACCTCGGACCGTCCTCCTTCGCGCTGTCCGCGTCCGGCACGGCAGCCGTCGTCGGGAACGACGACGGGGTGACCGTCGTCCGCGGGCGCAGCCACCTGCGCATCGACGCCACCGACGACCTGGTCCCGCCGTCCATCGACGACCTCGGGTTCGTCTGGGTCGCGTCCGAGGAGAACACCCGACGCATCACCGCGTACGGCCTCGGTGGTGATCCGCACGCGGTCAGCACCACGCTCCCGACCGGTGACCTCGTGTCGTTCCAGATCTCGCGCGACTCGACCAGGGCACTCGCCCTCATCCAGACGAACGACGGGCCGAGCCTCTACGTGATGGCCGTGGTGCGCGGGGCCGACCGCACCCCGACGTCACTCGGTCCGCCGGTGCGCGTGCAAGCGGCCACCGGGGACGCCGTCGGCGCCGCGTGGATCAGCGACTCCGACGTCGCCTCGGTCGGACAGACGTCCTCGGGCCCCGACGTCGTCCGCTCCACGATCGGCGGCCAGGCGAGCACCCTGCCGAAGCCCGACGGCCGGGCGACCGAGATCGTCGGTGGGAGCGGCGGTTCGATGCTCCTGCGCATGTCCGACGGGTCCGTGCTGCAGTCGACCGGCGGCGGTTGGGACACGACGGGGATCAGCGCGGACGTGCTCGGCGTGCAGCGCTGAGGTCGTTCCTCCACAGGGCGGCGGTCCAGGAGGCGCGTCCCCAGCTCCAGGGATCGGCACCCGCCCGGTGGCGGGTGGCGACCAGGATCGTCGGCATGACGATCCGAGACGGTGACCGGGCCGGAGCGCCGGTCCGCCAGTCCTGGTGGGACGCGGTGCTCGCGGTCCTCGGGCTCTTCCTCCCGGTGGACTGCGTCGGGTGCGGCCGAGCGGACCGCGCGCTCTGCACCGTGTGCCGGTGCACCCTCGCCGCCGCACCCCGTCGGGTGCGTCTCGTCGCGGGCGTCCGGCTCGACGCGGCGTTCGAGTACACCGGTCTCGTCCGGACGATGCTCCTCGAGCTCAAGCTGCGCGGACGGGTGGACCTCGCCGGGCCCCTCGGCGCGCGGTTCGGCGGGCTCGTCCGTGCGGCGCTCGCCGATGCCGGTCCCGGGGTCGTCCTGCTGAGGGTCCCGCCGTCACGCCGGGGTGCACGTCGGCGGGGGTTCGACCCGGTCGTCCTGCTGGCGGCGCGCGGGGGAGTGCGGCGGTCGCGGGCGCTGAGCCGCGTGCCCGAGCGGGGGCGGAGCCCGTCCGCCGGTGGCCGCGCGGCAGGGCACGGCGGGCAGAAGGAACGCAGCGCGGTGGAACGCGTGGCAGCGACGGTCGGCACCCTCTCGGTCACCGGGGTGTCCGGCCGGGCGGTCGTCGTGGTGGACGACGTCGTGACCACCGGCGTCACGATGGCCGAGGCGGTCCGTGCCGTGCGTGCCGCCGGTGGCCGGGTCGTGCGGTGCGTCGCGGTCGCGAGCGTGGACGACTGAGGCGGTCGCCGGGCGGCCGTGCATCGGTGAACGCTCGGTGACCACTGTGTGTCCGGTGGGTGTCCGGCCGACTCACCGACGGCGCGTGACGCCCGGGCGTCACCGGGTCTAGCCTCGCGGCAAGGCGTTCGGGATCGCCGGATGGAGGCGACGCGCTGAGTCTGGATGGGAGCCGCCACATGGACGTGACGATCACGGGCCGGAACATCGGGGTCACCGACCGATTCCGCACCTACGTCGAACAGAAGTCCGAGAAGATCGACGTGCTCGCCGACCGCGCCCTCGCGTTCGAGGTGCGCATCAGCCGCCACAACGAGAAGTCGGGTGGGCAGGGCGAGGACCGCGTCGAGCTGACACTCATCGGCCCCGGCCCCCTCGTGCGGGCCGAATCCGCGGCGTCGGACAAGTACGCCGCCTTCGATCTGGCGTTCGCCCGGATCATGGAACGACTCCGCCGGGCGCGCGACCGCCGCAAGGTGCACCGCGGGCGCCACCGTCCGACCTCGGTGGCCGAGGCCTCCGGCACCGCCTTCGAACGGATGGGGGTCGTCCCCGCCGACGGCAAGCTCATCGAGGACGTCGCGACCGGAGCAGTCCCGGTGGTCGACGCGACCGCCGAGGACGACGAGAACGAGGTCTACAGCCCCGTCGTGATCCGGCACAAGGTCTTCGAGGCCGGTCCCATGACGGTCGACGACGCCCTCTACTTCATGGAGCTCGTCGGACACGACTTCTACCTGTTCGTCGACGCGGAGACGCACCGGCCGAGCGTGGTCTACCGACGCAAGGGCTGGGACTACGGCGTGATCGGCATCGACGACCCGACCGCCGACCACGCTCCGGCAGGCGCGTCCGAGTCGGAGCCGGCGGTCGCGATCGCCTGACGATCGCTCACTACGGCAGACCGCAACCGGGTGTGCGCGGACCGTTCGCGGGCCGCGCACACCCGCTGCGTTCACAGCGGCCGGAGTCGGCGGGTTGCTAGCATGACTGGCTGTTCGCATCGCGCAGGTCGCGCGTGACGATCTCGTAAGGAGCTCACGTGGCAAACGTGCTGGAGAAGGTCCTCCGCATCGGCGAAGGACGCACCCTCCGACGGCTGAAGGCGTACGCCTCGGCCATCAACGACCTCGAGGACGAC
Organism: Curtobacterium sp. A7_M15; assembly: GCF_030705415.1. GTDB lineage: Bacteria > Actinomycetota > Actinomycetes > Actinomycetales > Microbacteriaceae > Curtobacterium. Next base: position 6,109 of record NZ_JAUZED010000096.1, on the reverse strand, counting down.
TTCGCGAGCCTCACCGACGAGGAACTCCAGGACGAGACCAAGGAGCTCCGCGAGCGCTACGCGAACGGCGAGACCCTCGACGACCTGCTGCCCGAGGCGTTCGCCGCCGTGCGTGAAGCAGCGAAGCGCACCCTCGGCATGCGGCACTTCGACGTGCAGCTCATGGGCGGTGCGGCACTGCACCTCGGCAACATCGCCGAGATGAAGACCGGTGAAGGCAAGACCCTCGTCGCCACGACGGCCGCGTACCTCAACGCCATCCCGTCGCGCGGCGTGCACGTCATCACCGTCAACGACTTCCTCGCGTCGTACCAGTCGGAGCTGATGGGCCGCGTGTTCCGCGCCCTCGGAATGACGACCGGCTGCATCATCGCGAACCAGTCCCCGGCCGAGCGTCGTGAGCAGTACGCCGCCGACATCACCTACGGCACGAACAACGAGTTCGGCTTCGACTACCTCCGCGACAACATGGCGTGGCAGGCGTCGGACATGGTCCAGCGCGGCCACTTCTTCGCGATCGTCGACGAGGTCGACTCGATCCTCATCGACGAGGCCCGTACCCCGCTCATCATCTCCGGCCCGTCCTCGGGCGAGGCGAACCGCTGGTTCACCGAGTTCGCGTCCATCGCCACCCGCCTCACCCCGGGCGAGGACTACGAGGTCGACGAGAAGAAGCGCACCGTCGGCGTGCTCGAGCCCGGCATCGAGAAGGTCGAGGACTACCTCGGCATCGACAACCTGTACGAGTCGGCGAACACCCCGCTCATCTCGTTCCTGAACAACTCGATCAAGGCCGTCGCCCTGTTCAAGCGCGACAAGGACTACGTCGTGATGAACGGCGAGGTGCTCATCGTCGACGAGCACACCGGCCGCATCCTGATGGGCCGTCGCTACAACGAGGGCATCCACCAGGCGATCGAGGCCAAGGAGGGCGTCGAGGTCAAGGCCGAGAACCAGACCCTCGCCACGGTCACGCTGCAGAACTACTTCCGCCTCTACCAGAAGCTGTCCGGCATGACGGGTACGGCCGAGACCGAGGCCGCCGAGTTCATGTCGACCTACAAGCTCGGCGTGGTGCCGATCCCGACGAACAAGCCGATGCAGCGCATCGACCAGACCGACCTCGTCTACAAGAACGAGAAGGCGAAGTTCGAGCAGGTCGCCGAGGACATCGCCGAGCGCCACGAGAAGGGCCAGCCGGTCCTGGTCGGCACGACGAGCGTCGAGAAGTCCGAGTACCTCTCCAAGCTCCTCGCGAAGAAGGGCGTCAAGCACGAGGTCCTCAACGCGAAGAACCACGCGCGTGAAGCCGCGATCGTCGCCCAGGCAGGTCGACTCGGCGCCGTGACGGTCGCCACGAACATGGCCGGTCGCGGGACCGACATCATGCTCGGTGGCAACTCCGAGTTCCTCGCCGTGCAGGAGATGCACGCCAAGGGTCTGTCCCCGACGGAGACGCCCGAGGAGTACGAGGCCGCGTGGGACGACGTGTTCGAGCGCGTCAAGTCGGAGATCAAGGACGAGGCCGAGAAGGTCCGCGAGGCCGGCGGCCTGTACGTGCTCGGTACCGAGCGCCACGAGTCCCGCCGCATCGACAACCAGCTGCGCGGCCGTTCGGGTCGTCAGGGCGACCCCGGTGAGAGCCGCTTCTACCTGTCGCTCACCGACGACCTGATGCGCCTGTTCAACTCCGGTGCCGCCGAGAGCCTGATGGGCCGCTCGAACGTGCCGGACGACCTCGCGATCGAGAACAAGCTCGTCGGCCGTGCGATCCGGTCGGCCCAGGCGCAGGTCGAGGGCCGCAACGCCGAGATCCGCAAGAACGTCCTCAAGTACGACGACGTCCTCAACCGCCAGCGTGAGGCGATCTACAGCGACCGCCGCCACATCCTCGAGGGCGACGACATCCACGACCGTGCGCAGTCGTTCCTCAAGAGCGTCGTCGACGACGTGATCGACTCCCACACCGCCGAGGGCAACGCGGACGACTGGGACCTGGACGCCATGTGGACCGAGCTCGGGACGCTGTACCCGATCTCGATCTCGATCGACGAGGTCATCACCGAGGCCGGCTCGAAGGGCAAGGCCTCGCGCGAGTTCCTCGGCCGCGAGATCCTCTCCGACGCCAAGCTCGCCTACCAGCAGCGCGAAGAGATGCTCGGCGACGAGGCCATGCGTGAGCTCGAGCGGCGGGTCGTCCTCTCCGTGATCGATCGTCGCTGGCGCGATCACCTCTACGAGATGGACTACCTCAAGGACGGCATCGGTCTCCGCGCGATGGCGCAGCGCGATCCGCTGGTCGAGTACCAGCGCGAGGGCTACGCGCTGTTCCAGAGCATGATGGGCCAGATCCGCGAAGAGTCGGTCGGCTACCTCTTCAACCTCGAAGTGCAGGTCCAGTCCGACGGCGAGAACGCCGTGATCGAGGCCAAGGGGCTCGGTGAGGACGAGGTGTCCGGTCTCGAGTACTCCGCGCCGTCGATCGACGGCGAGGTCGAGGTCCGTGACGAGCGCGGTCGCCTCGAGCAGGCGGCGACGGCCCGGGCGCAGAAGGCGCAGGCCGAGGCCGAGGCAGCCGCGGGGCCGGAGCAGGGCTCCGCGTTCGGCAGCGCCGCGACGGCGTCCGGTCAGGCCGCCGCGAGCAACCGTGCCGAGCGTCGTCAGGCCGCCAAGAAGGGCTGACGCGGGCACGTTCTGACGTCACCACGGGCGGACGGGAGGCGCGGTGCCAGCTGGCACCGTCCCTCCCGTCTCGGCCGTCGTGCCGCTGGCGCGTCACGCCGGTACCGGCGGGTGGGGCCCACCTCCCGTCTCGGCCGTCGTGCCGCTGGGGCGTCACGCCGGTACCGGCGGGTGGGGCCCACCTCCCGTCCGTCTCCCATCACGTGACGGGCGTCACAGGACCCCGACCGCCGTCGCGCGCCACCGTCCCTGCCGCTCCTCCAACCGCATCGCGACCGCCCGCGCGTGACTGCGCGTGTGGACCACCACCGTCGCCTCGGCCACCCCCGCGGCCGGACGACACACGATCACGCTCCCGACCCGGAGCAGCGCGCGTCCGCGCGACCGCCCACCGAGCTGTCGGGCCCGCGCGGCCACCGACGCCCGCTGTTGGAGGTGTCGGTGCACCTCGTCGGTGATCCAACGGGCGATGCTGTCGACCTCGCGCGATCCCGTCAGGACCTCGGCGACGCAGAGTCCGAGCGCCCGCGCTGTGTCCTCCACGTCGGTCGGGGGCGGAACCGCCCTGAGCCGAGGGACGTCTCCCATCGGCTCCGCATCATCGATCCGGCGTGCTTCCTCGACCACCCCTGCCCCTTTCATCGAGCCTGAGCGTAGGGCGAGTACAACATGAGAAATATGACTGCGTGCGGGCCTGTGGAGAGAGCGGAGTTGTCCACAGAGGCGCGCACCTAGACTGGGCGGGTGTCGACCCTCAGTGACCTCGTCCTCGCACAAGGCCGTTCCTCCGAAGCCGACGTGGAGTGGCTCCACCTGCTCGTCGGGGACTGGCAGCTGCTCGCCGACCTGTCCTTCGCGGACATGGTCCTGTGGGTCCCGACCGCCGAGGACGGCTCGTTCGTGGCGGTCGCGCACGCGCGCCCGAGCTCCGCGGCGACGCTGTTCTACCGTGACATCGTCGGGCAGGAGATCCGCGAGGAGTGGCGCGAACAGGTCACCGAGAGCTTCGTCGGCGCGAAGGTCGTCGACTCCGCCGAGCCGGACTGGTACGAGGACACCCCGACGCGCGTGCGGGCGATCCCGGTGCTCCGACGCCTGAACGCGAACAGCGCCGAGACGACCGAGCGCCCGATCGCGGTCGTGACGCGGCACTCGAACCAGGACGAGTCCCGGACGCCGAGCCGGCAGGAGCTCAACTTCACCGCGAGCGCGAACGACCTGTTCGGCATGATCGCGACCGGCGACTTCCCTGACCTCGGCGCCCCGGCGGGTCCTCGTCGCGGCGCACCGCGTGCCAGCGACGGCCTGTTCCGACTCGACACGAACGGGATCGTGACGTTCGCCAGCCCGAACGGCCTCAGTGCGTTCAACCGCATGGGGTTCGAGGGCGAGCTCGAGCGGAAGTCGCTCGCCGAGGTCACCACGGAGCTCATCGGCGCCCAGCTCGACGTCGACGAGTCGCTGCCCCTGGTCGTCACCGGCCGTGCGCCGTGGCGTGCGGACATCGAGTCGAAGGGTGTCACGGTGTCCCTGCGGTCGATCCCGCTGCGCGACCACGGCGAGCGGATCGGCGCCGTCGTGCTCTGCCGTGACGTCACCGAGATGCGCCACCAGGAGCGCGAGCTCATCACCAAGGACGCCACGATCCGCGAGATCCACCACCGCGTCAAGAACAACCTGCAGACCGTGGCGTCGCTCCTGCGCATCCAGGCCCGGCGCACGCACTCGGAGGAGGCTCGGACGTCGCTGCAGAACGCGATGCGTCGCGTCGCCGCCATCGCGGTCGTGCACGACACCCTGTCGACCGGCCTCAGCCAGAACGTCGACTTCGACGAGGTCTTCGACTCCGTGCTGAAGCTCGTGACCGAGGTCGCGGCATCGCACAACACGACGGTCCGCCCGAAGAAGACCGGCGAGTTCGGGGTGCTGCCCTCCGAGGCGGCGACCCCGCTCGCGCTCGGGCTCACCGAGCTCGTCACGAACGCCGTCGAACACGGGCTGGACGGCCGCGACGGCGAGGTCGAGATCGTGGCGGAGCGCTTCGACGACCACCTCGACATCCAGGTCCGCGACAACGGCCGGGGTCTGCCGGAGGGCAAGGTCGGGTCGGGCCTCGGGACGCAGATCGTCCGGACCCTGATCCAGGGCGAGCTCGGCGGGACGATCGACTGGCACACCCTGACCGGAAGCGGCACCGAGGTGACCATCACGATCCCGTTCCGCTGGCTGACGGCGACACCGGGCGCCGCGTAGGCCGCCCCGCCCGGCGGGGGCGGCCCGCGGGTTTCGTCACCCCCCCCCGCGGGGGGGGGCCCCCCACGACCGTGACGGGGCGCGGAACGTGGAACCTCCGAAACCCCAGCGCCCCCGCCACCCGGCCCCGCACACGACGACGCCCGCCGGCCCCGAGGGGGCGGCGGGCGTCAGGCGTGCAGTGGGCGCCGGGTCAGGAAGCGCGGCGAGCGCGGGCGGCGCGACGCTTCAGCGCGCGGCGCTCGTCCTCGCTCAGGCCACCCCAGACACCGGAGTCCTGGTTGTTCTCGAGGGCGTACTGCAGGCACATCTCGGTGACCGTGCATCGAGCGCAGACCGACTTGGCCTTCTCGATCTGATCGACGGCCGGTCCGGTGTTCCCGACGGGGAAGAAGAGCTCGGGGTCCGCGGTGAGGCAGGCTGCCTGGTCACGCCAGTCCATGTGTGGTGCTCCTTGAAATCGATGCTCGAACGGCAGGCCGGGGCCGCGGTTCGGGGATCGGAACGCTGAGCATGCATGAGGCACGAGGGAACACCTGTGGGGGAGGAGTCCGCTGGAAGCGAGTCTGACGCCCGCAGAACGCTCGGGGGAGGAGCATCGAACCACGGGAGACGCACACCACATCGTGCCGTCCAAACGACCTCCAGTATCGTTCCATACTGGTAGGGCCAAATCAAGGGTTCCGACGCTGGAGGAATGCTGTGCCCGACACCACCCCGACCGAGTCCGACCCCGCCGAACGGCGGTCGCCCGCGCTCCTGGCGCTCCTGGTCGTCGTCGGACTCGAGTTCGCAGCCCTCGTCGTCGTCACGATCGTCCTCGTCGTCGAACTGATCGTCGCTCCGGCCACGAGCATCGCGTCCGGGATCGCGCTGACGGTCCTCGCGGCGATCGCGGCGCTGTGGCTCGGCTCGCTCTTCGTCGGCCTGCGGAACCGCCGTCCGTGGGTGCGGTCCGGCATCATCGTCTGGCAGGTGCTGCAGGGTGCACTCGCGATCGGGGCGTTCCAGGGCGTCTTCCGTGTGCCCGCGGTCGGCTGGTTCCTGCTCATCCCCGCGCTGCTGGGCATCACGCTGGTGCTGTCGCGACCGGTGACGGACGCGCTCGCCCGTCCGGTCGAGTAGAAGGTCCGGATCGACGGACGGGAGGCGCGGTGCCAGCTGGCACCGCGCC
>NZ_JAUZED010000095.1 GCF_030705415.1 Curtobacterium sp. A7_M15 | reverse complement strand
AGGCGTCGCCGGCGGCCCCGCGGTCCTCGAGCGCGCGGCGGAGCCGCGCCTCGGCGTCGTCGCTGGCACCGGCGGCAGCGGCCGCCTCGGCGTTCGCCTCGGTCACCGCGCGCACGACCTCCTCGCGCTGGATCTTCACCCCGCGCGGCGCATCGATCCCGATCCGCACGCCGTCCCCGCGGCTGTCGAGCACCGTGATGACGATGTCGTCACCGACGAGGATCCGCTCGCCGACCTTCCGCGTGAGTACCAGCACCCGTTCAGCCTAGCGACACGACGGGGACTCCCAGCAGGTGCACCGACTCCGGCGTGGCGGTCTCCCCCGCGCCGATCGCCACGACCCCGGCCACGGTGACGCGCTCGGCGACGGCCGCGACCATCCGGACGGCGTCCTCGTGCTTCCGTCCGACGTCGACGACGACCCACACCTGGTCGGGCGCGAGGGCGGCGGCGGTCGCGTGGTCGTCCCAGGCGGCGACGGCGAGGAGCGCGTGGCCGTTGCGGACGCCCTCGGCGCGGGCGAGGATCCCGCTTCGTCGGTCGGCAGCATCGGTCGGTCGCAGCGCGTACCGGGTGGCGACGATCCCGGCCGCCGCGTCCACGTCGTTCGGACGCCCGACGAGCAGCACGAGGTCGCCGTCGGCGGACCGCACCGCCGGGGCGGGCCGGGTGGGCGCGGTGGCGGCGACCAGCTGCCCGGCCACGACGTCGTCGAGGAGCCGCGCCGCGCCTCCAGGCCCGACGGACGGACCGACGGACGGACCGACGGACGGACCGACGGACGGACCGACGGACGGACCGGACACGACGGACGCACCGGCCCCGTCCAGGAGGCGCGGCCCGCCCTGCTCCGCCGACCCCACCTCCGGCAGTGCACGCGTCGGGCGCGGCGCGCTCCCCGTGATGCCGTCGGCGACGAACCCGTCGAGCACCGACGCGAACGCGTCGGCCCGCGTGGACGCGGTGCCGTCGTGCCCGGCGATGCGCGCCTCCGCGGCTTCCGCGTCGGCCAGGAGGGCCGCGATGCCGACCCGCTGCACCGGCGAGTCGGCGATGGCGACCCGGGCGGTCGGCACGTCGTCTGGTGCGGGGACCTCGACGGTGGCCTCGACGTGCGCCTTCCGGAACAGGCCGCCGATGCCCGGCGTAGTGACGCGCTCGGCCGCGACGATGCGCGCGCCCGGACCGAACTCCGCGCGGACGGCGTCCCGGAGCTCGTCGAGCGTCGCGCCGCTACGCTGCAATCGGGTCGGCGGCACGGACCACTCCCACGGTCTCGATGGTGGAGCCCGCGGCGGTGGCCTCCTGGTAGGAGAGCACCGGCAGGCCGTTCGACTGGGCGGAGACCATGCGGTGCACGGCCGGGCGCAGCTGCGGGGCACAGACGAGGACGGCGGAGATGCCCTGGTCCTCGACCGACCGCACGGCGTCCCGGAGCGATCCGAGGACCTGCTCGATGCGGTTGGCGTCGAGGACGATCTGGGTGCCCTGCTCGGACGGCCGGAGACCCTCGAGCATCGACTGCTCGAGGAGCGGGTCGATCATGATGACCCGGAGCGTGCCGGCGTCGAGGTAGCGGGCGGGCAGCGCGGGGCCGAGGGCTGCGCGTGCCGCTTCGACGAGCCCCTCGGGGTCGGTCGACACCTTGGCGCGCAGCGTCAGGCCCTCGCAGATCCGACCGAGGTCGTTGATCGGCACCCGCTCCGCGAGCAGACCCTGCAGCACCCGCTGCAGCTCGGCGAGCGAGAGCATGCCGGGCACGAGCTCCTCGACCGCGGCGGGGTTCACCTGCTTGACGCCGTCGGTGAGGACCTTGACGTCCTCACGGGTCAGGAGCCGAGCGGCGTTGTCGCCGATGATCGCCTGCAGGTGCGTGACGAGGACCGAGACGCGGTCGATCACGGTCGCACCGGTCATCTCGGCGGCGTGACGGAGTTCGGCGGGCACCCACTTGCCGGCGAGGCCGAAGACGGGCTCGACGGTGGTCTCGCCGGGGAGCCCCTCGAGGTGGTCGCCGAGGGCGAGCACGCTGCGGGACGGTGCGGTACCCCGGCCGGCCTCGACGCCCGCGATGCGGATGGCGTAGGTCGACGGCGGGAGCTCGATGCTGTCGCGGGTCCGGACCGGCGGCACCACGATCCCCATGTCGATCGCGATCTTCCGGCGGAGGGCCCGGACGCGGCCGAGCAGGTCGTCCGAGGCGCCGGACACCATGTCGACGAGGTCGGGGGCGAGCAGGATCTCGAGGGCGTGCACGCGCATCTGCTCGATGAGGTCCTCGGGGGTGTCGGCGCTCGGGGCGGCTGCGGCGAGGGCTTCCTGCTGCGCGGCGGCCGCCTCCTCGCGCTTCGTGTTCTGCCCGAGACGCCACCCGATCACGAGCAGCGTCGCGCCGATGACGAGGAACGGGATGATCGGCATGCCCGGGATGAACCCCATGGCGATGGCCGCCACGCCGGCGATGACGAGGGCGTTCCGCGACTGGGTGAGTTGCTGCGAGGCCGACGTGCCGATCTCGGTCTCGGCGCCGGAGCGGGTGACGATCATGCCCGTCGACACCGCCATGAGGAGCGCCGGGATCTGCGTGACGAGCCCGTCGCCGATGGTCAGGATGCCGTACTTCGACAGGGCGTCGGTGATCGACAGTCCGTTCTGCACCATGCCGATGGCGATGCCGCCGACGAGGTTGATGACGATGATGAGGATGCCGGCGATCGCGTCGCCCTTGACGAACTTCGAGGCGCCGTCCATCGCACCGTAGAAGTCGGCCTCGGCGGAGACCGCCGCTCGGCGCTCCTTCGCCTGGGCGTCGGTGATGAGCCCGGCGTTGAGGTCCGCGTCGATCGCCATCTGCTTGCCGGGCATCGCGTCGAGCGTGAAGCGGGCCCCGACCTCGGCGACGCGCTCGGCGCCCTTGGTCACGACCACGAACTGGATCACGACGAGGATGAGGAAGATCACCGCGCCGATGATGATCGAGCCCGAGACCGCGACGTGCCCGAAGGCCTGGATGACGTCGCCGGCGAACCCCTCGCCGAGCACGAGCCGGGTCGACGCGACGTTCAGGCCGAGGCGGAACAGCGTGGCGACGAGCAGCAGCGACGGGAACACCGAGAAGTCGAGCGGCTTCTTCACGAACAGCGTCGTGAGCAGGATCACCAGCGCCAGCAGGATGTTGCAGATGATGAGGAAGTCGAGCAGGAAGGACGGCACCGGCAGGATCAGCAGCAGGATGATGCCGACGATGAAGACCGGGACGACGAGCTTCGGCAGGTCCTTGCGGTTCATGCGGGGACTCCCTCGGTGGCGGTGACGTTCTCGGTGGCGGTGACGTTCTCGGGACGGGGTGTGCGGAGCCTCCGGGGGCGGAGGTCCCCGGTGAGGGTGGCCGGGTCGATCACGGTCGCGACCTCGTCCGGAGTGGTCGGCCGCGGCGGGGCGTGCGTCCCGGCCGCCGCTCCCCTGGCCTTGAGCGCCATGACGAACGACAGCACGCGGGCGACCGGCGTGTAGAGGTCGACGGGCACCTCCTGCCCGAGCTCGCACGCCGCGTGCAGTGCACGGGTGAGCGGGACGTCCTGGACGATCGGCACCCGTGCCTCGAGCGCCTTGTCGCGGATCATCGTCGCGACCGGACCGGCGCCCTTCGCCACGACCCGCGGGGCGGACTTCCCCGGCTCGTACGTGAGCGCGACGGCGTAGTGCGTCGGGTTCGTCATCACGACGTCCGCGGTCCCGATCGCCTGCACCATGCGGTTCCGGCTCATCGCGAGCTGACGCGACCGGCGCTGCGACTTCACGAGCGGGTCACCCTCGGCGTGCTTGTTCTCGTCCTTGACCTCGCGCTTGGTCATCATCGTGCGCTTGCGGTTGCGGCGGATCACGACGAAGACGTCGAGCGCGGCGAGGACCAGGCCGGCGACGATCGCCGCGCGGAGCAGGGTGCCGGTGCCGGCCGCGGCGGCGTCGAGCACGGCGGACAGCGGGAGCGACCCGCTCGTCATCAGGACGGGGACGAGCGCCTGCACGGCGGCCCAGAGCACGAGTCCGACGACGGCGGTCTTGAGGAGCGCCTTGCACCCGTTCCAGAGCGCCTGGGTGCCGAACACGCGCTTGAGGCCCTGGATCGGGTCGAAGTGCTCGGGCTGCGGCGCGAGCTTCCGGAAGTGCACGCCGCCCTGCGCGACCGCGGCGGCCAGCACCGCGACGGCGACGACCGCGAGCATCGGGCCGAGGGTCCCGCCGAGCGAGCCGAGGGCATCGTGGAAGACCGCGTTCATCGTGCCGATGGTGGGGTCGGCGATGACGCGCTGCACGGCGCGGAGCTGCGACGAACCGGCCGCCGCCGCGTTCCCGATCGCCGACGGCATCATGAGCGCCGCGACGGCGATCCCGATCCACGCGCCGAGGTCCTGGGACCGTCCGATCTGTCCCTTCTGGTGGACCTCGCGCATCCGCTTCTGGGTCGCCTGTTCGGACCGTTCCCCGCTGTCGGACACGCCGTCACCCCCGTCCCGTGATCGCGGCCACCGCGTCGCCGGTGAGGGACGACACGACGGAGGGCAGGGCCATGAAGAGCGCACCGGCGAAGACGACGGTCAGCCCGATCTTGATCGGGAAACCCATCTGGAAGGCGTTGAGCGCGGGGGCGACACGGGTGAGCAGCCCCAGGCCGACGTCGGCGAGGAAGAGCACCACCACGAGGGGTCCGGCGATCTGCAGGGACGACAGGAACATCTGCGTGAGCGCGGTGACGAGCACGGACGCGAGGCCGCCGAGGTCGAACGTCCCGGTCAGCGGCACCGCGTCGAAGGAGCGCACGAGTCCGGCGACGATGAGCTGGTACCCGCCCGAGGCGAACAGCAGCGCGAGGGCCGCCATCTGGAACAGCCTGGTGAACTGCGCCCCGTTCACCTGCGACTGCGGGTCGTACGCCTGCGCGAGCGTGAACCCGCCGAACAGGTCGATGAGCGCACCGGCCGACTGCACCGCGGCGAACACGAGGAACACGAGGAACCCGAGGGCGAGCCCGACGAGGAGCTGGGTGAGGAGCGCGAGCAGGAACGGCCCGGTGTCGAGCGACTCGTAGCCGACGGCGACCCGCGGGGCGACACCCACGGCCAGGGCGATGCCGAGGATCACCTTCACCGTGGCGGGGAACGCCCGGTACGAGAACGGCGGCGCGATCACGAAGAACGCCACGAGCCGCACACCGGCGAGCATCGTCGCCTCGAGGCGGTCGCCGTCGATCGACAGCTCCATCAGGTCCCCAGCAGCTTGGGGATCATGTCGAACGCGACGTGGGTGAACCCGACCATCTCCGAGATCATCCAGTTGCCGCAGACGACCAGGGCGATCGCGACGGCGACGGCCTTCGGTACGAAGGAGAGCGTGACCTCCTGGATCTGCGTCACCGACTGGAACAGCGAGATCGCGAAACCCACGACGAGCGAGGTGACGAGCACGGGCGCGGCGAGCTTCGCCGACACCAGGAGTGCCTGGAGCGTGAGGTCGATGACGGCCTGCTGGTTCATGCGCATCCCCTAGACAACGTGGTAGCTCTCGATGAGCGACTTGATGATGAGCCCCCAGCCGTCGACGAGGACGAACAGCAGGATCTTGAACGGGAGCGAGATCATGACCGGCGGGAGCATCATCATGCCCATCGACATCAGCGCCGCCGAGACGACGAGGTCGATGACGAGGAACGGGATGAAGATGACGAACCCGATGATGAAGGCGCTGCGCAGCTCCGAGATCACGAACGCGGGGATCACCGTCGTCATCGGGACGTCGGCCATCGACTTCGGGTTGTCCTGACCGGCGGCCCGCGTGATGAGCGCCACGTCCTCCTCACGCGTCTGGTGCAGCATGAACGTGCGCAGCGGCTTCGTCCCGATGTCGACCGCCTGGGTGAAGTCGAGGTGTCCGGCCAGGTAGGGCTGGAGCGCGTCGTCGTTGATGTGCCCGAGGACGGGTGCCATCACGAAGAGCGACAGGAAGAGCGCGAGCCCGGCGAGCACCTGGTTCGGCGGGATGGACTGCAGGGCGAGGGCGTTCCGCGTCATGGCGAGCACCACGAAGATCTTGGTGAACGACGTCATCATGAGCATCAGCGCCGGCGCGACGCTCAGGAGCGTGATCCCGATCAGCGTGACGACGGCGGACGACGGGGTGCCGTCGGGGCCGTTCACACTGACGCTGAAGTCACCGGTCGACGGCGGCGTGGGCGTGGCGGGAGCGGTGGGCTGCACGACACCGGCCGCGTGGGCGCCGGTCGCCGTGAGCATGAGGAAGCCGGCGACGATCGTCACCCCCAGCAGGAGGAGGGCGATGAGTCTTCCGGTGCGTGCCGCGGTCACCCGGCCCGCCGGTTCCGGAGCGCCGCGGCTGCCTGCCGCCAGGTGTCGGCGGACAGGATCGACCCCTGCAGCTGCTGCGCGGTGGGCAGCGTGGCGCGCTGGGCGCGACGGTTGCGGGGGCGCATGGGCAGCGGCTGCGCCGCGTCGGACTGGAGGGACGGCGCGGCCTGGTCCTGTCGCTGCAGTTCCCGGGAGAACGCGTCTGCCGACGGGGTCGGACGCACGGGCAGTGTCACGGGCCCGGTCACGATGGTGAGTTCCGGCGTCGGCGCCTGTCCGCTGGTGAGCAGCGAGACACCGTGCTCGGAGACGCCGAGCACGAGGCGCTCGCCCTCGACGTCGACCACGACGACGCTCGCCTTGCCGCCGATGCCCTGGCGGCCGACGACCTCGACCGACGCCGAACGGCGGCCCTTGGTCTTGCCCGCACCGAGGCCGCTCTTGCTGACGCGACGGTGCAGCACCCACATGAGCGCGAGCACGACGCCGAGCGAGAGCGCGACGCGGAGGACGATCCAGGCGGTGTCCACGTCGGGGCTCAGACGCTCTCGGCGACGTCGAGGATCTTGGTGATCCGGACCGCGTAGTCCTGGTCGACGACGACGACCTCGCCGTGCGCGATGAGCCGGCCGTTGAGCAGCACGTCGGCGGGGGCGCCGGCGCTGCGGTCGAGCTCGACGACGGCGCCGGGCTCCATGCCGAGCACGTCACGCACCGACATCCGGGTGCGACCGATCTCGACCGTCAGAGTCATCTCGACGTTGTTGATCCGCCCGAGGTTGCCGGCCGGCAGGCTCGTCGCCGGCGCCGCGACGGCCGGGGCGGACACGGTGCCGTTCTCACGGACGCGGAGCGCGAACCAGCCCCCGGGGACGCCACCCGCGGTCAGCTCGAAGACGACCGTGTCCGGGTCGGCCAGGAGTGCCGACGCCGACTCGCGTCGTGCATCGCCGAGGACGCCGACGCCGAGGACACCGGCGGCGGCCTCGAGGGACGGGCGGAGCACGTCGGTGACGTCGACGATCCCGTGGTCGGTCCCGCCCGCCGCGATCACGGACTCGAGGTCGGTGAGCACGAGCACGAGGTCGGCCGACAGGCCGCCGACGAAGGACGCGACCACCGCGTCACCGGCCGCTTCGAGGACGACGCCGGTCGCGCCTCCTGGAACCGCCACGGCTGCCAGCGGAGCGGCCGTCGGGAGCTGCGCGGCGAGTGCCTCGGCCGCCTGCGTGTGGAGGGTGGTCGTGACGGTCATGCGGGCTGCTCCGATGTGGTGGTGACGACGATGCCGGCGAGGCGCGAGCCGTTCGCGCCGACGGCGGCGGTGCCGACGGGCTCGCCGTCGACCGCGATGGTGAGGGGGCGGTGCTGCGGGTGCGGCAGCGGGAGGACGTCTCCGACGGCGAGACGCAGGACCTGGGACGGCAGGACGGTCGCCGGCGCGAACCGCAGGCTGACGCCGACCGGGACGGCGGCGAGCTGCGCGTCGACGAGCGCACGGGCGTCGGCCGGTGTGACGTGGGCGGCGGTCTCGCCGAGCTGCGGCAGGACGGCGTCGGCCGGCAGCGCGAGCGTGCCCGGGGCGACGCGGTCCCCCACGCGGATCGTGAACGAGGCGACGATCATGAGGTCGCCCTTCTGGGCGGCCTGGGCGAACTGCGAGTTGAACTGGAAGCCACCGGCCGTGACGTCGTGCGCGAGCAGTCCGCCGAACGAGTAGCGGAGGTCGTCGAGGGCGTCCTCGACGATCTTGCGGACCAGCGCCTGCTCGATCGGGGTGAACGTCCGGTCCGGCGTGGGCAGCGGCTTCGAGGCGCCGAGCGCGTGCGAGACCCAGGTGAGGGCGGCGTCGAGCGGGACCTGCAGCACGCCCTTCGGGACCACGTCCGCGATGGGGAGCAGCACCATGCCGGTGAGCGCCGGGAGCGAGGCGGCGTACTCGTCGTACGTCGTCATCTGCACCTGCTCGCACGTGACCTGGCTCACCGCACGGACCTTCGCGGTGAGCTGGGTGCCCCACTGGCGCGCGAACGTCTCGAAGGCGAGCTCGAGGACCCGGGCGTGCTCGCGGGCGAGCGTCGACGGGCGCGCGAAGTCGTACACCTCGGGCGCGGGCAGGGTCTCGGTCACGGGTGCGTCTATCGGTCGCCCGAACGGCAGCCGTCAGCGTGCCCGGGCGGCTGTGCCTCGTTCTGGGGGCCGTCCGCGGCTACCCGGCCCGTGCTCCGTCCTGTGCCTTCGCCAGAGCCGGCATCAGGGCGCTGACGTCCTGGTCCTGGTTCGACAGCACGACGATGTCGACCCGCCGGTTGAGCGTGAGGTCCGCGTCCGTCCCGCCCTTCGCGAGCGGGCGGCTCGACCCGAACCCGACGCTCTGGATGTGAGCCGCCGGCATGCCGCCGCGTTCCACCAGGTCCCGGAGGACCCCGGTCGCGCGGGCGGCGCTCAGTTCCCAGTTCGTGGCGTACGGCGCGGTCGAGTTCCGCTGGTCGGCGTGCCCCTCGACGCTGACGTCGTGGCCGCCGGTCTTCAGGACCGGGGCGATGGCGTCCATGATCCGCTTCGCCTGGTCGGACAGGTCCGCGCTGTTCGTGGTGAAGTACGTCTCGCTGCCGACGAGGCGCACGGTGAGTCCGCGGGCGTCGACGGTGAACTGCACGTTCGACGTCTGCCCGGCCTTCGCGAGGTTCGCCTTGATCGCCTGCTCGAGCGCCCGCAGGTCGTCGAGCTCCTTCTTGGCCGCCGCGACGTCGGCCTTCGTCGCGGTCGTCGGGACCACCGTGGAGGCCGGGTCGACGTTGGTGTCCTTCGTACCGGACGACGCCGTCGAGTGGTCGGCCTGGGACTTGTCGACGGAGTAGCCGGAGCCGTCCTTCACCTCGTCCTTCGTCACGACCGTGCCGGATGCGGTGTCGACCTTCTGCGACTTCACCTCGCCGAAGCCCGTGGCGAGCGAGTTCTTCAGCTGGATGTACTTCTGCTGGTCGACTGTCGACATCGCGAAGAGCACGAGGAACATGCACATGAGCACCGTGATCATGTCCATGTACGAGGCCATCCAGCGCTCGTCGGGGTGTTCGGCCTCGTCGTGGGACTTCTTCGCGCGTCCACGACCGCGTCCCCGGGGGTTGGCGCTCATCGTCAGGCCGCCAGCTGCTGGTCGTCGACGTCGGCGTCGCTGCCCTTGCCGGCCTTCGCCTTGCCGCCCTTGGCGTCCCCGCCGCGCGCCGCGGGCGGGACCATCGCGGTGAGCCGCTCCCCGAGCAGGCGCGGCTGGCTGCCGGCCTGCACCGCGAGGAGACCCTCCATGAGCAGTGTCTGACGGTCGGCCTCGAGCTGCGCGAGCTTGCGGAGCTTGCCGCCGATCGGGAGCCACAGGAAGTTCGCGGTGAGCAGGCCCCAGAGGGTCGCGACGAACGCGCTCGCGATGAGCGGGCCGAGCTCGTCGGGCTTGCCGAGGTTCGCCAGGACGTGGGTCAGCGACACCACGGTGCCGATGATGCCGACGGTGGGCGCGAAGCCGCCGAGCCCCATGAAGAACGAGCTGGCCGACCGCACGGGGGCGGCGTTCGACTCGATCTCGTCCTCGAGCAGGATCCGGAGCTCGTCACCGTCCGTGCCGTCGGCGATGTTCTGCAGCGCCTTCTTCATGAACGGGTCGTCGTGCTTGTCGGCCTCCTGCTCGAGCGCGAGCAGGCCGTTCGCACGGGCCGTCTCGGCGAGGCCGACCACGTCGTCGATGACCGACTGCGGCGGGGTGACCTTGCCGGTGAACGCCTTCGGGACGGCCTTGAAGCTGGCGATGGCGTCCTTGAGCGTCGTGCTCGCGATGCCGCAGCCGATCGTCGCGCCGAACACGAGCAGCATGGGTGCCGGCAGGAAGAGTCCGGCGAGCTCGACGTGCTCCATCTCGACCATGCCGAACAGGGCGCCGAAGGCGAGGAGGATCCCGATGATCGTCGCGATGTCCACGTCAGCGACCCCCGTCCTGCGTGCGGGGTGCCCGGTCGGCGGACACGGGGTGGATCGGGGCGACCGGCGCCAGCGTCGGCTGGGGGCCGGTGGCGTTCCGCGCGGCGGTGTCCGTGCCGTACGCCATGCCGACGATGCGGGCCCGGTACGCGGCGATCAGGTCGATGACCTCGGCCAGGGACTCGCGGACGATGTACTTGGCGCCGTCGACCATGATGAGCGTCGTGTCCGGCGTCTCCTGGATGCGCTCCACGAGATCGGGGTTGACAGCGAATCCGCTGCCGTTGAGTCGTGTGACGACGATCATGGCCCGTCCTGGTTCTCGATCGTCCCGCCGCCGTCCGTGGGGCGGGATGCTGCCCGTCCGTGGGCTGCACGGAGGACTATCGGCGCGGTCGCGCTCCCCGTTAGCGACGGGCGCTAGCCTGACGCCGTGATCACCGCCGAGGACCTGCTCGCCGGCCCGCGGGGCCGTCGCTTCTGCACGGAGTTGCTCCACCAGGTGCTCGACGAGGAGTCCGGACCCGCCGAGCGCCTGCGCGAGGTGTTCCTCTGGGCGGGCTACCACGTCGACCGGGAGCGCGGTGAGACGCCGACACTGTTCGGCCCGGGTGCGGTCGATCCGGAGCCGGACCCCGGCGACGACGAGGTCGCTCGTACGCTCAGTGCCGCCGTCGACGTCATCGACCCCGTCACCGTGCGTGCCGACCACGTGGTGCGCGCGTTTGGCGACACCGCGGCGGTCGCGCGGTACTGGCAGGAGCCGGACAGCGAAGACGTCCTGCTCGCGCGTCCGTCCGTCGCGCCCGTCGTCGCGCGCCTCGCCGGACTCTGGGCGGCGTCGACGGCCGTCGACACCGTCGTCTGCCCTGCGTCGCCCGGGCAGTGGAGCACGACCTTCGACGGCCCGCACGGACCCGAGCCCCTCCGGGAGACCCGTCCCGGCGACGCCACGCGCGTGCTCGGCGACTGGCGTCGAGCACTGCAGACCGAGGTCGACTCCGTCCGCCCGCGGGACCGCCGACGCCGCGTGGACGCGGACCGCGGCGGCGAATGGTGGTCGACGCCGCCCTCCGGGCTCCTCGTGACGACTCCGGCCGTGGCGCCGCTCGGCCCGCTCGGACTCTGGGCCGTCGAGGACGACATGGGCTGGGAGCGGGCCGTCGTCGCTCCCGTCTCCACACCGGTCGACGCACGCGTGCTGGTGATCGACGGTGCTGACGACTGGTCGGCCGTCTGCCGCCGGTGGCCGGTCGACGTCAGCTGGACCACCCGGCGGCACGACTGGTACCGCACCACCGGTCGGGACGGAGCGTGGGTCACCCCCGACTGGTCGGGCGTCGCGACCGAGTACGACGCCGTGCGGCTGACGGTCCGGGGGTGGCTGCGGGCGGCGGGGACGGCGGTCCCGGTGTCGGACGGATCCGCGAGCGTGATCGCCGGATGGACACCCGGGAGCACGGTGTGGCTCCGTGATCCGGTCCCCGCAGTAGACCAGGAGTCCGGGGCCGTCTGGACCTTCGACAACGAGACGCTCCTCTGGACGACAGGTGACGGCGAACTTCTCACAGACGGTGTATTCCCGACGCGATCCTGAGAAACCTGGGCGTTGTACCCCGTGGTTTATCTCATGAGCGTGTTAGCGTGCCCCTCATGACCGACACCACCATCGTCGCTCCCCCGACCACCCCGGCTCCCCTCCGCGAGGTCGGCGCCCTCATCCGGGGCGCCCGCAAGGGCCGCAGCATGACCCAGGCGCAGCTCGCCGAACGCGTCGGCACGAGCCAGAGCGCCATCAACCGGATCGAGCAGGGCGGACAGAACCTGTCCCTCGAGATGCTGACCCGGATCAGCGACGCCCTCGACCAGCAGATCGTCTCGATCGGCGGTGCCCCGCAGCGTGCACACCTCCGCGTGCAGGGCGGTCGCAAGCTCAGCGGCTCGATCGCGGTGAACTCGTCGAAGAACGCGGCCGTCGCGCTCCTCTGCGCCTCGCTCCTCAACCGCGGCGTGACCCGGCTGCACAAGGTCGCGCGCATCGTCGAGGTCGACCGCATCATCGACGTGCTCCGCAGCCTCGGTGCGACCGTCACCTGGTCCGAGGACGGCGAGGTCCTCGAGATCGTCGCACCGTCCGACCTGCGCCTCGACGCGATCGACGCCGACGCCGCTCGTCGGACCCGAAGCGTCCTGATGTTCCTCGGTCCGCTCAGCGGCCGCTACGACTCCTTCCGCCTGCCGTACGCCGGCGGCTGCGACCTCGGCACCCGCACGGTCGAGCCGCACCTCATCGCCCTCCGCCCCTTCGGCGTCGACGTCGAGGCGACCTCCGGCTGGTACGAGGTCGACGTGGCGAACACCGACGTCCCGACGAAGTCGGTCGTCCTCACCGAGCGTGGCGACACCGTCACCGAGAACGCCATCCTGGCCGCCGCCGCCCGTGACGGCGAGACCGTCATCCGCAACGCGAGCCCGAACTACATGGTGCAGGACCTCTGCTTCTTCCTCGAGCTCCTCGGGGTGGAGATCGCGGGCATCGGCACCACCACGCTCCGGATCACCGGCAAGAGCCGCATCGACGAGGTCGTGGACTACTGGCCGAGCGAGGACCCGGTCGAGGCCATGAGCCTGCTGACCGCCGGCATCGTCACCGACTCCACGTTGACCGTCACCCGCGCGCCGATCGAGTTCCTCGAGATCGAGCTCGCGACCCTGGCCGAGATGGGCCTGCGCTTCGACGTGACCGACGAGTACCCCGCCGCGAACGGCCGGACCCGCCTGGTCGACATCACCGTGCACCCGTCCGAGCTGCACGCGCCGATCGACAAGATCCACGCGATGCCGTTCCCCGGGCTGAACATCGACAACCTGCCGTTCTTCGTGGTGATCGCCGCGTGCGCCTCGGGCACCACGCTCGTGCACGACTGGGTCTACGAGGGCCGCGCGATCCACCTGCTCGACCTCACCCGTCTGGGCGCGAGCGTCACGCTGCGTGACCCGCACCGCCTCGACGTGACCGGCCCGACGCACTTCTCGGGTGCCGAGGTGAGCTGCCCGCCGGCGCTCCGCCCCGCGGTGGTCATCCTGCTCGCGATGCTCGCGGCGAAGGGCGAGAGCGTCCTGCGCAACGTCGGCATCATCGCTCGCGGGTACGAGCAGCTGCAGGAACGGCTCAACTCGCTCGGCGCGTCGATCGAGACGTTCCACGACTGAGCGACGGACGACCGGTCGAGACGTGACCGGGCGACGGACGGGAGGCGCGG
>NZ_JAUZED010000094.1 GCF_030705415.1 Curtobacterium sp. A7_M15 | reverse complement strand
TGGGCGCGGTGGGGTGGGCGGGGCGGGGGCACGCGGGCGGGCGGGGCGGGGGCGGGCGCGCGGGCCGACTCGGAACGACATAGTCGACGTCGTACGACAACGACGATGTCGTTCCCGCGCGCGTGCAACCGTTCCCGCCGCTCGGTTGCGACATGGTCGATGTCGTACGACATCGATCACGTCGCCCGTTGCGCGCACGTCGATCGCGCTACGCCTCCACAGGCCAGGAGGCGCGGCTCCTCCTCCACAGAGCACCCCACCACCGGCACGCGCGACGTCCGCCGCCGGGAGGCTGTCCCCATGCCGTTCCGTCACACAAGCCCCGCGATGGCTGCGCTCACGTTGCTGGTCGTCTCGCTGCCCGCGGGTGGCCCGGTGGCCGGGTCGTCGCCCCGAGCCGAGGCCACCCCGCTCGTCACCGACCTTGGTGCGGACGCGTCCCGTGACGATGCCGGCCACGTGGCGGGAGACGCCCCCTGGGTGTGGCCGACCGGAAGTCGGGTGGTCGGCCGACCGTGGGAAGCGCCGGCGGACGACTACGCTGCGGGTCACCGCGGGATCGACGTCCCCGCGCAGCTCGGCACCACGGTGGCGGCCGTCGACGACGGGACGGTGACGTTCGCCGGGCAGGTCGCCGGACGAGGCGTCGTGACGATCGACCACGGCGGCGGGCTCCGCAGCACGGTGGACTCGGTCGTGCCGTCGGTCGCGACGGGTGACACCGTGGCCCAGGGCGAAGCATTGGGCACGGTGTCGGTCGGCCACTGTCCGGCAGCGGACCCGTGTCTGCACCTCGGCGCACGGCTCGACGACCGCTACGTCGATCCGACGCCGTACCTGCCCGCAGCGGCGTGGCCAGTGCTGCTGCCCGAGTCTGCCTGGACGGGATGAACCCGGTCAGGCGCGGGGATGGGCCGTCCGGTAGACCTCGCGCAGCCGTGCGGAGGAGACGTGGGTGTAGATCTGCGTGGTCCCGAGGCTCGCGTGCCCGAGCAGCTCCTGCACGGCACGGAGGTCCGCCCCACCGTCCAGCAGGTGCGTCGCCGCCGTGTGCCGGAACGTGTGCGGACCGCTCGGCCCCTCGCCCGGCAGGTCCTGCAGCAACCGGGCGACGATCCGGTACGCGCCCCGGACCCCGAGCCGGCCACCGCGGTCGCCGAGGAACAGTGCATCCGCCGCCGGCCCTTCACCGGCCCGCGTGATCATGAGCAGCGCCGGGCGACCGCGGTCGAGCCACGCTTCGAGCGCGTCGCGTGCGGGCACACCGAACGGCACGACACGCTCCTTTCCGCCCTTGCCGAGCACCCGGACGGTCAGCCGGCTCCGGTCGAGATCACGCACGTCGATGCCGACGAGTTCACTCACCCGGATCCCCGCCGCGTACAGGAGTTCCACGACCGCCAGGTCACGGAGCGAGCCGGGGTCGTCCGTCGCGGCCCGTGCGGCGAGGCTGTCGAGCATCGTCCGGACCTGGTCGGACGACACCACACGCGGGAGGTGCGACGCTCCCTTCGGTGCCCGGAGCCTCGCGCCGGGGTCGGACGTGATGACCCCCGAATCGCTCGCCCAGCGGGTGAACGCCCGGACCGACGACGACCGGCGCGCGATGGTGGACCGAGCCAGACCCCGGTGGTCGGCGTCCCACAGCCAGTCCCGCAGCAGCTCCAGCCCGACGTCCGACAGCCGGTCCACTCCGCGGGCCATGGCGAACGCGACGAGCTGTTCGAGGTCGTTGGCGTACGCCCGGACGGTCTGCTCGCTCAGACCCCGGCCGTGGCGGGCATGCGCGAGGAACGCGTCCACCACCGCTGCGAGGCCCTCCGTGCGTTCCGTCACCCGCCCAGCGTAGGTCCGACGTCCGTCATCGACGGCACCATCCCTCGGCTTGTGCCGCCACCAGCCCCTCGAGCTGTGCCAGCGCCAAGGCGTCCGCCGCATCGTCCACCGAGAGCCCGCTCCGCCGGGCGATCTCCTCCACCGGCAGCGGGCGCCGTTCGAGCGCATCGAGTGCCCGTGTGACGTGCGGGTCCGACCGGGTGCCGAGGACGACCGGCGCAGCGGCCGGCGGCTCGAGGTGGACGGCGACCGCGGACGCCGCCTCGACCGGATCGCGCGGATGGACGACGATCTGCGCACTCCCGTCGGCGATCAACCGGTGGCACCCCACCGATGCCGACGATGCGAAGGCCCCCGGAACGGCGAACAGCGGACGACCGAGGTGCAGCGCGTGGTGCGCGGTGTTGAGCGCACCCGACCGCGCGGCGGCCTCGACGACCACCGTCGCATCGGACAGGGCGGCGATCAGGCGGTTGCGGTGGAGGAAACGCCAGCGCGTCGGCCGTGTGCCGGGCGGCGACTCGGAGAGCACCCGTCCTCGGCCGAGCACGTTCCGGAGCAGATCGTGGTTGCCCGCCGGGTAGAACTGGTCGACCCCTCCGGCGAGCACCGCCGTCGTCGGCGTCCCGGCCGCGACGGCGACCCGGTGTGCCACCGCGTCGATGCCGTACGCCCCGCCGGACACGATCTCGATGCCGTCGTCGGCGGCGGCGGAAGCGATCTCCGCCGTGGCCTCGGCCCCGGCGATGGTGTTCGCCCGGCATCCGACGATCGCGAGCGCGCCGCGGCATCCGGCTGCGGCGATCGGCTCGTCCAGCTCGGACCGACTCCACAGCACGAACGGCGCGTGTGGCCCGAGGTCATCCAACCCGCTCGGCCACCCTGGCGTGCCCGGGACGAGGAGGCGCGCGCCGACCGCTGCGCCGGAGGCCATGGCCGCGACGGCGCGATCGTCCGCTCCCCCGAGGCGCGGCCGCCATCGTTCGATCGCCGACTCGAGCGCCGCGCGGACCCGGTCGGGGCCGTCGGCGAACGACGCGACCGTACCGACCTGCTCGAGGAGCTCACTCGCACCGTCAACGGCCGCACGACGGACCAGTGCGAGGGACTCGTCCGGTCCGAGCGCGGCGATGAGCTCCCCTGCGACAGCGTCGCCCGGTTCGGCGAGGACGCTCCAGACGACCCGGGCGAGGACGTCCTCGGAGCCGGACGACGCGTTCACAGCGCGCTCCGCAACGTCAGCGCCCGACCGACCTCGTCGGGCCCCGGACGGTCGACGTCACCGAGGTCTGCCATCGTCCACGCCAGTCGCATGACCCGGTCCCACCCGCGCATCGTCAGGGTCCCGAGGTCGAGTGCCCGGTCGAGGGGCGCCGTCGCACCCGGTTCGGCCCGCCCCTCGGACCGGAGCCACGGCCCGGTCACCTCGGCGTTGCAGGCCCACCCGGTCCCGCGGAGTCGGTCGGCCATCCGTCGACGGGCTGCGGCGACGCGAGCAGCTGCCTCGGCGGTGGTCGGCGCGCTGCCCTCCGAAGCACGCACCGCGCCCGTCGTGACCCGGGGAACCGCCACCCGGATGTCGATCCGGTCGAGGAGCGGGCCGGAGAGGCGCCCGAGGTACTTCCGTACCGTGCTCGGGCTGCACGAACACGCTGGTCCTCCAGGACCCCCGGCGTTGCCGCACGGGCACGGGTTCGCCGCGAGCACGACCTGGCACCTGGCCGGGAACTCGGCGCTGCCGACGCTGCGGTGGATGGTGATCCGACCGGACTCGAGCGGCTGGCGGAGCGCGTCGAGGACTGCGCGGGGGAACTCGGTCGCCTCGTCGAGGAAGAGCACGCCACGGGTGGCCCGTGACACCGCACCGGGCCGGAGGAGCCCCGATCCCCCACCGATCAGCGCCGTCGCCGACGACGAGTGGTGCGGCGCCTCCCACGGCGGTCGCACGCTCCAGGACTGGTTGCCGAGCCCGCTGACGGAGCGGACGGCCGCGACCTCGAGCGCCGCCTCGGGGTCGAGGTCCGGCAGCAGCCCCGGCAGCCGTTCGGCGAGCATCGTCTTGCCGGCACCGGGCGGCCCGAGCAGGAACACGTGGTGCCCACCGGCCGCGGCTGCGATCACCGCGCGGACCCCGACTGCGTTGCCGATCACGTCGGCGAGGTCGTGCTGTTCCGGCCGCGGCTCGGCGACGGCCGGCTGGAGGACGGGCTCCGTCTCGACGGACGGCAGGAGCGCGCCGGCGGTGATGGCACTCGCCCGGAGCGACGGTGTGCCGATCACCTCGACGCCCGGCACGATCCGGGCTTCCTCGACGTTGCCGACCGGCACGACGACCGTCTCGATGCCGGCGTCCCGCGCGGCGATCACCATCGGGATGACCCCGGGTACGGGGCGGACCCGCCCGTCGAGGCCGAGCTCCCCGATGTAGGCGATGTCCCGCGAGACCCCTGGCGCGACGCCCTCGGCCCCGAGGACGGCCATGGCGATGGCGAGGTCGAACCCGGAACCACGCTTCGGGATCGATGCCGGGGTGAGGTTCACCGTGATCCGCCGCGCAGGGAGCGGACAGCCGGCGACGGCGCTGGCGGACCGGACCCGC
The DNA here is from genome assembly GCF_030705415.1 of Curtobacterium sp. A7_M15. Taxonomy (GTDB): domain Bacteria; phylum Actinomycetota; class Actinomycetes; order Actinomycetales; family Microbacteriaceae; genus Curtobacterium. Next base: position 9,640 of record NZ_JAUZED010000094.1, on the reverse strand, counting down.
TCGCGGGCTTCGCCCAGTGCCGCGTCCGGGAGCCCGATGATGCTGAAGCCGGGCAGCTGGCTCGTGAGGTGCGCCTCGACCTCGATCACGCGCCCCTGCACCCCGACGAGCGCGATCGCGGACGCACGTCCGATGTCGGTCGTCACAGCACGCCCGCCACGTGTTCGACCCCGACGCGATCACCGTCGACGTGCACGGCGACGGCATCGATGCGGATCGTCCGCGCCGACACCTCGGGATGGTCCGCGAACCAGGCCGGCACGAGGCGGCGCAGTCGTGTGACCTTCGACGCCGTGATCGCCTCGAACGGATGGCCGGTCGCGTTCCCCGACCGGGTCTTCACCTCGATGAAGCACAGCGTGCAGGACTGCCACGCGACGATGTCGATCTCCCCGCGGGCGCATCGCCAATTGCGTTCGACGAGCCGGAACCCGTGGCGCTCGAGCCATTCCGCAGCTTGTTCTTCGCCGAATCGTCCGAGACTGCTGTTCCGCAGCGGTGTTCGTTCCATGTCGTTGCCTCCGACTCGACGATCGCCGAAAGCAGCGCCCCGTCGAGGCGTACCTCGACGAATTGTGGACGGGAATCAGCGGACGACGACCTGTGGAGGACAAAGGAAGGACCCCGGCCGGCTGAAGCCGTCCGGGGTCCTGCAGAGGGGCGCTCAGTGCGCGGCTGCGTACGCTTCCTGCACCTGGGTCGAGATGCGTCCGCGAGTGGACACCTCGTACCCGTTCTCCTTCGCCCATTCGCGGATCTTCGCGAGTTCCTCCGAGTTGCCGCGCTTGGGCGCCGACTTCGGTGCGGCTCCGCCGGATCGGCGACCGGACACCTTGCGCGCCGCGGCGACGTAGTCGGAGATCGCTTCGCGGAACTTGTCGACATTGTCGTCGGTCAGGTCGATCTCGTAGGACGATCCGTCGAAGGCGAATTCGACCGTGCGACCCGAGCCGGCGGTGATGGGCGTGTCGTCGAGATCGTCGACGAGTTGAACGGTGACCTTCTGTGCCATGACGTGCTCCTTGTGCGGGGACGGGAAATCCCCTTCACAGTAGCGGGCGGAATGCATTCCGGCACAATTGTCTCGGCGATTTCCGATTTCGCACCGAGAAGTGAAGATCACTCGTCGAGAGCGAGTTCTTTCGGCAGCTCGAGTTCGCGGGAGGTGAGTTCCTCGACGTTCACGTCCTTGAACGTCAGCACTCGGACGGACTTCACGAACCTGTCGGAACGGTAGACGTCCCACACCCATACGTCGTTCATCGTCAATTCGAAGTAGAAATCGTGTTCGGTGTCCCGGCGGGCGAGTTCCACCTCGTTGGCCAGGTAGAAACGCCGCTCGGTCTCGACCACGTACCGGAACTGCGACACGACGTCGCGGTACTCGCGGTACAGGGCCAGTTCGACCTCGCGGTCGTAGTCGTCGAATTCGTCGTCATCCATCGCGCCCACAGTCTACGGCGACCGGAGCACCGACGACACAACGCAACCGAACCCGCTCAGCCCGCCAGCGCGTCCAGCTCCGCGAACCCGTCCAGCGCCACGCTCGACGCCTGGTGCAGCCAGCTCTTCCGGTGCAGCGCATGCGCCCCCACGGACCGGATCGCGTCGTAGTGCGCCGTCGACCCGTACCCCTTGTTCGACGCCCACGCGTAGTGCGGAGCCTCGTCGTGCGCCGCCGTCATGAGCGCGTCCCGAGCGACCTTCGCGACGACCGAGGCGGCGGCGACCGAAGCGCAGTCCCGGTCGGCCTTGACCCGGACGACGACCTCGAGGGGATCAGACGGGACGGCTCGGGTGAGCCAGTCGAAGGACCCGTCGAGCACGACCACCGCACCGTCCAGCGAGAGCCCCTCCGCCACCAGCGCGGCGATCGCGGATGCCCCGGCCTGCCCCAGCGCGGGCACGATGCCCTGCTCGTCGACCACCGACGCCGACGCCATCCCCACCGCGGTGCGGGTCCACCGACGGACCACGGGGTCGAGGGCCTCGCGGCGAGCGGCGGTCAGGAGCTTCGAGTCCGCGAGCCCCTGCGGCACCCGACCGATGTCGACGGTCACGGCAGCCACCCCGACCGCGACGGGTCCGGCGATCGCACCGCGACCGACCTCGTCCATCCCGATGACGGTCACCCGGCCGTCGGCCAGGAGCTTCTTCTCGAGCCGGAGCGACGGTCGGACGGCGGTCACTTGTCCCGCTCCTCCACGCCCGCGAAGACCTCGGGGTAGTCGTCGAGCCAGGTCCAGCGGCTCGACGGCCACGAGATCACGAAGGCGCGGCCGGTCACGTCGGACAGCGGCACGAAGCCCTTCGACGGGGTGTCGCCGTTGTACCGCGAGTCCTTCGAGTCGTAGCGGTTGTCGCCCATCACCCAGATGGTGCCCTTGGGCACGGTCACCGAGAAGTCGGTCCCCGATGCGCGCGTCTCCCCCGTCGGCAGCTTGAGGTACGGCTCCTTGATCGGGACACCGTTGACCGACATCTGCCCGAGGTCGTTGCAGCACGACACCTTGTCACCGGGCAGTCCGATGACGCGCTTGATGAGGTGGTCGTCGCTGTCGCCGGTCCCCAGGCCGACCTGGGTGAGGAGCCAGTCGATCGCCTTCGCCGGCTGGGTCGTCGGCGTCACGCTCGGCACCTCGGAGCCGGTCAGCCATCCGCCCGGGTCCTTGAACACGACGACGTCACCGCGCTTGAGGGACACCACGTCCGGAACGAGCTCGTTGACGATCACCCGGTCGTTGATCTGCAGGGTGTTCTCCATCGACGCCGACGGGATGTAGAACGACCGGATCAGGAAGGTCTTGACCAGGAACGAGACGAGCAACGCCGCGATGAAGATGATGACGAGGTCACGGAGGAAGGTGAGGACACCGTTCCGCTTCTTCTCGACACGGGGCCGGCGCCCGGTTTCGTCAGTCGTGTCCGTCATTTCCGCTCTCGTTCAACCACAGGATCCCGTCGCGGACCGCGAGAGTCCACGAAAAAGGGAAAGCCCCCCGTCGATGCACAACCGTACATGGACGAGGGGCCGACAGCGGCGTCCGGCTCGCGGACGCTCACTGTGAAGGCGATCAGGAGTCGCGCTTCTCCTTGATCTTGCGGCGGGCCGCCTTGCCGCGGAGTTCACGGAGGTAGTAGAGCTTCGCACGACGGACGTCACCCTTGGTGACGATCTCGATGTGGTCGATGATCGGCGAGTGCACCGGGAACCAGCGCTCGACGCCGACCTGGAAGCTCACCTTGCGGACCTTGAAGGTCTCGCCGAGACCGTGACCCTGGCGTCCGATGACGACGCCCTGGAACACCTGGACACGCGAGCGCGTGCCTTCGATGATGTTGACGTGCACCTTGATGGTGTCGCCGGGGCGGAAGTCCGGGACGTCGGTGCGCAGCGACGCTGCGTCGACGTGGTCGAGGAGCTGGCTCATGATTGGGTCACTCTCTGCGGACGCACACGGGTCGCCGCGGATCGAATTCGGTAAGTGAAGGTGCGTGCCCGGTGTCGGCGACTCCCCCGTGGCAGAGTCCAGCCAGGGCACGGCTACCCATCTTGCCACAGCAACCCACCTGCGCAAAACGCGCGAGGATGGTCCAATGATCGAACTCCGCACCCCCACCGAGCTGGACGGCCTGCGCGTCGCCGGTCGGTTCGTGGCCGACGTCCTCGACGAACTGCTCGACACCGTCGACGTGGGCGTGAACCTGCTCGACCTCGACCGGGTGGCCGCGCGGATGATCGCCGACCGCGGTGCGGTGAGCTGCTACGTCGACTACCACCCGTCGTTCGGGAAGTCGCCGTTCGGCAAGAACCTCTGCACCTCGGTCAACGACGCGGCGCTGCACGGGCTGCCGTACGACCGCGTGCTCGTCGACGGCGACCTGGTGAGCCTCGACTTCGCCGCGAGCGTCGACGGCTGGGTGGCGGACTCCGCGGTCACGGCGCAGGTCGGAACCCCGCGCGAGGACGACCAACGGCTGATCGACACGGTCGAGCGGGCGCTGGTCGCGGGCATCGCGCAGTTCCGCACGGGCAACAAGCTCGGGGACGTGTCGTACGCGATCGGTCGCGTCGCGAAGGACGCCGGCTACGACGTGAACCTGCAGTTCGGCGGGCACGGCGTCGGCCGGACGATGCACGGCGACCCGCACGTCCCGAACGACGGCCGGCCGGGGCGCGGACTGAAGCTCCAGGAGGGGCTGGTGGTGGCGATCGAGCCGTGGCTCATGCAGGGCACCGCCGACCTGTACCAGGACGACGACGGCTGGACGCTCAAGAGCGTCGACGGCTCGCGCGCCGCGCACGTCGAGCACACCGTCGCCGTGACCGACGCCGGTCCAGAGGTCCTCACCCTGCGTCGCGCCCAGCGCGCCGACGCGACCGCCTGACGGACGGGAGGCACGGCGCCAGCCCGCACCGCGCCTCCCGTCCCACGGTGCGGAGCCGGCTCTCGCCTGCAACGTCACGGGCTGAGCGACACGCTTCGCGCTCGCGGGCGCGCGATGTGTCGCTCAGCCCGAGAACTCGGGGCGCGCCGCGCACACGCGCCAGCCGCGCCCTACGCCTCCGGCAGCAGGTCCGGCCGGACGCGCCGCGTCCGCTCCACCTGCTGCTCGTGCCGCCACGCGCCGACGCGGGCGTGGTGCCCACTGAGCAGCACCTCCGGCACGTCGATGCCACGCCACGACGCGGGCTTCGTGTACGAGGGGTACTCGAGGAGCCCGTCCTCGTGCGACTCCTCGACGAGGGACTCGGGGTTGCCGACGACGCCGGGCACGAGTCGCCCGACGGCCTCGATCATGGCCATCGCCGCGACCTCGCCGCCGTTCAGGACGTAGTCGCCCAGCGACAGCTCGACGACCGAGCACCGCGACGACGCCCACTCGAACACGCGCGCGTCGATGCCCTCGTACCGCCCGCAGGCGAACACGAGGTGGTCCGACGTCGACGCGAGCGAGCGTGCGATGGACTGCGTGAACGGCGTGCCCGCGGGCGTCGGGACGACGAGCGTCGAGGAGCCGTCCGGCCGCAGGATCGACTCGAGCGCGAGTGCCCACGGTTCGGGCTTCATGACCATGCCCGCTCCCCCGCCGTACGGGGTGTCGTCGACGGTGCGGTGCCGGTCGGTGGTCCACGAGCGGAGGTCGTGCACGTGCAGGTCCAGCAAGCCGCCGGAGCGGGCCTTGCCGAGCAGTGAGACGTCCAGCACGGAGAAGAACTCCGGGAAGATCGTGACGATGTCGATGCGCACGCGCGCTAGTCCGTCACGGTCTCGGGGCGGGACATGTCCTCGGGGTCCTCGAACAGCCCGGTCGGCGGGGTCACCGTGACGGTGCCGGCGGCGATGTCGACCGCCGGCACGATGGCGGAGACGAACGGCACGAGGACTTCGCCGCGCGACGGGGTGTCGACGGCGAGGAGGTCCTGCGCGGGCAGGTGGTCGACCCGGGCGACCGTCCCGACGGAGACGCCGTCGCGGAGGACCGTCAGCCCGACGAGCTGGTGGTCGTACCAGGCGTCGTCCTCGCCGGTGTCGGCGTCGGCGTCCTGTTCGACCCAGAGGATCGCCCGCGCGAGGGTCTCAGCTGCGGTGCGGTCCCCGATGCCCTCGAAGAAGGCGACCGGGTGGCCGTTGTACCACCGGAGCTCGTCGAGCGCGATGGTCTTGCCGGCCCAAGGAGAGTCGTCCGGGACCTGGAGCGTGAACACGGCCCCTGGTGTGAACCGACGATCCGGGTCGTCGGTGTAGAGCTCGAGCTTGATGCCGCCCTTGAGCCCGTGCGCCTTCGTGATGCGACCCACCCGGAGCTGGGTCGTCTCCCTAGGAATCGGTGTCGACCACGTCGACCCGCACCCGCTTGCCGTCGGCGAGAGCCGAGACGAGGGTGCGGAGCGCCTTTGCGGTCCGTCCGGCGCGACCGATCACGCGGCCGAGGTCCTCGGGGTGCACACGCACCTCGAGGACCTCGCCCCGCGCGGAGGTGGAACTGGCGACGCGCACGTCGTCAGGGTGATCGACGATCCCCTTGACGAGGTGCGTCAGCGCGGATTCGAGCAAGGAATTACGCCTCGGTCGTCTCGGCGGTCTCGTCAGCCGACTCGGCCGGAGCGGCGGCGGGGGCCGTCTTCTCCGACTTCGGCTTGAGGACGGCCTTCTTCGAGGAGTCCGCGACGAACGCCTGCTTCGGCTCGGCGACCTTGACCTTGGACTCGGTGTCCTTCTCGCCCTTGAACTTGGCCCAGTCGCCGGTCAGCTTGAGGAGGGCCGCGACCTGCTCGGTCGGCTGCGCGCCGACGCCGAGCCAGTAGAGCGCACGCTCGGACTCGATCTTGATGACCGAGGGCTCCTCGGTCGGGTGGTACTGACCGATCTCCTCGATGACGCGACCGTCGCGCTTGGTGCGCGAGTCGGCGACGACGATGCGGTAGTACGGCGCACGGATCTTACCGAGACGCTTGAGACGGATCTTGACAGCCACAAATGCTCCTGTTGCGTGTTGTTGTGGTTGAACCGGACCGCGGGCGTGGGGGCACACACGGTGGAAGCTCGAGAGATTCGTGATCCGCTGGATAGAGGGTCGAGCGGACACGATTCGACCGTTCATTCTTGCAGGTTTCCGAGCGAGATGCGAGTCGGGACGCGCCGTCAGGGTGCGAGTCGCCGGACCGCCTCGAGCGCTTCGGACGTGGCACGCACCGCGTCGACGCTGCGGGCGTCGCGCGCACCGCCCACGACGGCGTGGGGCACGTCGGCGTCCTGGAGGCGCGACACGAGTCCGTCGGGCGACGTCGCGTCCGCCTCGTGCGAGCGTTCCTGCCCGGCGCAGACCACCACGTTGTCCGCCGGCACGCCGCGCTCCTCGCCGTGCTCGTCGCGGATCCAGAGCACACCGGGCTCGATGCGGAGGTACTCCTGCACGCCGCCGACGAGGTGCACGCCGGCGTCCCGGAGCCGACCGATCGCCACCCAGCGGGAGGTGATGCCGATCCCCTGCCCGAACTTGCCCGACCGACGGAGCACGGTGACGTCGCCGCCGGGTCGGAGCGTGCGGTCCGCCACGGGGAGCCGTTGCGGCACGTCCCCCACGACGGTGTCGGCCACGTCGAGGTCCCACCGGACGCCGAACTCGGTCGCACGCCGGGACTCGTCGGGCGACTCGACGAGGAACGCCGCCGTGTCGACGCCGATCCCGCCGCCACCGATGATCGCGACCGTGCCGGCCGGGACACCCTCGCGGAGCGCCCGCTCGTACGACCGGACGTGCGGCAGGTCGGCACCGGGGACGTCGATCGTCCGGGGTACGACACCGGGAGCGAGCACGACGGCGTCGCTCGCGGTGAGGTCGGCGGCCGTGGCGGCCCGACCGAGGTGGATCGTCGCGCCGCGGTCCTCGAGCTCGGCGCGGGCCGCGCGGACGGTGGCCGCGTAGTCCTCCTTCCCGGGCACGAGCGCGGCGAGGTCGAACTGGCCGCCGAGGCGGTCCGACGCCTCCCAGAGCGTCACGGTGTGGCCGCGCCGTGCGGCATCGACCGCGGCGGCGAGTCCGGCCGGCCCGCCACCGACGACGTCGACGCGCTTCGGGTCGGTCGTCGGCCGGGCCGGGAAGGCGACCTCCCGGGCAGCCCGGGGGTTGACCAGGCACGAGACGGGCTGGCCTACGATCGAGCGGTCGAGGCAGGCCTGGTTGCAGCCGATGCAGGTGTTGACGAGGTCGAAGGCGCCGGCGAGCGACCGGTTCACGATCGCGGGGTCGGCGAGGAACGGACGAGCGAGGGCGACCGCGTCGAGGAGGCCGTCGGCCAGCACGGCCTCGCCGTCGCGCAGGTCCGTCATCCGGTTCGACGCGATGACCTTGACGTCCGGGTACGCCGAGGCGCGGACGACGCCGGCGATCCGTGCGGCGTACGCGAGCCACGCGCCGTGGGGCACCGCGGCCTGCACGGTCGGCGTGCGGGACTCGTGCCAGCCGATGCCGACCGAGATGCCGTCGAGGCCGAGCGGCAACAGCTCGTGCACGAGTGCGTCGACCTCGTCGTCGGTGGAGGACCCGGGCATCAGGTCGGCGCCGGACAGCCGGATCGTCACCGCCAGGTCGGGCACCGCGGCCCGGACGGCCCGCACGACCGCGACCGTGAAGCGCCGCCGCCGCTCGGCGTCCCCGCCCCACTCGTCGTCGCGCAGGTTCGTCAGCGGCGACTGGAACTGGTTGATGAGGTAGCCCTCGGACGCCATGATCTCGACGCCGTCGAACCCGATGTCGCGCGCGGACCGTGCGGCCGCGGCGAAGTCCTCGACGGTCTGCTCGATCTCGGCAGCGGTCAGCTCCGCGGGCACCACGCCCCGGGCGGCCGCCCAGGGCAGCGCGGACGGGGCCACCACGCGCTGGGGTCGGCCGTACCGGTCGACCATCCCGGACGCGAGCGCGTACCGCCCGGCGTGGAAGAGCTGCGCGAGGATCACCGAGCCGGCGTCGTGCACGGCGTCGACCGCTGCACGGAACCGCTCGTCCGCTCCCCCGACGCCGAAGACGGCGAAGTCCGGGCCGCCACGAGCCTCGTCGTTCACCGCGATGCCACCGGTGATGATGCACGCGGCACCCCCGGCGGCGCGCTCCCGGTAGAACGCCGCCATGCCCGCCCCGCCGTCGTCGTGCACCTCGAGCCCGGTGTGCATCGACCCCATGACCACGCGGTTCGGCAGGGTCAGGGGGCCGAGCGTCCACGGCGAGGAGACGACGGCGAGGTCGGGCATGGCGACGGTGCTCATGGCCCTACTCTGCCGTGTCGACAGCCGCCGGCAGGACCGCGTCGCGCAGCGGCGACGTGGTGTCCGCCCAGAACGGCGGCGCGATGACGGTGAGGCCGCCGTCGACCGACAGCACCTGGCCCGTGATGTAGCCGGCCTTGTCGGAGAGCAGGAAGTCCACCGCGTCGGCCATGTCGTCGGCGGTGCCGGGACGCTGCAGCGGGAGCTTCTCGAGCACCGAGTCCATCGGCGCCATCCCCGGCACGGAGTTGTAGAAGTAGTCGAGCGAGTCGGTGTCGATGAGCCCGCCGTTCACCGCGTTGACGGTGATCTGCCGCGGACCGAACTCGACCGCCATGTACTTCGTGTACGCCTCGGTCATCGCCTTCGCGGCACCGAGCGCGGCATACGTCGGGAACGCGCGGAGCGACCCGTAGGACGTGACGACGACGATCCGGCCGCCCTGGTCCATGAGCTCCGCCGCACGCTGCGCACCGAGCACGAACGAGCGGGCGTTCGTCGCGTAGCTGCGGTCGAGGTGGTGCAGCTTGAGGTCCGCGACGGGCTTGAACGCGCTCGCTGCGGCGTTCGCGACGAACATGTCGAGGCGACCGTAGGTGTCGCGCACCAGGTCGAACAGCGCGTCGATCGACTCCGGCTGCTCGATGTCGACCTGCGCCGTGATCCCGTCGCCGCCGGCGGCCTTGACGTCGGAGAGCGACTCCTCGGCGAGGTCGGCGTTGCCCTTGTACGTCACGACGACGGTGACGCCGCGCTGGCCGAGCTTCTGCGCGAGCAGGCGGCCGATGCCGCGGGAGGCTCCGGTGATGAGCGCGATGGGTGCGGTGGTTGCAGCCAATGTGTTCCTTGCGTTCTCAGGGCCGGGAGGCGCG
>NZ_JAUZED010000093.1 GCF_030705415.1 Curtobacterium sp. A7_M15 | reverse complement strand
CGCTGTCGTACGACATCGGCGGTGTCGAATGTTGCGGGCGCGTGCATTTGCACACGCGGTGGGGCGACATCACCGACGTCGTACGACGTCGGTGATGTCGTTCCGAGTCGGCCCAGCCAACCCGCTGCGGCGCCACCGCCTGCCGCCACACGCGCCACCCCCGCCCCACCCCAACACGTCAACGCACGTTGACACCCGCCGGCCGTCAATGTAGGTTGACACCCGTGGACCGACCGACCATCACGAGCCTCGCCGCCGGCGCAGCCGGGGACGACCCGTTCTCCGCCCTCGCCAGCGTCCGCGAACTCCGCCGTGAGCTCGACCGGACCGAGGAACTCGCCGCCCGCCGCGCCCGGAACGCCGGTGCCTCGTGGCAGGAGATCGCGACGCTGCTCGGCGTGAGCCGCCAGGCAGTGCACAAGAAGTACGGCAGAAACTAGGAACACGATGAGCTTCCCCTTCGCCCGACCCAAGAAGACCGACGGTCCCCGCGCCAGCTTCGGCCGCCTGCTGAGCTACCTGTTCGAGAACAAGCCCGCGATGGTCGTCATCATCGTGCTGAGCGTGCTCGGCGCCGGGGCCTCCCTCGCGCAGCCGCTGCTCGTCAACCAGGTCATCACCGCCGTCCAGCACGGCGACACCCTGAGCACGCTCGTCTGGCTGCTCGTCGGGCTCGTGGTCGTCGCGGGCGTGCTCAACGGCGTGCAGCACTTCCTGCTCCAGCGCGCGGGCGAGGGCGTCGTGCTGTCCACCCGCCGCAAGCTCATCGCGCGCATCCTCAACCTGCCGATCTCCGAGTTCGACACCCGGCGCACCGGCGACCTCGTCTCCCGCGTGGGCAGCGACACGACCCTGCTCCGCGCCGTGCTGACGCAGGGCCTCATCGAGTCGATCGGCGGAGCCCTGACCTTCATCGGCGCGGTCATCGCGATGGCGGTGATCGACCCGCTGCTCCTCGGCATCGTCGTCGTCATCGTGCTCGTCGCCATCGTCGTCGTCGGTGGACTCAGCCGCCGCATCCGCGTCGCATCGAAGCGCGCGCAGGAGAAGGTCGGCGACCTCACCGCCGCGGTCGAGCGCGGCATCGGCGCCGTCCGGACGATCCGGGCCGCCGGCGCCACCGAGCGCGAGGTGCACGAGGTCGACGGCCACGCCACCGAGGCCTACCGTCGCGGCCTCGACATCGCGAAGATGTCCGCCTTCGTCGTCCCGGTCGCGAGCATCGTCATGCAGGTCGCGTTCATCGCCGTCCTCGGCGTCGGAGGCGCGCAGGTCGCCGCGGGCACCATCACGATCGCGACGCTCATCACGTTCATCCTGCTGCTCTTCATGATGATCATGCCGCTCGGTCAGGCCATGGGCGCGGCCGTCGCGGTCGCGCAGGCGCTCGGCGCGCTCGGGCGCATCGAGGAGATCCTGCACCTCCCGACCGAGGCGCAGGACGACAAGGCGGTCCGCGTCGCCGCCGCGGTCGAGAGCGACGACGCGATCGCGTTCGAGCACGTATCGTTCCGGTACGCGCGTCCGGCGCAGGCGTCCGGTGCCGACGGTGCCGAGTCCGCCGTCGTCCCAGGAGGCGCGGCGCAGCGCCCCGACGACACCACCGCCGACGACGTGGTGCTGGACGACGTGTCGTTCCGGGTCCCCCGCGGGTCGCGCGTCGCACTCGTCGGGCCGTCCGGCGCGGGGAAGTCCACCACGCTCGCCCTGATCGAGCGCTTCTACGACCCGACGAGCGGGATCATCCGGCTCGGCGGCGTGGACGTGCGCGGCCTCGAACGCGCCGAGCTCCGCGCGCAGATCGGGTACGTCGAACAGGACGCACCGGTGCTCGCCGGCACGATCCGCGCGAACCTGCTGCTCGGCTCACCGGATGCCACCGAGGCCGACTGCGTCCGCGTGCTCGAGGCCGTCAACCTCGGCGAGGTCCTGCACCGCGACCCTCGGGGCCTCGACGCCCAGGTGGGCGAGGACGGCGTCATGCTGTCCGGCGGCGAACGGCAGCGGCTCGCGATCGCCCGCGCGCTCCTCGCCGCTCCCCCGATCCTGCTGCTCGACGAGTCCACCTCGTCGCTCGACGGGGTCAACGAGCAGAAGATGCGCCTCGCGATCGACGCCGTCGCCGAGGATCGCACCCTGCTCGTGATCGCCCACCGGCTGTCGACCGTGGTCGACTCCGACGTGATCGTGGTGCTCGAGCACGGCCGCGTCGTCGGCGTCGGCACCCACTCGGAGCTCGTCGAGTCGACGCCGCTCTACCGCGACCTGGCGAAGCACCAGCTGCTCGTCTGAGGCGGTCCGGTCGGCCCCGGACGACGTCGGGCCACGCTCAGAGGAGCGCCCCGTCCGGGTTCGCCAGTCCCTCGTCCATGTCGCTGTGGTCGACGTGCCCACCGACCGCCCGGATCTCGTCGAGTGCCCGCGCGCTCCGGTCGTCGTCGACCCCGACCACCAGGTCGTCGTAGACGGCGACGTCGTACCCGGCTGCGCGGGCGTCGAGTGCCGAGGCGCGCACGCAGTGGTCGGTGGCGATGCCGATGACGTCGATCGTCACGACTCGGTGCTCCGCCAGGACCTCCGGCAACGGGACGCCGTCCTCGGTGCGCGCCTGGAACGCCGAGTAGTCCGGTGTGCCCTGCCCCTTGAAGACGTGCACGTCGATCGGAGCGGTGTCGAGCCGCGGGTGGTACTCCGCACCGGGGGTACCGGCGACGCAGTGCACCGGCCAGGTGGTCTCGTAGTCGGGTCCCTCGGGGCCGGCGAAGTGGCCACCGTTGTCGTCGTCGCCGTGGTGCCAGTCGCGGGAGCCGACGATGAGGTCGTACTCGTCGGCGTGCCGACCGAGGAACGCGGTGATGCGACGCGCGAGGTCGTCCCCGCCGGTCACACCGAGGGCACCGCCCTCGGTGAAGTCGTTCTGGACGTCGACGACGAGGAGTGCCCTGGACATGGTCCCATCCAACACCCGGGGCCTCAGGAGCCGGTGAGCCTGCCCCCGCACGAGTACGTCGCCGCCGTCACCGCGTCGAGCGCCGGCAGCGCCGCGGCCCGCGAGGACCCGATCGCGTAGAACGCGAACGTCAGGCGGGTGCCGTCGGCCGCGTCGATGTAGCCGCCGAGGGTGTTCGCGCTGTCGATCCATCCGGTCTTCGCGTGCACCTTGCCGCGCGCGACGGCGTTCGCCCCGGTGAACCGACTGGCGAGCGTGCCGGACTGCCCCGACACCGGCAGAGCGTTCGCGAGCGTCCCGAGGCCCTTCGCCCCGGCGGCCACCTGCACCATGAGGTGCGCGACGAAGTTCGGCGAGACGGCGTTCGCGGCGCTCTCCCCCGAGCCGTCCTTGATGACGATGCCGGCCGGGTCGACGCCGTACGACTTCAGGGCCGTCTGGTACACGGCGGTGAGGGAAGCGGCGGACCCGTCCGAGCCGGACTCCTTCGACGAGATCCGCGCGAGCATCTCGGCCAGCGTGTTGTCCGAGTTCGGGATCATCTGGCCGATGAGCGTCGACACCGGCTGCGACGAGACCGTGGCGATCGTGTCCGTGCTGGTCGTCGCACGCTTCACGATCTGTGCGTTCGCGGCACCGGCGACGCCGGCGTTCGCGAGGGCCGTCCGGAACAGGTCACCGGCCCGACCGACCGGGTCGGTGGACCGCGGCGAGGTCGCGGCACCGGGGTTCGCGCGGTCGCCGTCGACCATGAGCGCCGTGACGTTCGGCTGGTAGCCGATGGTCCGTTCGCTCACCGGCCACGTGGGGTCCCAGGCGTCGGCGTCGTTCCAGTACGTGTCGTCCGTGACGATCGTGGTCACCGGGGTGTTGCCGAGTTTCGCCTTCACCTGCTGGGCGAGCTGCGCGAGCGTCGGAGCGCCCGGGTAGACCGTCGCTCCGCCGGCCGACAGGGTGGCGTCACCGTGACCGACGAGCGCGATCGCTCCGCCGGACTCCTTCGTCACGGTGGTCGGGATGCGGTGGTCGCCACCGAGGACGGCCAGCGCGGTCGCCGTCGTCAGGGTCTTCATCACGCTGCCGGTCTGTGCGGGCTTGTCCCCGTTGCGCGAGAAGAGCACCTCGCCCGTCTTCGCGTTCATGACGTAGCCCTCGAACGCGCCGAGCCCGCTCGCCGAGGCAGCGTTCGTGATCGTGCAGGTCCGGAGGGCAGACGGACCGGGCGGGTCCTCCGGTACGCTGCGGCCCTTCGGTGTCGGCGTCGGGGTGGGCGCCGCCGCAGTCGGTGCCGGGGCGCTCGACGCGGTTGCGGACGCCGTCGCGGCCGCCGTGGTCGTCGGGGTCGGCATGGTCGCCGCCGCCACGGCCACCGCACCGCCCGATCCGAGCACGAGCACGGTCGCGAGGCCGCCGGCGATCCACGGGACCGGGCGGCGGGCGATCGAAGCGCGGACGGCGGTGCGGGCGTCGCGGAGGCGGTCCGCGACGCTGCGCGGTGAAGGCTGCTGGTCGGACATCGCGATCGATCCTACGGAACTGCGGGAGGAGCCTCCAGGCCTCCTTCGCCGGTCCGCACGTTCCGCGCCCGCCGAGCGTCAGCCGTCGGCCGGGTACCGGACGCCGACCTGGCGGCGTGCCTCGTCCATGAGCGCCATGATGGCGATGGTCTCCTCGGGGTCCATCGGGCCGCCCTCGTGGGTGCCGGACTCGACCATCGTCTCGAACGCGCGCACCTCGTGCGCGTAGCCGGTGAGCTCCTCGCGTCCGTCGAACTCCTCGACGACGTTCCCATCGCGGTCCCGGATCCGCCAGGTCGTCGGCGTGTACCAGGTCGCGTCGAGGTCGATGCGACCGTCCTCCCCGATGACCGAGGCCGTGTTCGGACTGCGGAGGTCGAGCCCGAAGTGGATCATCGACTGCGTCCCGCCCTCGTGCGTCAGCACCAGGCCCATCTGGGTGTCGACGCCCTGCTCGCTCAGCGTGCCGGCAGCGACGACCGACGTCGGCACGCCGAGGACGTCGACCGCGAAGGAGATCGGGTAGATGCCGAGGTCGAGCATCGCGCCGCCGCCGAGCGCCGGGTCGTTCAACCGGTGCGCCGGATCGGACGGCAGCGCCTGGTGGTGCGTCGCCTCGACGACCCGGACGCGCCCGATGCGCCCCTCGGCCACGAGCTCGCGGATCATCGACATCTGCGGGAGGAAGCGCGTCCACATCGCCTCCATGACGGCGACGTCGGCCCGGCGGGCGGCGCCCACCACACGACGGGCCTCGTCCGCCGTGATCGTGAAGGCCTTCTCGACGAGGACGTGCTTGCCGGCCTCGATCGCGAGCAGCGCATCCGCCGCGTGCCGCGAGTGCGGTGTCGCGACGTACACGGCATCCACGCCGTCGTCGGCGACGAGGTCCTCGTAGGAGCCGTGCGCCCGCGGGATCCCGAACTCGGCCGCGAACGCCTCGGCGCTCGCGAGCGTCCGGCTGCCCACCGCGACGAACTCGATCCCCGCGGCGCTGCAGTCGCCCACGAAGGACCGTGCGATGCCGCCCGTACCGATGACTCCCCAACGAACCGTCATGTGACCTGTCTACCAGCGCCGTCCGACGGCCCGCCGCTGTCCACCCGCAGCACTTTGGTATGGACTGCACGGGTGATTGCCAGCTAGCGTGCTGCTGCGCCCCCTGAACGGGGGTGCGACGGTCGTGTCCCGCGCGACCGCTCCTCCCACAGAAAGCGATCAGGTCTCCTCCATGCGCCGATCCGTCCTGTCCGCCGTCGCCACGAGCGCGGCGATCGTGCTCACCTCGACCCTCGTCGGCGTCACGCCCGCGGCCGCCCACGGGTGGGGTTCACCCGGACACGGGTGGACACCGCCCGGCCACTCGGCCGACGCTCGCCTGCAGCCACGGACGCAGTTCACGATGGCCGCCGACGGCTCCTCCGGAGCGACCCAGGGCGGCGAGGGCATCCCGAACATCGACTCGGTCAAGAAGACGATCGCGACCTACTACGGCGACCCCGGTACCGGACTCGCGAACCGCACCGACTCGCCCTACATCCGCGAGATGCGCTCCATCGTCGATCGGCAGGGCGCCCAGCTGCGGCGTATCCACGACGCCGCCGTCCGCCGCGGTGAGAAGCCCGCGATCGTCCTCGACGCCGACGACACCACGCTGTGGACGTACGACATGGAGGTCGCGGACATGCACTTCGTCTTCGACCCCGCCCGCCAGGACGAGTGGGTGCAGGACGAGCGCTTCCCGGCGACGCCCTCGATGGTCGGCTTCGTGAACCGTGCGCAGTCGCTGGGCTTCACGATCTTCGGGCTGACCGGCCGCAACGACGACCAGAAGGCCGCCACCGTCCAGAACCTGTCGAAGGTCGGGTACACCGCCTTCACCCAGGACCGCTTCTTCACGAAGTGGACCGGGGTCGGCGCGTCCCAGCAGCCGTCGTACATCACCTGCGCGACCGCGAAGTGCACGACCGTCGAGTACAAGGCGCTCACGCGGAAGCACATCGAGCAGGACCTCGGGTACGACATCGCACTGAACATCGGCGACCAGTGGAGCGACCTGCAGGGCGGCTACGCCGATCGATCGCTGAAGCTCCCGAACCCGACGTACTACCTGCCCTCCGCAGACCTGCCCGGTGTCTCGGAACCTCGCCTGACGCCCCGCACGCACTTCACCATGGCTGCCGACGGCTCGTCCGGCGCCACCCAGGGCGGCGAGGGCATCCCGAACATCGACTCCGTCAAGTCGACCATCGCGACCTACTACGGCGACCCCGGCACCGGACTCGCGAACCGCACCGACTCGCCCTACATCCGCGAGATGCGCTCCATCGTCCGCAAGCAGGCCCCCGTCGTCGCCGCTCAGTGCGCCGTCGGCCGCAAGCTCCACCGCAACCCCGCGATCGTGCTCGACGCGGACGACACCACGCTGTGGACCTACGACATGGAGGTCGCCGACATGCACTTCGTGTTCGACCCCGCCCGCCAGGACGAGTGGGTGCAGGACGAGCGCTTCCCCGCCACCCCGTCGATGACCTCGCTCGTGTCGATCGCCGAGCGCTCCGGCTGCTCGATCATCGGACTCACCGGACGCAACGACGACCAGAAGACCGCCACGATCGAGAACCTGCAGAAGGTCGGGTACCCGCAGTTCCAGGCGACCCAGCACGGCACGCAGACCTACTACACGAAGTGGACCGGGGTCGGCGCCTCCCAGCAGCCGTCGTACATCACGTGCGCCTCGGCGAAGTGCACCACCGTCGAGTACAAGTCGCAGACCCGTGCGCACATCGAGTCGCGCTCCGGAGGGCGGTACGACATCGTGGCGAACTTCGGCGACCAGTACAGCGACCTGCTCGGTGGGTCGGCGGACCGCAGCGTGAAGCTGCCGAACCCGACGTACTACCTGCCCTGAGGCGATGGGTTCGGGTGCCCGGCTGTTCGGGTGCCCGAGCCCTCGCTCTCCCGCGATTCCGCGCCGGGTAGCAGAAAGCCCCGGTCAGACACTGTCTGACCGGGGCTTTTCGGAGCCGCCTGTCGGAATCGAACCGACGACCTATTCATTACGAGTGAATCGCTCTGCCGACTGAGCTAAGGCGGCGGACGCTCCGTTGCCGGAGCGGCACGGGACACGACTATACAGGTTCAGACGAGCGAACGCGAAACGAGCGCGTCGAGGTCGGCGAACGACCGCTCGAGCTCGTCGACGAGGTGGGTGTCGGAATCGGCGTCCGACCACTCCCACCAGGCATGCCGCAGCACGGCCAAGGCCACGAGCGACGCCAACCGCGCCCGACGGCGACGATCCGGAGTCGTCCCCGCGGCGTCCACGGGCTCGTCAGGTGCCTCGCCTGCTGCCGCAGCGAACCGCGCCACGATCGCCCCTTCGATCGCCCCCTGGAACTCCTTCATGGACTCCATCCGTCGGCTGAAGAGCTCCGGCGCGGCCCGCAACACCTGCTGCCGCTCCTCGATCAGCCCGCGCTCCTCGATGAGTTCGCGCGTCGAGTGCACGAGCAACGCCCCGAGGTCGGCCAGCAACTCCCCCGTCGGCCCACCCGCCACGAAGTCAGCCAGCGTGTCGTCGTCCGGCAGCGTCGGATCGTCGCCGAGGATCGCGCCTTCCTTGTTCGGGAAGTAGTTGAAGAACGTCCGCGGAGAGACGTCCGCACGCCGCGAGATCTCGTCGACCGTCACCGCGGCCAGCCCCTCCTCGATCGCGATGCGGAGCGCGGCCTGCTGGATCGCGAGTCGGGTGGCGCGGCGCTTCCGCTCGCGCAGGCCGGGTTCTGCGTCGGACATGCGGCGATTCTCCCATGCGCGGGGCCGCGGGCGGATGGGGAACGTCACAGACACGGTGTGGGACGCCTGGAGGCGCGGTTCGCGCCCGACGGGCCGCTCGGCTTCCACAGGTGGTCCGGTCCACGGCGTCGGCGACCTGCGGGGGTCAGCGCCGGGCGCGGGCGATCGTGACGAGCAGCGCCTCGAGCGCGAGGAGCGCCGCCACGTTCGCGGCGATCCGCTGCCGGGCGAGCGCGATGGCGTCGAGCACCTCGAGGGCCGCAGCCGGCGTCACCGTCGGCAGTGCCTGGTCGAGGTGGTCGCGCATGGCGAGGTTCACCGGCTCCGCAGGCGCCCCGAGCCCGAGCAGCAGCAGGTCACGGTACAGCGAGGAGACGTCCACGAGGATGCGGTCCAACCCGTCCCGGAGGCTTCGCGTCGCCCGACGCTTCTGGTCCTCTTCGAGGAGGCGCAACTGCGAACGGAGTGCTGGCGGGATGGTCCCCCCGGGCTCGATCCCGAGGGAGCGCATCGCGGCGTCACGTTCCTCGGAGTCGCGTTGCTGCGTGATCGCCTTCGCGTCCTCGTCGGCGACGGCGAGCAGGTCGGCGGCGGCCATCACGGCGTCCCCGACCGTCCTGACCCCGAGCACCGTGGTCAGCGTCCGGCGCCGACGGTCGCGGGCGTCCTCGCTCGTGGCGAGACGCTGGGCCATGCCGATGTGGCTCTGCGCCTGCCGTGCCGCGTCCATCGCGAGGACACGGTCGACACCGGTCCGGGCGACCAGGAGGTCCGCGACGGACTCGATGCCCGGCACCCGCAGGCGGACCGAGCGGACGCGCGAGCGGATCGTCGGCAGCAGGTCGGCCTCGCTCGGGGCGCAGAGGATCCAGACCGTGCGCTCCGGCGGTTCCTCGAGCGCCTTGAGGAGCAGGTTCGACGTGCGCTCCGTCATGCGGTCCGCGTCCTCGATGATCACCACGCGGTAGCGCCCGACGGACGGCGAGTAGTGCGACGAGGTGACGAGCTGCCGGATCTCGTCGATGGTGATGATCACGCGCTGCGTCGTGAGGACCGAGACGTCGGGATGGGTCTTGGCAGTGATCTGCTGGAGCGTGTGGTCGTCATCCGGACCGCTGCCGACGAGCGCTGCGGCGAAGGCGGACGCGACGTTCGACCGGCCCGACCCGGGAGGTCCCGTGATCAGCCACGAGTGCGTCATGCCGCCGGTGCCGTCGGGCGACTCGGCAGCGTTGCGGAGCGAGGCGACCGCCTCTTCTTGCCCCGTCAGGCCGTCCCACACGCTCATGGAATCATCCTGCCAGCCGCCACCGTCATCCCTCGACGATCCCGACCAGTGGAGCGACCGCGGCTCGGATCGCGCGCTGGACGTCCGCAGCCGGTGCGGACGCGTCGACCACGAGGAAGCGCTCGGGCTCGGCGGCCGCCATCTCGAGGAACGCCCGCCGGACCGTCTCGTGGAAGGCCTCGGCCTCGGACTCGAGTCGGTCGAAGGTGTCCCCGCGCGCCGCGGCCACCCGCGCACGCCCGACGGTCACGTCGAGGTCGAGCAGGATCGTGCGGTCCGGGGTGAGTCCGTCAGCCGCCCAGTCCGACACCGAACGGATCTGCTCGGCACCGAGACCGCGAGCGATGCCCTGGTACGCCACCGAGGAGTCGATGTACCGGTCCTGCAGCACGACGTCGCCGCGAGCGACCGCGGGACGGACGAGGGTCTCGACGTGGTGCGCTCGATCAGCCGCGTAGAGCAGCGCCTCGGCTCGTGGCGCGACGTGCCCGCGTTCGTGCAGGACGATCTCGCGAATCCGCGTCCCGAGCTCGGTCCCGCCCGGTTCGCGGGTGCGCACGACCGTGCGGCCGTGCGCTTCGAGCCAGGCGGTCAGCAGCTCCGCCTGCGTCGTCTTGCCCGCACCGTCGCCGCCCTCGAGCGTGATGAACCGGCCGGTCACTTCTTCTTGGCCGCCGGCTTCCGCGCCGGTGCCTTCTTCTTCACCGGTCCCTTGGCGCGCTTGTCCGCGATGAGCTGCACGGCTCGGGCGTGGTCGACCGCTTCGACGTCCTCGCCGCGCGGGATCGTCGCGTTCGTCTCGCCGTCCGTGACGTACGGACCGAACCGGCCGTCCTTCATCTTGATCGGCTTGCCGGACACCGGGTCGGCGTCGAACTCCTTGAGCGCCGCGCTCGCAGCGCGTCGTCCGCCGTACTTGGGCTGGGCGAAGAGCTCGAGCGCTCCGGGGAGGTCGACGTCGAAGATCGCGTCCTCGCTCGGCAGGGTCCGGGTGTCGGTGCCCTTCTTGAGGTAGGGGCCGTACCGCCCGTTCTGCGCGGTGATGTCGTCGCCGGACTCGGGGTCCTTGCCGACGACCCGCGGCAGGTCGAGCAGCTTCAGGGCCGTCTCGAGGTCGACCGTCTGCGGGTCCATGGACTTGAAGAGGGACGCCGTGCGCTCCTTGGGCGCAGCGGCCTTCTTCGTCGTCTTCTTCGCCAACGCCTTCTTCGCGGCACCCTTGGCGCTGGTCGTCGCTGCCGGCTCCGCCTCTGCGGCGGCCGGCGCGGCCTGCGTCTCGAGCACCTCGCCCGTCGTCGGGTCGACCGCGGGCTCCGGCTCGGGCGTGCGCTCGGTCACGTAGGGACCGAAGCGGCCGTCCTTCGCGAGGACCTCTTTCCCGGTCTCGGGGTTGATGCCGACGACGCGGTCACCGAGCACCGGGGCGTCCACGAGCTCGCGGGCCTTCTCGGCGGTGAGCTCGTCCGGAGCGAGGTCCTCGGGCACGTTGACGCGCCGGGGCTTCTCGGGGTCGTCGCTCGGCACCTCGATGTAGGGGCCGTAGCGACCGATGCGGAGGGTCAGCCCCGGCGCCAGTTCGACGGAGTTGATCTCCCGCGCGTCGATCTCGCCGAGGTTGTCGATCACCGTGCGGAGACCACGCTGGTCACCGCCGCCGAAGTAGAACTCCTTCAGCCAGTCGACACGGTCGGCATCGCCGTTCGCGATCCGGTCGAGGTCGGCTTCCATGTCCGCCGTGAACTGGTACTGCACGAGGTCACCGAAGTAGTCCTCGAGCAGCCGGACCACGCTGAAGGCGATCCAGTTCGGCACGAGCTGGGTCCCGCGCAGCGACACGTAGCCACGGTCGATGATCGTCGGGCTGATGGTCGGGAAGGTCGACGGCCGGCCGATGTCCAGGTCCTCGAGCGTCTTGATGAGGCTCGCCTCGGTGTAGCGCGGGGGCGGGGTGGTGTCGTGCCCCTTCGCGACGACGTCATCGACGGCGAGGTGCTCGCCTTCCTTCACGTCGGGCAGCGCCACGTCGGTGCCCGAGCGGTCCGAGGACTCGTGGCGGTCCTCGTCCTTGCCCTCTTCGTAGGCGTTGAGGAACCCGCGGAAGGTGATCACCGTGCCCGACGCCGTGAACTCGGCGTCGGTGCCGTTCGCGGTCGCCGGGATGCCCTCGACGGACTCGGTGGAGGAGATGCCGAGGACGATCGACGCCGTGGACCCCTTCGCGTCCGCCATCTGCGATGCGATCGTGCGCTTCCAGATGAGGTCGTAGAGACGCCACTCGACGCCCGTCAGGGTGCCCTCGAGCTGCGCCGGGGTGCGGAAGGTGTCACCGGCGGGCCGGATCGCCTCGTGCGCCTCCTGCGCGTTCTTGCTCTTGCTCGCGTAGACGCGCGGCTTGTCCGGCACCGTGGCCGCACCGTAGAGGTCGGCGGCCTGCTTGCGGGCTGCGTCGAGCGCCTGCTTCGACAGGTTGACGGAGTCCGTACGGATGTAGGTGATGTACCCGTTCTCGTACAGCGTCTGTGCCGCACGCGCGGTCTGCCGCGGCGACAGTCGGAGCTTGCGCGCCGCTTCCTGCTGCATGGTCGACGTCGTGAACGGCGCGGCCGGACGGCGGGTGTAGGGCTTCGACTCGACGCTGCGGACGGTGGCGTCCCCCGCACGCTCGAGCACCGTGGTGAGTGCGGCGGCGGCGGCTTCGTCGAGGCGGACGGCCTCGCCCTTCAGGGCACCGCGGTCGTCGAAGTCACGACCGGAGGCGACCCGGGTCCCCTGCACCCGCGCGAGTCGAGCGGTGAAGGCTGCGTCGCCCTCCTTCTCGAAGCGCGCGCTGAGGTCCCAGTAGTTGGCCGACACGAAGGCGAGGCGTTCGCGCTCGCGGTCGACGACGAGCCGCGTGGCAGCGGACTGCACCCGGCCGGCCGAGAGCCCCGGACCGATCTTGCGCCAGAGCACCGGCGACACCTCGTACCCGTAGAGGCGGTCGAGGATCCGGCGGGTCTCCTGTGCGTCGACGAGGGCGGTGTCCAGCTCACGGGTGGCGTCCTGCGCACGCTGGATCGCCTCCTTCGTGATCTCGTGGAAGACCATGCGCTTGACCGGCACCTTGGGCTTCAGGACCTGCAGGAGGTGCCACGCGATGGCCTCGCCTTCGCGGTCCTCATCAGTCGCGAGGTAGAGCTCGTCGGCTTCCTTGAGCGCGCGCTTCAGCTCGGAGACGGTCTTCTTCTTCGCGTCGGAGACGACGTAGTAGGGCTCGAAGCCGTTGTCGACGTCCACCGAGAACTTGCCGAGCGAGCCCTTCTTGAGCTCTGCCGGCAGGTTCTTGGGCTCGACGAGGTCCCGGATGTGTCCGACGGACGCCTGGACCTCGTATCCGTCACCGAGGTATTGCGCGATCGTCTTGGCCTTCGCGGGGCTCTCGACGATGACGAGCTTCTTCGTGCCTGGCACGTGTCTCCTTGATCGATGGTGCTCGTCGGCCCTGGACGACGAACGCGTCCGGGTCGACCGGGGCACCGGTGACCGGGGGCCGACAGGCACACCATACACATAGTGTTCGGGCTGGTCGTCCGTCGGCCCTGCGACGGCGACTGCGCCCACGGCGAACGGTCCGTCACCCACCACGACCCGGACCCGGGCGGCGGAGCCGGCGGTTCCGCACGTGTCGAGAGCGGCCTGGTTCCTGGCTGCCACCCGTGTCGCGACGGAACAGGGTCGTCCCGGGACGACGCCGACGAGGGCCGCTGCCGCGGCGAGCGCCGAGGCGTCGGCTGCGGCCTGGGCGCGGATCGTGGCCACGCGCAGTCCGGCTGCGGCGAGCGCCGACGTCAGGACGACGAGGACGACACCGACGACCGCCGCGAGCAGCACCGTGGCGGACCCGCGCTCCTTCACCGCCCGTCCTCCGCAGCGCAACCGGTGGCCCGGAGCGGTACGGCCTCGAACGGTCCGGCGGCGCCCCGCGCTGCCCGGACGCAGACGACGACGCCGTCGCGGTGGACGGTCACGTCGGCCCCGGGTGCGAGGCGTTCGATCGCCGCGCGAGCGGCGGCGTCGTCCCCGCGACCGAACGCCCGCGCCGCCGTCGCCGCTGCGAGCTGGAGACGACCGAGGGCGTCGACGACGACCACCGCGGCGACGAGCGAGGTCAGGACGAGTGCCACGGCGGGGAGCACGACCGCGAACTCGACGCTCACGGAGCCGCGCTCCCCGTCCACCGTCGCGCGTGGATCAGAGCGAGAGTGCACCGCGGACGAGTTCCGTGAGGATGCTCTGCACTTCTCCGGAGCGCATCACGGCGACGAGGACGCCGGCGAAGGCGACGGCGGCGAGGATCACGACGGCGTACTCGGCCGTCGCGGACCCCCGGTCGTCGTCGAGTCGTCGCCGGAGTCGGGTGCGGAGGCCGTGGCGGCGCGGGCGGGGTGTGTCGGTCATGTGCCGGTCCTTCCTGGTGTGGTGCGTCCAGCCTCGCGGTGGTCGACCCGCGGCACGGGGCCGGCAGCCGCATCTGTGGATGATCAGCCGACGTCGACGACGGTGGAGGAGAGGACTCCGAACACCACGGGCACGACCCCGACGAGCACGAACGCGGGGAGGACGCACACGCCGAGCGGTAGGACCAGCCGGACCGCGAGTCGCTCCGCGGCGGCCAGGCCGGCTGCAGCAGCGTCGTCGCGGACGTCCTCGGCTGCCGCGCGGAGGAGCGACGCCGCCGGGACCCCGGCGCGCTGTGCGAGCGCGAGGACGTCCCGGAGGTGCTCGCCGTCCGCCGCACGGTTCGGGCAGTCGGCGAAGGCCGCGCGGACGGCCGCTCCACCATCTGCCCAGGACCCGCCACCGGACACCGCGACCGCCCACGCGTCGAGCAGCACGCCCGACAGGTGCCCGTCGGG
>NZ_JAUZED010000092.1 GCF_030705415.1 Curtobacterium sp. A7_M15 | reverse complement strand
CCCGGCCCTGAGGCTGCGGGCCGCGCCCCGCAGCAGGCATCGCGCCCCGACTCTCCGGGGCGCGATGCCCGTGTCCGGGCGCGACCGCGCGGCGTCACGTGATTGGGTGGACCCATGAGCGACGACAGCGTGCAGCCCGGCGGAGTGGCCCTGCGCGACCCCTTCTACGGGGCACCCTTCACCGAGGCCGTCCGGCGGTTCTGGCGGAAGTACACCGTGTTCAACGGGCGGGCTTCCCGCTCCGAGTTCTGGTGGTGGTGGATCACGTCGTTCGCGATCGGCCTCGTGCTGCAGCTCGTCCCGCAGGTGTTCACGCCGGACACCCCGGTGCTCGAGAACCCCGTCGGCTCCTACCTGTTCGTGCTGTGGGGGCTCGCGACGCTGATCGGATCCCTCGCCCTCGGCGCCCGACGGCTGCACGACGCGAACCTCTCCGGCTTCTGGCAGTTCCTGCACGTGGTGGCCGGGATCGGCTCGCTCGTGCTCTTCGTGATGTTCCTGCTGCCGTCGAACCCGAAGGGCGCCCGCTTCGACGCCTGAGCACGGGCCCGTGGCCGACGGCCGCCGATCAGAACGGGTCGTCCGCGTCCGTGTCGGGTGACCAACGGGCGCGACGCATGTCGATCCGCCAGGTCGTCTTCCCCTGCACGAGCGGTGTCCCCTCGGCGCGGTAGTGCTCGTGCGCCCGGGCCTCGTGGTGCACCGGGGGCAGTCCGCCGGACCGCACCACGCGCCACCACGGCAGGTCGGAGCCCTCGTGCGCCATCACCTTGCCGACGGCTCGGGACGCTCGGGAGCCGAGCGCCGCTGCCACGTCGCCGTAGGTCATGACGTGACCGGCGGGGATGAGCCGGACGACCTCGGCGACGGCCGCGCCGAAGTCCGCGTCGTCGGGCACGGCTACAGCGTCAGGACCGCGAAGTGGTCGCCGTACTGGGTCTCGCGGACGACCTCGAACCCGACGGCACGGAAGAACGCCTCGGGGCTGTCGTCGCCACCGGGCTCGTACACCACGGTCAGTCGCTCGAGCCCACGGTTGCGGGCTTCGTCGGCGAGGCCGTGCACGGCGAACCGGCCGACGCCGCGGCCCTGGGCCTTCGCCGAGACGTTCACCCGCCAGATCGCGCTGCGCAGCTCTTCCTCGGCGTTGTCCTGGTCGAAGGTGCCGATGATCATGCCGACGACCTCGTCGCCGTCGAGGACCACGCGCGTCCACGCCGAGCTCGGCTTCACGTCCGACTCCGCCACGCCGTAGGTCGTCGGCTGCACGAACTGCTCCTGCCCGGGCTTGAGCGTCAGGGAGTTCGCCGCCGCAGCGGTCGACGCGGAGAGTTCTTCGAGGCGGAGGTCCGTCATGCCGCTCAGGGTAGCCGTGCCACCCGTGCGGGTGCCAGCGGGGCGGGAGACCGATACCGCACCGTTGTGCCGCCCGTGCGCGCTCGACCGGCGCGGTATGGTCGCGGCATGGCAGAGCATCGGCGCGGGGCGAACCTGCCGTCGATCGGCGGGTTCAACCGGACGGTGGTGCTCGACGCCGTGCGCCGCTCCCCGGACGGGCTGAGCCGCGTCGAGCTCGCCTCCCGCACGGGCCTCAGTGCCCAGACGGTGTCGAACGTCACGAGGTTCCTCATCGAGGCGGGGATGATCGCCGAGTCGGGCACGGTCGTGTCCGGTCGCGGCAAGCCCCGCACCATCCTGCGACTCGAGGCCGGCAGCCGCTACGCCGTCGGGGTGCACGTCGACCCGGCCGTCGTGACGTACGTGCTGCTCGACCTCGCGGGCACCGTGATCGCGTCGAGCACCACGTCGACCCCGACCGCGGACGACCCCTCCGAGGTCGTCCGGACCATCGCGACCTCGATCGACGAGCTCGTGTCGGGTGCCCGCGTCGACGTCGAGGCCGTGCTCGGGGTCGGCATCGCCAGTCCGGGGCCGATCGACGTCGACGCCGGCGTCGTGCTCGACCCGCCCTTCCTGCCGCGGTGGCGCGACGTCCCGCTCCGGGACGCCCTCGCCGAGGCGACGGGGTACCCGGTGCTCCTCGAGAAGGACGTCACGGCGGCCGTGGTGGGGGAGATGTTCCTCGCCGGGGAGTCCTCGGCGCGGAACTTCGCCTTCGTCTACTTCGGCACCGGCTTCGGCGTGGGCCTCGCCGTCGACCACGAGCCCGTCCGCGGGGTCGGTTCGAACGCCGGTGACGCCGGGCACATCATGGTCGACCAGCTCGGCCTCGCCGGGACGCCCGACGGCGAGGGCGCACGGGGTGAAGTCGGGGCGGCGGTCGCACCGGACCGTCTGGTGCACATCGCCGAGGCCCGGGGCCTCGCACTCGGGGGCGCTCCCGCCGACGTCGCGGCGGTCGACCGTGCCTGGGACGCGCTCGGCGCGGCGATCGATGCCGAGGACCCGGTCGCCGTGGGGCTCGCGGCCGAGGCGGGGGCCGTGATGGGCAACGCCGTCGTCCTCATCGTGAACCTGCTCGACATCGACCGCGTGGTGTTCGGCGGCCCGTTCTGGTCGCGGATCGCCAGCGCTGCACTGCCCGCTGCGCTAGCGGCGATCGTCGATTCGCCGCTGCTCGTGCCGAAGCACCCCGTCCTCGTGACCGAGAGCGGCCGCGGGGCGGACGTGGCGGCGGTCGGTGCGGCCTGCCTCGTCCTCGACGCGGCGCTGTCCCCGCGGGCGAGCGCCCTCCTCATCCGTCGCTGACGGACGTCGGTCGCGACCTCCTGCAGGACGCCAGGCGTGGTGCGGGGCCGACCCGCGCCTCCCGTCCGTCAGGTGAGCAGAACCGGCGTGACCCAGTGAGCAGGAATGGTCGGGTCCGTGCTGCGGACCCGACCATTCCTGCTCACGAAGCGCGGCGCGCCCGCGCACACGCGAACCCTCGAGACGCCCGAGGGCGTGACCGAATCGACACGCGGCACCCCTTGACACGGATAAGTCAATACGGTGGAGTAATCCCTGCGCGCGGGTGACGGAGCCCGCGAACATCCCGTGCAAAGGAGCACCGATGAAACGCCGCACCCGAATCATCGCCGGACTCGCAGCCGTGGCAGTCGCCGCGGTCGGCCTGGCTGGTTGTTCCAGCTCAGGCTCCGCCTCGAGCGACACCATCAAGATCGCGTACCAGAAGTTCGGTGCCTTCCAGCAGCTCGACGCCCAGATGAAGGTCGTCAAGAAGCAGTACGAGAAGGACAACCCGGGCAAGAAGGTCGAACTCGTGCCCATCCAGGCGCAGGAGAACGACTACTACACGAAGCTCGCCCTCATGAACAAGGCGCCGGCGACCGCACCGGACGTCATGTACGAGGACACCTTCCTCATCAAGGCCGACGCGCAGGCCGGCTACCTCCTGCCGCTGGACGAGTACACGGCGAAGTGGAAGGACTGGAGCCAGTTCTACGACAACGCCAAGCAGGCCGGCGAAGGCGTCGACGGCAAGACCTACGGCATCCCGATGGGCACCGACACCCGTGCCCTCTGGTACAACAAGGACATCTTCAAGAAGGTCGGCCTGCCGGTCCCGTGGCAGCCGAAGACCTGGGACGACGTCCTCGCGGCCGCCAAGACCATCAAGGAGAAGGACCCGGGCGTCATCCCGTTCAACGTCTACTCCGGCAAGCCCCAGGGTGAGGCGTCGACGATGCAGGGCTTCGAGATGCTCCTCTACGGCGCGGACGGCTCCGGCAACACGCTCTACAAGGACAAGAAGTGGGTCACCGGCTCGAAGCAGTTCGTGGACTCGCTGCAGTTCATCAAGGACGTCTACCAGGGCGGCCTCGGCCCGACACCGCAGCAGGCGCTCGACAGCCAGGTCGGCACGACGATCGCGCAGACGTGGCTCCCGAAGGGCCAGCTCGCGATCGACCTCGACGGGTCGTGGCAGTCGGGGACGTGGCTGAAGTCCGGCACCGCGCCGTGGCCCGAGTGGTCGAGCGTGATGGGCCAGGCGCCGATGCCGACGCAGAACGGCCAGGCTCCCGGCTACAACTCGATGTCCGGCGGTTGGACCCTCGCGGTCGGCAAGAACTCGAAGAACCCGCAGGCCGCGTTCGACTTCATCTCGACCTTCCTCAACCAGGAGGGCTCGCTGAAGTACGACATCGAGAACAGCCAGATCGCCGTCCGTAAGGACGTCGCCGAGGACCCGACGTACGACGCGTCCAACCCGACGTTCAAGTTCTTCTCCGGGCTCGTGGAACACACGAACTTCCGCCCGGCGACGAGTGAGTACTCCCAGGTCTCCAACGCCATCCAGGTCGCGATGGAGTCGGTCATGACCGGGCAGCAGACGCCGAAGCAAGCGGCTGCCGCGTACGACAAGTCCGTCGAACAGGTGGTCGGCAAGGACAACACCGTCTCCGGCTGACGAGACGGCGCCACCTGACGGACGGGAGGCGCGGCTCGCGTCGTGCGCCGCGCCTCCCGTCCATCTCTCCCCACCTTCGGAACCCCTCTCCGCACCCGGAAGGCAACCACCGTGTCCAGCACCCCCCTCGCGCCGACGCTGTCGGCGCCCGGTGCGCCGAAGCGCACCGATCCGCCGGTCCCGCGCAAGCGGAAGCCGCTGCGGAACGTGGGACGAGCCGTCCCGCTCCTCCCCGCCGTCGTCCTCCTCGTCATCTTCCTGCTCGGCCCCGTCATCTCGTCGTTCTACGGGTCGTTCACCAACTCGGCGCTGACCGGGGTCGGCGCGGCCGACCAGCAGTTCGTCGGCCTGAAGAACTACGTCGAGCTGTTCCAGGACCCGGACTTCCCGAAGTCCGTGATCCTCACCATCGTCTTCCTGCTCGCCTCCGCCGTGGTCGGGCAGAACGTGCTCGGCCTCGCACTCGCGCTCCTCATGCGCAGCGCCCACAAGGTCGTCCGCGCCGTCGTCGGCACGTTCGTCGTCGCCGCGTGGGTGCTGCCCGAGATCGTGGCGTCGTTCGCCGCCTACGCGTTCTTCAACGACAAGGGCACACTCAACGAGTTCCTCGCCTCGATCGGCATCAGCGGGCCGAACTGGCTGTACACGTACCCGATGCTCGCCGTCATCCTCGCGAACATCTGGCGCGGCACCGCGTTCTCGATGCTCGTGTACTCGGCCGCCGTGCAGGAGGTCCCCGAGGAGATCACCGAGTCCGCCGAGGTCGACGGCGCCACCGGCTGGCAGCGCCTCGTCTACATCACGCTGCCCGTCATCCGCCGATCGATCTCGACGAACCTCATGCTGACGACCCTGCAGACCCTGTCGGTGTTCACCCTCATCTACGTGATGACCGCCGGCGGCCCCGGGACGGACTCGTCCACGCTGCCGATCCTGGCCTACCAGGAGGCCTTCAAGTTCTCGCAGCTCGGCTTCGGCACCGCCATCGCGACGATCCTGCTCGTGGTCGGCGCGGTGTTCTCGATCATCTACATCAAGGCACTGAAGCCGGAGGTGGACTGATGGCCATCACTGCCCCGTCCCTCGACCAGACCACCACCCGATCGGTGACCGCGCCCGGTGCGCTGCACATGACCTCGCCGCGCGGGCGGACGATGCGCTGGGTGTCGAACATCGTGCTGCTCGTCATCGCGGTCTGCTTCGCGGTGCCACTCCTGTGGCTCGTGCTCGCCTCGGTCGACCCCGACGCGTCGCTGTCCGTGAAGGTGCCGTCGCAGTTCACGCTCGACAACTTCCAGAAGGTCCTCACGCCGGAGCTGTCGTTCATCCCGCTCGCGAACAGCCTGCTCATCTCCGGCGGCACGGCGCTCGTCACCGTGGTCTTCGCGCTGCTCGCCGCCTACCCGCTGTCCCGGTACAAGATGCGCGTCAACAAGCCGTTCCTGTACGGGATCCTGTTCGGCACCGGCCTGCCGATCACCGCCATGATGGTGCCGGTCTACGCGCTGTTCGTGTCGCTCAACCTCATCGACAACGTGTGGGGCTGCATCTTCTTCCTCGCCGCGACCTCGCTGCCGATGGCGATCTGGATGGCGAAGAACTTCATGGACTCCGTGCCGATCTCCCTCGAGGAGGCGGCGTGGACCGACGGCGCCTCGATGATGACGACCCTGACGCGCATCGTGGTCCCGCTCATGCGTCCCGGGATCGCCGTGGTGTTCATCTTCGTGTTCATCCAGGCGTGGGGGAACTTCTTCGTGCCCTTCGTCCTGCTGCTCTCGCCCGACAAGGTGCCCGCCGCGGTGAGCATCTTCAACTTCTTCGGGCAGTACGGGGCGGTGGCGTACGGGCAGCTCGCGGCCTTCTCGATCATCTACTCCGTGCCCGTCATCGCCCTCTACGTCCTCGTGTCCCGGGGCCTCGGCGGCGGCAACGCCCTCGCCGGCGGCATCAAGGGCTGACGCCCGTCCCGCGGCCCGTCCCGAACACCGTCCCGCTTCCCGTCCCGCTGGAAAGGAACCACCTCCATGCACCACGACGAACCTCTCGTCGAAGCCCGGATCGCCCGACTCGTCCGGGACCGCATCGACCCCGCCGTCCTACGCCGGTCCGCACCGGTGGAGATCGCCGCGTGGACGGTGCCGGACGAGCCGGTCCCGTTCGACGTCGCGGTCGCCGCCGACTACGAGCCGTTCACGGTGGGCGGTTCCTGGGGCGGTCGACCGTGGGGCACCACGTGGTTCCGGATCCGCGGCACCGTGCCGGAGGACTTCGGGACGGCACCCGGTACGACGGCGGAGCTCCGGGTCGACCTCGGGTTCACCAAGCGCCACCCCGGGTTCCAGGCCGAGGGGCTCGCATGGCGGCCGGACGGCTCGACGGTCAAGGGCATCGAGCCCAAGAACGACACCGTCCCGCTCGAGGTCGGGCCCGGCGAGTCGTTCGAGCTCTACGTCGAGGCCGCGGCGAACCCGGACATCGGCGGCGACTCGTTCCAGGGGGCCACCCCGCTCGGGTCACGTTCCACGGCCGGGACGAAGCCGATCTACCGGGTCAGGGCGCTCGAGATCGTCGAGCGGGACGACACCGTGTGGGAGCTGCAGCAGGACTTCTGGGTCCTCCGGGGCCTGATGGCCGTCC
This sequence comes from Curtobacterium sp. A7_M15, assembly GCF_030705415.1. Lineage (GTDB taxonomy): Bacteria > Actinomycetota > Actinomycetes > Actinomycetales > Microbacteriaceae > Curtobacterium. The sequence continues at coordinate 7,470 of NZ_JAUZED010000092.1, read as the reverse complement.
TGCCCACCGACGGGACCCGGGGGGCGGACATCCTCCGTGGGCTCGAACGTGCGGCCGACGCCCTCGACCCGGACGACGTCGCCGGCACCGCCGCGGCCTCCCGCGAGGTCCTCGCGCCCCTGCTGGCCGTCGGCGCGTCGGGATCGGCCGGACGCGCGATCGCCGTCGGGCACGCGCACATCGACTCCGCCTGGCTCTGGCCGGTGCGCGAGACCATCCGCAAGTGCGCCCGCACGTTCTCGAACGTGCTGGACCTGATGGACCGCGACCCCGACTTCACGTTCGCGTGTTCCTCGGCGCAGCAGTACGCCTGGATCCGTGACGGCTACCCGTCGATCTGGGCCCGCATCAAGGAGCGCGTCGCCGAGGGTCGCTGGATCCCGGTCGGCGGCATGTGGGTCGAGTCGGACACCAACCTGCCCGGGGGCGAGGCGCTCGCGCGGCAGTTCGTCGCGGGCAAGCGGTTCTTCCTCGAGGAGTTCGGCATCGACACCCCCGAGGCCTGGCTGCCGGACTCCTTCGGGTACTCCGGCGCACTCCCGCAGATCGTCCGGGCAGCGGGCTCGAAGTGGTTCGTCACGCAGAAGCCCTCGTGGAACGAGACGAACGTCATCCCGCACACCTCGTTCCACTGGGAGGGCATCGACGGCTCGCGGGTCCTCACGCACCTGCCCCCGGCGGACACCTACAACTCGGACGTCTCGCCCGACGACCTCCACCGCGGAGAGCGGCAGAACAAGGAGCGCGGGGTCGCGAACACCTCGATGCTGCTCTACGGCTTCGGCGACGGCGGCGGCGGACCCACGAGGGAGATGGTCGCCGCTGCCCGGCGCCAGCACGACCTCGACGGATCCCCCCGGGTCGACCTCGGCACCCCGGCGCAGGTCTTCGAGGAGGTCGAGGCCGCGCTGCCGACGCCCGCGGTCTGGTCCGGCGAGATGTACCTCGAGTTCCACCGTGGCACGTACACCTCGCAGATCCGCACGAAGCAGGGCAACCGCCGCTCCGAGCACCTGCTCCGCGAGGCCGAGCTCTGGGCGTCCACCGCCGCCGTCCGACTCGGGCTCGACTACCCGTACGAGGAGCTCGAGCAGGCCTGGCACACCGTCCTGCTGCAGCAGTTCCACGACATCCTGCCGGGGTCCTCGATCGCGTGGGTGTACGAGAACGCCGAGGCGAACTACGCCGAGGTCGCCCGCGTGCTCGAGGGCCTGATCGGCAACGCCACGACGGCGCTCGCGAACGGCGGTGCCGCGGCGCTCGCCGGGGTCGGTGCGTCGTCGACCGCCCGGGCGACGGGCGGGAGCGCGCTGCTCGACGCACCAGCGGGTGCCGGTGTCGTCGGGGGCAGCGGTTCGACGGGGAACGTCGTGCGCTTCAACGCGTCGCCGGTCGCGGCGGGAGACGCAACCCCCTTGGGAGGTTCGCTCGGCGACGAACCGCGACCCGTGCCTCCCGTGCGGAACGGCGACCGCTTCGTCTTCGACACCGGCGTCGTCACGGCGACCGTCGACGCAGCCGGCCACCTCGTGTCCCTCGTCGACCACGCGACCGGACGGGACGCCGTCGCTCCGGCGGCGGCGGCCGCCGAGTACACCGTCTTCCGCGACACCCCGAACCAGTGGGAGGCGTGGGACATCGACCGCGCCTACCAGCGCAGCGGCACCGTGCTGTCGGCGTCGTCCGTGTCGATCGACGGGGACCACCTCGTGGTCGCGCGCTCGTTCGGTTCCTCGACGCTCACCACCCGGTACTCCGCGGTCGCCGGGCAGCCGGAACTCACGATCGAGACCGAGGTCGAGTGGCACGAGCGCCAGAAGCTGCTCAAGCTCGCCTTCCCGCTCGACGTCCGCGCGGCATCGGCCTCGAGCGAGATCCAGTTCGGCCACATCGACCGCCCGACCCACCAGAACACCTCGTGGGACATGGCGCGGTTCGAGACGAGCGCACACCGCTGGGTGCACGTCGCCGAGCCCGGGTTCGGCGTCGCCGTCGCGAACGACTCCACGTACGGGCACGACATCACGCGCACCACCCGGGCGGACGGCGGGACCACGACGCTCGTCCGGGAGTCGCTGCTGCGCGCCCCGACCTTCCCCGACCCGCACGCCGACCAGGGGCACCACGTGTTCCGGACCGTGGTGCGCGTGGGGGAGTCGGTGCTCGACGCCGCCGACACCGGCTACCGGCTCAACCTGCCGGTGCGCACCGTCGAGGGGACGACCACCGTCGACCCGCTCGTCACGGTGTCGTCGCCGCAGGTGTTCGTCGAGGCGGTGAAGCTCGCCGAGGACCGCTCCGGCGACGTCGTCGTGCGGCTCTACGAGGCGTCCGGCGGCCGGGCGGCGGACGTCGGCGTCGACTTCGAGTTCGACGTCGCCGGGGTGGCGGCGGTGGACCTGCTGGAACGCCCGCTGGGGGACTCGTGGGAGTCGGGGGAGCCGGTCGTGCTCACGCTCCGGCCCTTCGAGATCGTGACCCTCCGGGTGCGCCGGGCCTGAGGCAGCGGGCCCCGGCGCGAAGGACCGCGGCGCCGGACGGGACACGGGTGCGTTCCGTCCGGCGTCGTGCTGCGGGCCTGCTGTGCGGGCGGAGCCGGGCTGTTTCGCGCGTAGGTCGTCGAATCGGGCGTACCTGGTCGAAAGTTCCGACCAGGTACGCCCGTTTCCGTCAGGCATCGCGTCCGTCATGGGAAGGAACGTTGGTCCTCCACAACACGGCGGGCCTGGAGGCGCGTCCACAGTTCCCGAGACCGGGCCGCGGAACGTGTGGCTGGTCGGGCATCGTCTCGTCCGTGAACGAACCGCTGCCCATCCTGCGGGCCTCCACCCTGCGTGAAGCCGGCCTCGACGCCAGCACCCTCCGCCGACGGACACGGCTGCACGGCCCCGGCCGACTCGTCCGAGCAGGTCCCAACGCCTTCGTGGACGGGGCGGCGTGGGACGCAGCCGGGCCCCGGCAGCGCTACGTCACTCGTGTGTACGCGCGGCTCGGTCGGCTCGGGCAGCGGGCGACGGCCTCCCACGCATCTGCGGCCGCGGTGCACGGACTGCCGTCGCTCGGCGGATGGAGTACGCCCGTCCACGCGACCGTGCCGGAGTCGATGTACCGCGCCCGAACGCAGGACCTCGTCCTGCACACCCGGCCGGTGTCCGACACCGAGCGGGTCCGCGCCGGGCACATCGCGGTCACGACGGTTCCTCGGACGGTCGTCGACATCGCGATGACGGCCGACCTCCGGACCGGGGTGGTCGTGGCCGATGCGGCGCTGCGCACCGGCGTCCGCCGGGACGACCTGTGGCGAGCCGTGCACCCGAATGCCCGCGGTCGGGCTCGGGCCGCCCAGGTCCTCGAGCTCGCCGACGGCCGATCGGGCTCGCCGGCGGAGTCCCTCGCGCGCGTGGTCTTCCGCGAGCTCGGCCTGCCCGAGCCCGTGCTGCAACAGGAGTTCGTCGTCGGCGGTCACCGGTCGGCCGTCGACTTCTGGTTCCCGGCCGCGGGGGTCGTCGTCGAGATCGACGGCCGTGCGAAGTACACGCAGGAGCGGTACCTCGCTGGGCGGGACCAGACCGAGGTGTTCCTCGACGAGAAACGTCGTCACGGCCGTTTGCTCACGGTGCCGGGTATCCGGGTGGTCCTCCGCATCGAATGGCGCGAGCTGTTCGACCTCGACGCGCTGTCGCTCCGGTTCCGTGCCGCGGGCCTGCCGTGCGTCGTCCGCCCGGTGCGGAGTGCTCGACACGACGCGGTCGCACCGCTGCGGTGAGCCGGTTCAGCGCCGCGTGGTTAGCGTGGCGGCATGGCAGTGCAGGAGATCTGGCTCGTCCGTCACGGTGAATCGGTCGCCAACGTCGCCGCGGCGCGGGCCGAGGCAGCGGGCGAGGACCTGATCGACGTCCCCTACCGCGACGCCGACGTCCCGCTGAGTCCGCTCGGCGAGGAGCAGTCCCGGGCCCTCGGGCAGGAACTCGCCGACCGGCGGATCGACGACGTCCCCGTGACGCTGTGGGTGTCGCCGTACCTGCGCGCGCAGCAGACGATCGAGATCGCCCTCGCCGCCGGAGGACTGACCGAGCCCGCGAAACGCGTGGACGAGCGCCTCCGCGACCGCGAGCTCGGCGTCCTCGACCTGCACACCCTGCAGGGCGTCCGGAACCGTCACCCCGACGAAGAACGCCGTCGGCAGTGGCTCGGCAAGTTCTACCACCGGCCCGCGGGCGGCGAGTCCTGGGCCGACGTGATGCTGCGGCTCCGCTCGGCGCTCGCCGACGTCGACCGGCTCGAGGGCACCGAGCGCCTCGTCGTCGCCGCGCACGACGCCGTCGTGATGATGGTCGTCGCCGTGTGCCTCGACCTCGACGAGCCGGCGCTCATGGAGTTCGCGCGGACGAACGCGGTCGCGAACGCCTCGCTCACGCGACTCCGTCGTGAGCACGCCGGGGCGCCCTGGGTCCTCGAGGAGTTCTCCTCGGTCGAGCACCTCGACGACGAGGAGGTCACCGAGCACACCGGCCGGAAGGACGACGAACATGTCCGTTGAACCCGTCACCCCGAACTTCCTCCGTGACTGGCCGCTCCCCGGGGCAGGCGCGGGCAAGTACGAGCGCGGGCAGGTGCTCGTCGTCGGCGGCGCTGCCCGGACACCGGGTGCTGCGATGCTCTCGGCGCTCGCCGCCCTGCGCGTGGGCGCGGGTCGGCTCACGCTGGCGGTCGGTAGGAGCATCGCTCACGAGGTCGCTGTCGCGGTGCCGGAATCCGGTGTCGAACCCCTCGACGAGGACCAGGACGGCCACATCGCCGTCGGTGCGATCGAGGGCATCGAGGACTCGGCCGAAAGCGCCGACGCGGTCCTGGTCGGCCCGGGGCTCGACGCACCGGACGGCACCCGCGACCTCGTCGCTGGGCTCGCGAACGCGGTCGGACCCCGAACGACGGTGGTGCTCGACGCCTTCGCCCTCGGCGTGGCCATCGACGTCCGGGACCGGCTGGCACCCCTGCGCGGCCGCCTGGTGATGACGCCGAACTCCGGTGAGGCCGAGCGGCTGCTCGAACGCGACGGCAGCGGGGACGACGTGGCCGACGCGATGGTCATCGCCCAGCGGTTCGGCGCCGTCGTCGCACTGGGCGACGCGATCGCGACCCCGAACGGGCGCGGCTGGCTGAAGGGCACCGGCTCCGGCGGCCTCGGGACGAGCGGGAGCGGAGACGTCCTGTCGGGGGCGGTCACCGGTCTGCTCGCTCGCGGGGCCGAGCCGGCGCAGGCGGTGGCGTGGGCGTCGTACGTGCACGCGGCGGCCGGTGATCGTCTTGCGGTGCAGGTCGGACCGCTGGGCTACCTGGCGAGCGAGCTCGTGACGGAGATCCCGCGCGTGCTGGTCGAACTCGGCGCCTGAAGCCGCTCGTTCTTTCCCAGAACGCCCGCGATACCTGATCCTTCCGGGCATACCTGCACGAAACTTCCGACCAGGTACGCCCGATTCGACCAGGTACGCCCGATTCGACCACGTACGCCTGGGTCGACCCGTGCCTAGGAGCGCAGCGCCTCGACGGCCTTGTCGATGCGGCGCTGCCGGGTCTCCGGGGCCTTCGCCTGCACGACCGGGTCGACGAGCGCGCGCTGCCGCGAGTTCGACAGCGTGTCGAACGCCGCACGGACCCCGGCCTCCTGCAACGCCGACGCGAGGTCCTCGGGCAGCTCGACCACCCGCGGCAGCGTGTCGACCTCGATCGTCACCTCGACGGAGTCCCCGGCCGCGACCCCGGAGCCGGCACGGTGCTCCGCCGACAGCGGGATGAGGGACTGCTCGTTCATCACGCCGATCGACGACCGGTACGTGTACGTCCCGTTGAGGGTGACGACCACGGGCGGGCGGCGCCCCGCGCCCAACGCGTCGACGACGTCGGACGGGACCGGAAGGCCGGTGGCCGTCTTCCTCGCCTGCAGGACCGTCGTCGTGAACTGCATCCGTGCCTCCTGGACTCGACCGAAGCGGGTCGGCACCGGTGCCGACAAGCGAAACCGTACAGGTGAACCCGCTGTTCCGCCGCCGTTCACCGACGGACCACGGACCGGAAACCGGCCGCGTCCACGATCGTCCCGGACCGGACCCCCGGCCTCTCCCGAAGTACTGACAGCACCCGAAAGGCACACCTCGTGCAGCACAAGCGCACCCTTGCCGGCATCGCCCTGGCCGCGTCCGCCGTCGTCACCCTCGCCGGATGCTCGGCCACGAGCTCCGCGACCGCCGGCTCCGACAGCGGCACCGACTGGAGGACCGTCACCAGCGCCGAGTCCGCGGGCGGCATGGACGCCCTCGTCACGGCCGCCAAGGCCGAGGGACAGCTCAACGTCATCGCGCTGCCGCCGTCGTGGGCCAACTACGGAAAGATCATCGACGGGTTCATGAAGGAGTACGGCATCAAGGTCTCCTCCGCGAACCCGAACGGGTCGAGCGCCGACGAGGTCGCCGCGGTCAAGTCGCAGAAGGGCCAGTCGACCGCGCCGGACGTGCTCGACCTCGGCAACGCCGTGCTGCAGCAGAACCTCGACCTGCTCACCGACTACAAGGTCGCGAACTGGTCGGACATCCCCGACGACCTCAAGGACTCGGACGGCAAGTGGACCCGTGACTACACCGGGTTGATGTCGATCGGCTACGACTCGTCGAAGATCACCGACGCCCCGAAGGACCTGGACGACCTGCTCGGCTCGGAGTACAAGGGCAAGGTCTCGATCGCCGGCGACCCGACCCAGGCGAACCAGGCCGCGTCCGCCGTGTACCTGGCGGCGCTCGAGAACGGCGGCTCGGCCGACGACATCACCAAGGGCGTCGAGTACTTCGGCAAACTCAAGCAGGCGGGCAACTTCCAGAACGTGCTGCCGTCGCAGGCGACCGTCGCCTCGGGCGAGACGCCCGTCGTGATCCAGTGGTCGTACAACAACCTCGCGTGGGGCCCGGCGGCCGGCGCGAGCGGGAACAAGAACTGGAAGACGGTCGTCCCCGAGGGCCAGGCCCTCGCCTCGTACTACTCGCAGGCGATCAACAAGGACGCCCCGCACCCGGCGGCTGCGCGCCTCTGGCAGGAGTACATCGCCAGCCCCGACGTGCAGAACCTGTACCTCCAGGCCGGCGCGTTCCCGTCCACCCTCGCCGCGCTCGAGAAGTCGGGCAAGGTCGACCAGGACGCCCTCGATGCCGCCGGCGGTGCGCCGAAGGACTCCGTCGAGCTGACCGACGAGCAGGCCACGGCCGCGGCGAAGGTGCTGTCGGCGAAGTGGGCCGCGACGATGGGGTCCTGACCAGCATGACCACCGCGTCGGCACCGGGCGTACCCGCTCCCGCTCCTGCAGCCGAGGCGACGCCCGTCACGAGTGGGCAGCCGGCCGGGGCGACCCCGGCCGGGGCGTCGCTCGTCACGAGCGGGCAGCCGGCCGGTGCCACCGCTCGCCGCGCCGCCGGACCCCGTGTC
>NZ_JAUZED010000091.1 GCF_030705415.1 Curtobacterium sp. A7_M15 | reverse complement strand
CGCGGTGCGGGCCCGCACCGCGCCTCCCGTCCGCTGGTGGGTCGCGTCAGGCCTTGATCCAGGCCAGGACGTCCTGCTGCAGCACCTTGCGGTAGTCGCCGTGGATGCCGTGCGGTGCGCCTGGGTAGGTCTTGAGGGTGCCGTCCTGGACGAGCTCGATCGCCTTCCGGGCGGCGTCGTCGATCGGGACGATCTGGTCGTCCTCGCCGTGGTTGATCAGGATCGGGACGGTGAGGGCCTTGAGGTCCGCGTTCTGGTCGGTCTCGGAGAACGCCTTGACGCAGTCGTACGCGGCGGAGAGGTTCACGAGCTGGCCCTGGCGCCAGAAGTCGAGCTTCGCGCCGTAGGAGACGTCGCGGCCGTGGTTGGCGCCGAAGAAGCTCTCGGACAGGTCCAGCCAGAACTGGGAGGCGTCCTCGAGGACGCCTGCGCGGATGCCGTCGAAGACCTCGATCGGGGAACCCTCGGGGTTGCTGTCCGACTTGACCATGATCGGCGGGATCGCGCCGGCCGTCACGACCTTCGCGACGCGTCCGTCCGCGTACTGCGCGGCGTAGCGGACGACCTCGCCGCCGCCGGTCGAGTGGCCGAACACGATCACGTCGTGCAGGTCGAGGTGCTCGATGAGCGCGGCGAGGTCCTTGGCGTACTGGTCGATGGTGTGACCGACGGCCGTCTTCTCCGAACGGCCGTGGCCGCGGCGGTCGTGGGCGATCGTGCGGTAGCCGTTCTCGCTGAAGAACTTCAGCTCCGGCTGCCAGGCGTCCGAGCTGAGCGGCCAGCCGTGCGCGAACACGATCGGCTGGCCCTCGCCCTGCTCGGTGTAGTACATCTCGATGCCGTCGGGGGTGGTGAACGTGGGCATTGCAGGCTCCTTGCGTGGTGGTCTGGTGCCGGACGACCGTCGTCGGCGATCGTCACGCTAGGAGTGGTGCATCCCGCAGGGCGTGTCCCCGCCGGGACCACCCACGGCCGTCCGCGTCGGACGCGGGGTGGTCCGGACGGGGACACGCACGACGGCTCCGGCCGATCTACGGTCCCGACATGCACACCGAGATCACCGAGTACACGGCCGAGCGGTTCTCCGTCCCGATGGCGCAGCCCTACGACGAGGTCGTGGCGGCGTTCGAACGGGCCGTCCCGCCGCTCGACGAGACGAGCCTCTCCGAGGTGCTCGCGGAGCACCGCGACTGGGACACCGTCGAGACCTGGACCGAGCGGCACGCACCCCACGGGTTCATCCGGTACTGGCGGAACGAACCGACGGCGTTGATGGCCGTCGCGGGCCACCGGTCCGCGTGCGTGTCGTACCTGATGGGGAACCACGTGGTCGCGGAGCGGATGTACCGGTTCGACCCGCGCGTGATGGGGCTCGCGCCGTTCCGCGTGACGATCTCGCAACGGCCCGGGGACCCGGTCCTGCTCACCGCCGAGGTGCCGAGCGCGTCGTTCGGGTCCTTCGGGGACGGGCGCATCACCGCCGTCGCGCACGGTCTCGACCGCGAGTTCGCCGAGCTGCTCGTCGCGCTCGGCGCACCCGTGCCCGAAGTCCTGGCATCGCTGTGACCCTGCGTCGGCGGGTGCCCCGGGCCCACCGGTCAGCGGATGCGGTCGACGGCGACGTCGGTGTCGAGCTCGCCGCTCCGCGCGGGCGGGTCGGCGAGGATCCGGGCGAGGGGGATCGACACCAGCCCGCCGGGCGACGGCGTGCTCAGGGCGGAGGGTTCGCGACGGTCCTTGCGCATGGACGGAGGCTAGGCCGAGGTTCCGCCGCGACGCGTGGCCGCGCCACGGTCACCCAGGAGGCCGTGCCGTGGACGTCGAGGTGACCCTCGGGTGGGTCGTCGCGTTCCTCGTCGTGACGGTCGCCGTCAGCGCTGCGGCACGGCGAGTGGGGTGGTCGGCCCCGCTGGCGCTCGTCGTCATCGGGGTGGCCGTCTCGTACGTGCCCGGTGTGCCCCGCGTGGACGTCGAGCCGGACTTCGTCCTGTCCGTGCTGCTCCCACCCCTGCTCTTCGCCGCGGCACTGCAGACCTCGCTCTCGGACGTGCGCGCCCGGCGTGAGTCGCTGCTGCTGCTCTCGGTCGGGCTCGTCGCGTTCACCACGCTGGTCGTCGGCGTGGTGACGTGGGCGGTCGTCCCGACGCTGACGCTCGCGGCGGCCTTCGCCTTCGGCGCCGTCGTGGCACCGACCGACGCGGTGGCGGTCACCGCCGTCACCCGCCGTGCGCCGCTCCCGAGGCTGCTCGCGTCGATCCTGGACGGCGAGAGCCTGCTCAACGACGCCACGGCGCTCGTCGCGCTGAACACGGCCGTCGTCGCGATCGTCGCGACGTTCGACCCGGTCCGGGCCGCGGGGGAGTTCGTCCTCGCGGTGGTCGGCGGCATCGGGGTCGGGCTGCTCGTCGCGTTCGTCATGGGCGCGGTGCGGCGTCGGCTCTCCGCCGCCGTCCTCGACACGAGCCTGTCCCTCGTGACGCCCTACGTCGCGTTCCTGCTCGCGCACGGCATCGGCGCCTCGGGACCACTCGCGGTGGTCGTCACCGGTCTCTTCCTCGGGTACCGAGCGCCCGTCCTGCAGTCGGCCGAGGCCCGGTTGGCCGAATCGCTCAACTGGCGCACCGTGCAGTTCCTGCTCGAGAACGCCGTGTTCCTGCTCATCGGGCTGAGCCTGCCGGCGATCCTGCGCGGGGCGCTGTCCTCCGGGTTCGGGCTCGGGCGAGCGCTGCTCGTCATCGGAGTGGTCCTCGTGACGCTCGTGGCCGCCCGACTCGGCTGGAGCTTCGCCGTGACCGCCGTGTACCGCTGGGGACCCGCTCGCCTCCGGCGCCGGAGCTGGCAGTGGCGGTTGAACGTGCCGGTCACCGTGGCCGGCGTCCGCGGGGTCGTCACGCTCGCCGCCGTCTTCCTGCTGCCGGAGGAGACACCGCACCGAGCGTTCCTGCAGTTCCTCGCGTTCGTGGTCGTCGTCGCCACGCTGCTGCTCGGGCTCTCGCTGCCGTGGGTGATCCGCCGGACGGCGCTGCCGCCACCCAACCTCGACCAGGAGCGGATGGAGACGCAGCTGCTCCTCGCCGAGGCCCGGGCCGAGAGCCTCCGACTGGTCGACGAGCTCGACGACGGCGACTACGACGGCCGGGCGGTGGAGCGCGTCCGCATCGACGCGGCCCTGCTCGGGGAGACGCTCGTCGGCGACGACGGCCTGCGGGCGGGCCGTGCGGCCTCCTACGCCGAGCTGCGGATGCGCACCATCGCCGAGGAACGTCGAGCGGTCCTGCGTGCACGCCGGGAGGGACGGTACGCCGAGACCTCGGTCCGTGCCGTGTTGACGGTCCTGGACATCGAGGAAGCCGCGGTCCGGGCGACGCTCGCCGGCGACGCGGACTGACGGTCGAAGGGTGTGTACCCGTGTCCGGACCATGTCCCTGAGGGGAGCACGCGGGGCGGTCAGCGGCGCTCCTAGCGTCGACCTCGCCACCGACCACCCGGGTCGGGCGAACCGAGGGAGTCACCCATGAGCACCACGGACACCACGACCGGTCACACCGCCGCCACCGTCCCCACCAGCACGGTGACGGCGGCGAACGGGACGACCTACGCCTACCGCCGCTTCGGGAACAGCACCGACGGCGTCCCGCTCGTGTTCCTCATGCACTTCCGCGGGAACCTCGACAACTGGGACCCGGCGCTCATCGACCCGATCGCAGCCGGGCGCGAGGTCGTGCTGGTCGACAACGCCGGCGTGGGCGGGTCGACCGGGACGGTGCCCTCGACCGTGGCGCAGATGGCCACCGACCTGTTGGCGTTCACCGACGCACTCGGACTCCGTCGGTTCGACCTCTTCGGGTTCTCGCTCGGCGGGTTCGTCGCGCAGGACCTCGCGCTGCTCCGGCCGTGGGCGGTCCGCAACCTCGTCCTCGCGGGGACCGGCCCCGCCGGGGCGCCGACGATGCACGGGTGGCGCGAGGACATCGAGCGCGAATCGCGCCACGACGTCCCCACGGCGGAGAGCCTGCTGTACATCTTCTTCGCGCACACCGACACGAGCCGGGCCCGCGGGGTCGAGTTCCTGCGGCGACTCGGCGCCCGGACCGAGGACCGGGACGCCCCGACCACCCCGGCGGTGCGCGACGCGCAGTACGACGCCGTGCTGGCGTGGGGCGTCCCGGACATCTCGAAGCTCGAACGACTGACCGGCATCCGCCAGCCGACGCTCGTCCTGCAGGGCGACGACGACCTGATGATCCGGACACCGGGCAGCCACACGCTCGCCGGCCTGATCCCGGACGCGCGCCTGCACGTGTTCCCCGACGCCGCCCACGCGTCGATCTTCCAGTACCCCGACGAGGCCGCGGCCATCGTCGAGGAGTTCCTCACCTCGGCCACCGCCGCCTGACCCGGAGCGATCATGACCACCACCACGACCCTGCTCGACCGCATCATCGACGCCCACGGCGGCAGCCGCTGGGCCGAGGTGTCCACCATCTCGGCGAACCGTCACTTCGGGGGCGCGTTCTGGGGCCTCAAGCAGGTGCCGGGGATCGCCGAGGAGGGACGGTTCACCGTCGACCTCCGCCGCCAGCACACCTCGCTCGCACACTTCGGTGCCGACGACCTCCGCACCGAGTTCACCGGCGACCACGTCGCGATCGTCCGTACCCGGGCCGACGGCGACGAGGTCGTCGAGGAACTCGCCGACCCCCGGTCGTCGTTCCGCGCGCACGTGCTCGAGACCCCGTGGAACCGGTTGCAGCTGGCGTACTTCACCGGCTACGCCATGTGGACGTACAACACCGAGCCGTGGTCGTTCACGTTCCCCGGGGTGCAGGTCGAGGAGGTCGGCCCGTGGACGGAGCCGGACGGAGCGACCTGGGAGCGCCTCCGTGTGACCTACCCCGACGACATCGCGACCCACACCCCGACGCAGACCCTCTACGCCGACGCGGACGGCGTGCTGCGCCGGCGCGACTACGAGGTCGACATCGCCGGTGCGTCCCCGAGCGTGGAGTACATGACCGGGCAGACCTGGGTGGACGGGCTGCTGCTGGCCACCGAGCGCAACATCTTCGTCCGCGACGGCGACGGACACGCGCTGCCGGAGCCGCTCATCGTCTCCATCCACATCGACGACATCGTCGTCTCCTGACGATGCGGGTCGTCATCGCCGGCGCGCACGGAAAGGTCGCCCGTCTGCTCGGCGACCAGCTCCGTTCCGACGGGCACACCGTCACCGGGCTGGTCCGACGGGCCGACCACCTCGGGGAGCTCGCGCTCCCCGGGGTGGTCCCCGTCCTGGTCGACCTCGAGGCCGCGTCGCTCGACGACGTCGCCGAGGTGCTCCGCGGTGCGGACGCCGCGGTGTTCGCAGCCGGGTCGGGGGAGGCGAGCACGGTCGCGAGGTCGCTGTCGATGGACCGGGACGGAGCGATCCTGTTCGCGCAGGCCTCGGCACGCGCCGGCGTCCGTCGCTTCGTGATGCTGTCCGGTGCCGGGGCGGACGAGTACGAACGCGGCTCCACGGACCCGTTCCAGGTCTACCTGCGGGCGAAGTCCGACGCGGACGCCGCCGTCCGGACCCTCGACCTGGACTGGGTGATCCTCCGACCGGACGCGCTCCACGACGGCCCCGGATCCCGGTCCTTCGCCGCGGGCACGCACGTGGAGCGGAAGGGCATCGCCCGAGCGGACGTCGCGGCCGCCCTGCGGGACGTCGCGGTCGGACCCGACCCCGGGCGGCTGCAGCTCGAGATCACGACCGGCGACCGGCCTCTCCGTGCGGCGCTGGCGGAGGCGACCCTGCCGGGACGGGAGCCGCCCGCCCCGTGATCACCCCACGGAGGGGGAGCGCATCACTGCGCGGCGTCGATGCCCGCCTGCGCGATCACGGCGTCCTCGTCGGGCGTGCCGCCGCCGGACCCGACGGCGCCGATGAGCGCCCCGGATCCGTCGGTGATCGGGAGGCCTCCGGCGAGGAACGCGAGCGGCTCGTTGCTCGCGGCACCGAGCGTGTAGAGCGGCGCCCCGGGCTGGACCGCCGCGGCGAGGTCGCCGGTCGCCGCACCGCCGAAGTACACCGAGGTCCGGGCCTTCGCGAAGCTGGAGTCGATCGACACGAGCGGCGCACCGTCTTGTCGGACCGAGGCGACCATCCGTGCGCCGTCGTCGAGCACGGTGATGGAGGACGGCACGCCGAGTTCGGCGGCCTTGGCGTCGGCGGCGGCGATGATGCGCTGCGCCTGGGTGAGGGTGATGGACATGGTGGTTCCTCTTCTCTCTCTGGTGGTGGTCTTGGTGGGTCGGCGGCTCAGGCGACCGGTTCGTCGCTCACGACGACCTTGCCGATGACGCGGCCGCTCTCGACGAGGCCGTGTGCCTGACGAAGGGTGTCGGCCGTGATCGGCCGGAGGACGGTGGTAGCCGTCCCGCGGATCCGCCCGGCGTCGACGAGGTCGGCGACTTCGTCGAGGATCCGGTGCTGCTCCACCATGTCGGCGGCTCCGTGCAGGGATCGGGCGAACATGAACTCCCAGTGCCAGGTGAGCGCCTTCGACTTCAGCGCGACGACGTCGAGGTGCTCCGGGTCGTCGATCGCGACGATCTGTCCGAAGGGGCGGAGGACGCGCTCGTAGACGGGGAGCTGGCCGGTGGAGTTGGTCGTCAGGATCCAGTCGATGCCGTCCGGAGCGATCTCGAGGACCTGCGCGGCGAGGTCGCCGTGGTGGTCGACGACCTCGTGCGCGCCGAGGTCGCGCACCCACGCCTCGCTCTCGGGACGGGATGCGGTGGCGATGACCCGGACGCCCGGCAGCAGGGTCCGGACGAGCTGGATCGCGATCGACCCGACACCCCCTGCGCCGCCGACGACGAGCAGCGTGCCCGTCGCGTCCGGCGCGATCCGGAGCTTGTCGAACAGGCTCTCCCACGCGGTGATCGCGGTCAGCGGCAGCGCGGCGGCCTCCGTGTGGGACATCGACGCCGGCTTCCGCCCGACGATGCGCTCGTCGACGAGCTGCAGTTCCGCGTTGCTGCCCGGCCGGTCGATGGCACCGGCGTAGGACACGTCGTCGCCCGGGGCGAACAGCGTGACCGCGGCGCCGACGGCGCGGACCGTCCCGGAGGCGTCGAAGCCGAGCACCCGGACACCACCGTCGGGCTCCACGCCGCCGCGGAGCTTGACGTCGACGGGGTTGACCGAGACCGCGCGGACCTCGACGAGCAGGTCGTGCGGGCCGGGGACCGGCTCGGGGATGGTCGTCGGCACCAGGCTGCGGGCGCTGGTCACCGGGAGAGCGGCTGTCTGTCCGATCGCTCGGACCTCGTTCGTCGTGGTCATGCGTCGATCGTGCACGCTGTGCCGTGGTTACCCGCAAGGGCCCTTGGTTACCGTCGGGTAACCGAGAAAGCCCAGGTCCGAAACGGTACCCATCGGGAACCAGGCGGTTGCCCGGCCATGGTGCACCGGTTAGGGTGCGCAGGTGACCACCTCGACGAGCCGTCCCGTGGAAGCCGTCCACGTGCTCGACACCTGCGACCGGAACGACGTCTACGCGGCCGCCTGCCCGTGCCGCGAGATGCTCGACCTGCTCGCGAACAAGTGGACGGCGCTCGCGATCGGCGTGCTCGAGGACGGGCCGCAGCGGTTCGGTGCACTGCGACGTCAGTTGCAGGGCGTCAGCCCGAAGGTGCTCTCTGCCTCGTTGAAGCGGATGGAGGACGCCGGGCTCGTGACCCGGACCGTGTTCGCCGAGGTGCCACCCCGGGTCGAGTACGCGTTGACACCGCTCGGCGAGGGGGCCGCGGTGCCCCTGGCGTACCTGCGGACCTGGGTGAACGAGCACGTGACGCGGCACTGAGGCCGCGTTCACTCACCCGTTCGGCTCGGCCCGGAGTCGCTCGATCTCCGGCAGCAGCGCGAGCAGGCGGTGCGCGGTCGCGGTCTCGTCGGCGATCGCCAGGTGGCGTCCGGCGTCCTCGAGCCGGCCGGTGAGACGGAGGGCGATGGCGAGTTCGAGGTGCGCGCGGGCGAGTCCGTCGGCGTACTGCGCTGCCGTCGCCTCGGCGATCACCCCGGGCATGACCTCGAGTGCGTACTCCGGCTGGCCGTCCTTGTTCAGCACCCTGGCCAGGAGGGTCCTGGTGTTCACGCCGGTCACGAGGACGAGGTTCGGCGGGACCGAGCCACGTCGCCGCTCGAGGAGGCTGAGGACGTGCTCGTAGTGGTCGACCGCGCCGGCGAGGTCGCCGGTGTGCATCAGGAAGTTCGCGATCATCGCGAGGACCTGGGAGATGCCCTCCTCGTCACCGGCGAGGGTGAGGTGCTTCATGGCCCGGCTCGCTTCGCGCAGCGCGGCGTCGTGGTCGAGGAGGCGCCCCAGCGACCAGGCGAGGTAGAACGACGCCCATCCTCGTTCCTTCTCGTCGTCGGTCCGTTCCGCGGCGGCGACGGCGCTCCGAGCAGCTCGCAGCCCGGCGTCGAACTCCGCCTGGGTGAGGTGGAGCCAGGCTGCGTAGCCGTGGTGCACCGCGATGTCCCGGTCGGTGCCCGATCGTGTGGCGGCGTCGGCCGACGTGAGGAAGAGGATCCGCCACAGGTCCCAGGCGGGCCACGTGTCCGAGAACCAGTGCAGGGCTTCGGCGACGTCGAGGACGAGCTGATCCTCACCGAGCGCGTACGCCTGCGTCACCGCGCTCGCCCACTGCGCGCCCTCGATCCGCAACCACGTCCGCGCGTCGTCGGCGGAGGCGAAGTGGCGTCCGGGGGCGTCGGGATCGGGGTCACGGTCCGGTTCGAACCACAGGCCGGCGTTCTGCGCGGTGGCGAGCACCCAGTGTCGGAGCGCACGTCGTTGCCGCGCGCTGGCCGGTTCGTCGCGTCGCGAGAGCGCCGCGGCGAACAGCCGGACCAGGTCGTGGAGGTGGTAGCGGTTCCCGCCGCGCGCCTCGACCAGTCCGAGGTCGGTGAGCTCGTCGAGGCGCTCGGCGGTCTCGTCGACACCAGCGCCGGCTGCCGCTGCGGCGAGGGACGCGTCGAACGTGGCGCCGTCGATCAGCGCCAGGCTCCGGAACAGTTGCCGTGACGCCGCGTCGGTCTGGCCGTAGGAGAGGGTCAGTGCCGGCTCGACGGCGAGGTCGCCGGCGACGAGGGCACGGAGGGGATCGCGCCGAGCCGCCATCGTGTCGAGGAAGTCCCGGACCGTCGACCGGGGCTGCGCGGCGACGCGGTTCGCGGCGATCCGGAGCGCCAACGGGAGGTCACCGCAGGCCGCTGCCAGGGCGTCGGCGTCGGCGTCCGTGCGTTGCGATGCGGGCACGATGCGCCCGATCAGCTGCACGCTCTCGGCCCGCTCGAGCGGTTCGAGTGTGATGCGTTGCACGTTCACGAGACCCGCGAGGCTCCGGCGGGACGTGACGATGACGACGGCGTTCGTCGCGGCGAGCACGGGGCGCACCTGGTCCTCGTTCGCGGCGTTGTCGAGGACGACGGCGACCCGCTTCGCGGCGGTGATGCGCCGCCACTCGGAGATCGCCTCGTCGAGTGTCGAGATGTCACGGATCTCGGACGTCTGCGCGATGAGCGACTGCAGCACGCCCAGCGGCGACAGGGGCAGCGAGTTCATGCCGTTCAGGTCGACGAAGGCGCGCATCCCGTCGCCCCACCCGTGCCGGCTCAGGGCCTCGAGGGCGACGGTGGTCTTGCCGACACCCGCGGGTCCGCAGATGACGAGGATCGGGGCAGCGGGGTCTGCATCGCTCCGCCCCAGGAACTCGGCGGCCGCTCGCAGCACCTCGGGTCGGCCGGTGAAGTCGGTCACCAGCGTCGGCGCGAGCATCGCGGAGCGGAGCGAGCCCTCGGTCGGGAGTCGGGGCAGCCGTGCCTGACGGAGCATCGCCTGTTGCTCGTCCTCCGGCAGGCCGAGGGCGTCGAGGAGTGCCGTCAGGGTCCGCCGTTGCGGTGCGACGCTGATGCCGCGCTCGATGTTGCTGATGGTCCGGTCGCTGATCCCGGACGCGTGCGCGAGCGCCTCGAGCGTGAAGTCCGCCATGAGCCGGTGGCGGCGCAGCTGCGCACCGAGCGAATCACTCATCGGATGCTGTTCCGTGGCGTGCTGTTCTTCATGCTTTCTTCCTGGTGTCGGGTCACCCGTCGGCCCTTGTATTGGGGGCGAAGACCATGGTGCCTGAACGTCCGATCAGAAGCGAGAGGACCGCACCATCGGGGAAGGGGACCACATCATGTCAACGCCCACCATCATCCTGGTGCACGGCGCGTTCGCCGATTCCGCCAGCTGGGCTCCGGTCACGCGGGAGCTCCTCGACCGCGGGCACACCGTGCTCGTTCCGCCGGTGTACAACCGCAGCCTCGCGGAGGACGCCGCGTCCGTCCGCGCCGTCGCCGAGGCAGTGGACGGCCCCGTCGTCCTCGCCGGCCACTCCTACGGCGGTGCGGTCGTGACCGTCGCCGGCGCAGCCGAGAACGTCGTCGGACTCGTATTCGTCTCCGGGTACGTCCTCGAGGAGGGCGAGAGCCTCGGGCAGCTGCAGGGCGGCTTCCCGGACTCCGACCTCGCCGCGAACCTCGTGTACACGCCGTACCCGATCGCCGGCGCGGAGGACGGCACCGACGTGTCCGTCAAGATCGATGCGTTCCCGCCCGTCTTCGCCGACGGCGTGGACCCGAGGACCGCAGAGGTCCTCGCTGTGTCGCAGCGACCCCTGACCGGCGCGGCCTTCGGTGAGCCGGCATCGGTGGCGTCGTGGAAGACCACGCCCGGCTGGGGCATCGTCTCGGCGAACGACCACACCATCAACCCCGACGTGGAGCGCTTCGGCTACGAGCGCGCCGGCCTCCGCGGCGTCGTCGAGCTGCCCGCGCCGCACCTGGTGATGCACACCCACCCGGCCGACGTCGCCGACGTGATCGAGACCGCGGTCCGCGAGACCGCCGCCTCGAACGACTGACCACCCATCCACCCACCATCACCACCACAGAACACACAGGGAGACGACCATGGGCTACGTGACCACCGACGACGGTGCGGACATCTTCTTCAAGGACTGGGGGAACCGCGACGCACAGCCGATCGTGTTCCACCACGGCTGGCCGCTGTCCTCGGACGACTGGGACGCGCAGATGCTGTACTTCCTCGCCGAGGGCTACCGCGTGATCGCCAGCGACCGACGGGGCCACGGCCGCTCGTCGCAGATCGGCACCGGACACGACATGGACCACTACGCGAGCGACGTCTCCGCGGTGGTCGAGCACCTCGACCTGCACGACGCCATCCACATCGGGCACTCGACCGGCGGTGGCCAGGTCGCACGCTACGTCGCCCGGTACGGCCAGCCGCAGGGTCGCGTGGCGAAGGCGGTCCTCGTCGCCGCCGTGCCGCCGCTGATGGTGAAGACCGACGCGAACCCCGAGGGCACCGACATCTCGGTGTTCGACGGGTTCCGCGAAGCGCTCGCCGCGAACCGCGCCGAGTTCTTCCAGGCCGTCGCCTCCGGCCCGTTCTACGGCTTCAACCGCGAGGGTGTGACCCCGTCGGAGCCGGTGATCGCCAACTGGTGGCGTCAGGGCATGACGGGCAGCGCCGTCGCGCACTACGAGGGCATCAAGGCCTTCTCGGAGACCGACCAGACCGAGGACCTCAAGGCCATCACCGTCCCCGTCCTCGTGCTGCAGGGCGACGACGACCAGGTCGTCCCCTACAAGGCCGCCTCGCTCAAGCAGGCGGAGCTCCTCAGCGACGCGACGCTCAAGATCTACGAGGGGTACCCGCACGGCATGCTGACGACGCACGCCGACGTCATCAACCCCGACATCCTCGCGTTCATCCGGAGCTGACGCTCCGGGGCGCTGCGTCCGCGGCGTCGTGACAGGAGGCGCGGTGTGGGTGAGCCGACCGGCTCACCGGCACCGCGCCTCCCGTCCGGTACGCGCTCAGTGCGACGGATCGACGACCCGTCGGTCCCGCACCGCCCACGGCAGCAGCAGCCCGGCCAGGACCCCGCCCGCCAGGTCGGCGCCCAGGTCTCCGATGGTGTCCTCGTAGCCGACGACGATCGTCCCGTCGAGGTAGGTGTGCCCGAGGAACTCGAACATCTCCCAGACGGAGCCGATCGCGAGCGACAGCACCCCGCCGACGACGACCGCCTGGACCCGGCCCACACGGTCGCCCGTGCGCAGGACCCCGGTGTCACTCGCGATCACCCACAGCACCGCGGTCAACGCGGCGAGCAGCACGAAGTGCACGACCTTGTCCCACAGGAACACCGACGTGTACCAGCCGAGGACGCTGCTCCACGCGGCGACGAGGGCCAGCAGGCAGACCGCGGTGTCGACGGCGGGGCGGAGTCCGAGCACCCGGGGGACCACGACCCCGAGCAGTGCGAGCAGGAGCACGGCGAACGCGATCCCGCCCCACCCCAGAGCGGCGACGGGCAGGCTCACCAGCGTCACCAGGCGGACGGCGTCGGCGACGACCTCGGCGCCGCGGGGCCGGCGGAGGAACGTCGCCCCCAGACGGTCGAGGACCGGCCGGTCGGAGGCGGTCGCGGTCACGTCGTCTCCCACCGGAGAACGGCCTGCACGGCCGCGTGGTCGGACGGCCACACGCCGCCCGGTCGCCGCGTCGACACGGCTGCCTCGGAGACGGACGGGCGAACGCCGTCGGTGCCACGGGCCAGGATCAAGTCGATGCGGCGCCCGCCGAGCCGGGGTGCGCGGTACCCGAGGTGGGTGCCCCACTGCTCGGAGGCGTGCGTGGTCGCCGTCGTCCAGGTGTCCGCGAAGCCCGCGCCGGTGAGGGCCCGGTGCGGCGCGCTGCCCGCCGGGGCGTTCGCGTCGCCGAGGACCACGACGGGGACCCCGACCTCGTCCGCCCACCGGACGACGAGCTGCGCCGACCGCAGACGAGCCAGGGGTGATGCGACGTCGAGGTGCACCGCCACGGCGAGGAACCGCGTGCCGGTGACGCGGTCCTCGAGGGCCAGGCCGACGGCGATCCTCGGGAACAGGGTGCCCCACGACCGGCTCCCGATCCGGTCCGGCCGACGGGACAGCGCCCGGACGTGCTCGCCGGTGATCCGCAGTCGTCCGGTGTCGACCAGCAAACCGACGCGCTCCCCGTCGCCATGCCGCCCGCGACCCCGGAGCACCGCGGTCCACCGGGACGGCAGCCGTTCGGTGAGCCAGTGCTCCTGGTCGGGCAGGACCTCCTGCAGCGCGGTGAGGTGCGGGGACTCGGACTCGAGCAGCTCGAGGACGGCAGCCCGGCGACGCGTCCAGGCGTCGGGGTGGTCGACGCGACGGTGCGGGACGCGCCGCCGGACGTTGAGGGACGCCACGTGCAGGTCCGGGGCGGACCGCGGCCCGACGAGCGGGGAGTCGCTCACGACGCGGGCACCTCCTCGAGCGGTTCGATGACGTCCGACCGACGGCTGCGGTCGACCTCGGCGCCGGGCACCCGGCGGGGCCCGGCCGACCACCGCCGGACGGCCCGGACCACCGGCAGGATCCGGAACCCGCCGAGCGCCAGCGTCCGGAGCGCCTTCCGCGTCCGCACGAGCAGACCGGGCAGGTCGCGGACGGGGTCGCCCGACACGGACATCACGAGGGACCGGTCGAGCACCACGGGCCAGGCCGGATCGAGCTGCACGGACAGGTCGACGTCGTCGTGCACCTCGGCGTCGTACCGGTGGACGCGGGACCGGACGGCCTCCCACGCGCGACGCCGGATGACCAGGTTGGACCCGAACAACGGCGGCCGCCACAGCGCCGCGGTCATGAGTGCGAAGTAGGCGCGCATGTACGCGACGTGCCAGAACGCGCGCTCCAGGCGCCCGAGTCCGCGGAACTCGCCCGGACCGGTCACCGCGACGACACGGTCGTCGTCGAAGTGGCGGAGCGCCCGCTCGAGCCAGTCCGGGCCCGGGCAGGAGTCCGAGTCGAGCCGGGCGATCAGGGTGCTCGTCGCTGCGTCGTAGCCCCGGGACGCCGCTGCGGCGATCGCCCGGACGGGCTCGTGCAGCACGCGGGCTCCGGCCTGCGAAGCGACGGCCGCGCTGTCGTCCGAGCTGCCGTTGTCGACGACGACCACCTCGTCCGGCAGCCGGGTCTGGCGAGCCACCGCCTCGAGGCACCGGCGGAGCTGGTCGGCGTCGTCGAGGACCGGCACGACGACGGTGACGGTGTCGGGGCGGAGCATGCGACCAGCCAACCAGGCCGCGCTCCGACCGCGTCCAGCGCTGCGGACCCGCACCGCGCCTCCTGGAGCGATGCGCACCATCCTTGCGCGCGTTTCCCGGATGCGTCTGGACCGACTCCGGACAGACGTCCGTCCGGCCTGTACGTTCACGGTGAGATCGCTGGACGCGATCGCGGCAGAAGGAGCAGTCATGTCAGGTACAACCCGGTCGGGCCGTCCGACCACCGTCACCGTCTCGTTCGTGATCTGGCTGGTGGTCGTCCTCGCGAACATCGTCCAGGGCATCATCGGCCTGGTCTCCGGCGGCGGCTCCGCGGCCGCGCAGGGCGTCGGGACGGCACCCCTCATCGGCGGTGCGATCTTCGAGTTCATCCTCGCGATCATCGAGCTGATCATCGTCTTCAAGATGCGTGACGGCCGCAACTGGGCGCGCATCGTGCTGCTCGTCCTCGCGATCCTGCAGGTCATCGGCGTCGGTGTCGGTGCCGCTTCGGGTGGCAACGCCTTCGGCTGGATCGGTGCCGTCGCGGTCATCGTCGCGACGATCCTGATGTTCGTCGGCGGTGCGAACGGCTACTTCCGTCGTCGCTGACGATCGGGCGGGTCGCGACGCGACCCACCCACGGACGGGAGGCGCGGTGCCGGC
>NZ_JAUZED010000090.1 GCF_030705415.1 Curtobacterium sp. A7_M15 | reverse complement strand
ACCACAACGCCCACGACCCGAAGACGACGTGCATGCCCAGTGCACGGTGCACCGTGCACCGTGCACCGAAGCTCGCACGCAGCACGCCGCACGCCGCGCGACCCGGCCGCACGCCTGACGAACCCTGTGCATCGCGACCACGGAACCGCACGACGGGAGGCGCAGTGCCGACCGGCACCGCGCCTCCCGTCTCGGCCGTCCCGCCGCTCCCGGATCAGCCGGTGAAAGCGCGGAACTCGGCCAGGCCGACGTTCTGCGTGCTCGCCGACACGCCGGTCACGGTGAACCGGACCCACGTGACGGTGCGCGACGAGAAGTCCACGGTGAGCGGCGACGCGTCGTTCGGGAGTGACCCGACCGCCACCTGACTCCCGTCGGAGAACGTGAGCGTGCCGCTCGTGACCTGGTCGTCGCCGTTCGGTCGGTCGTACAACACGACCCGGTTCAGCGCTTTCGACGAGGCCCAGTCGAGCTGGAGCCAGACCCCGGTCTTCCCCCAGGGAGCGACCCACTCGGCGGTCGTGTTGTCAGGGTAGCCGCTGATGACTCCGTCGATCGCCTTGGCCGCGGTCTGCCCGGTCGACGCGTCGTCCCACGCCGCGCTGGCGGTGGCCGAACCCGTCACGTCCGTCGAACCTCCAGGCGTCGGCGTCGGCGTCGGCGTGGGCGTCGGGGTCGGCGTGGGCGTCGGGGTCGGCGTGGGCGTCGGGGTCGGCGTGGGCGTCGGGGTCGACGTCGAGCTCCCGGGGGCGAAGGTCCGGATCTCGGCCAGCCCGACGTTGCGCGTCGTCGCGCTCACTCCGGTGACGGTGAACTTCACCCAGCTGACCTGCCGGGACGAGAAGGTGACGCGGGTGAACGCACCGCCGTTGTCGAGCGTCGGCACCGCGACACTGCTCCCGTCGGAGAACGTCAGCGTGCCCGCGGTGACCTGGTCGTCGGCGTTCGGCCGGTCCGCCAGGTCGACGGCGCCGAGCGTGACCGGGCTCGACCACGCGAGCTGCAACCACGACCCGGCCCCGCCCCCGCGGGTCGCCCACTCGGCGGTCGGCGCGTCGGGGTAGCCGCTCGCGACACCGTCGATCGCCTTCGCCGCGGTCTGCCCGTCAGCCGGGTTCTCGCTGCTCGCCGTGACGGTCGCACCGGCGGTGACGTCAGCGCCGACCGACCCGCCCGAGCCGGTCCCGGGATCGGTGGGTGTCTGCGTGCCGACGGTGTACTCGCGGCTGAGCCACGAGCCCTCGGGACGCGACGAGCAGGACGCCACCGAGGCGCAGGTCTCGGCGTCGTACGCGGAGTACGCGAAGAACGCGTTCCCCTTCGCCTGCGTCTGCGCGGCCGTGAGGTTCGAGGGCTTGTTCGCGATCGGGTACCCCATGTAGCCGGTCAGCGTGCTCGAGGTCGTGAGCTGCTGCTGCGCCGACTTCGTCAGGTAGGCGACGGTGTGGTGGTCGCTGTGGTCGCCGTCACCGTAGGTACCGACGTGGTCGAGCGTGCTCACCTCCTGCGGTCCGTACCCCTTCATCAGCGCGAGCACGGTGGCCTGCAGCTGCGCGAGTGTGTAACTCGTGGCGTAGGTCGCACCGGACACTGTGCTGATGCTCGTGATCGAGCGCTGGTACAGCTTCTGCAGGCTCTGGTACCGGGTCGCGGCGAACCCGGAGCCGTCGATGTTCCCGTCCGGCAGCTGCAGGTACACCAGGCTGAGCCTCGGGTCCGCGGTCAGGGTTCGCGTCACGACGGTCTTGCCGCCGGCACTGACCGAGCCCGAGGTCCAGGCGTTCGAGACGCCGGCGAGGTTCGCGTAGGCGGCCTCGAGGCCGGTCTGCCGGCCCTTCCAGTACGTGGCGGACTTCCCCGCGTCGCCGGCGGTGACGATCACCGAGCGGACGCACTTGTCCGCGTCGATGTCCCTCCGGAGTTCGGTGCCCTCGAAGAGCAGGTCGTCGTCGGCGTGCGCCACGACGGTCAGGACCTTCCCCGCGCTGCAGTCCGCGGTGGTCGCCGCGCCCGCACTCGACGGTGCGAAGAGGCTCGGGGCCGAGACGGTGGCGCCGGTGAGGACGGCCGCCGCGACCGCGAGCGCCACCTTCCACCGGCGTCGGATGGTGGCACTCGGGGTCGCTGCGTCTCGTTGCATGTCGTCTTCTGGCGTGGGGTGTCGGTCGGGTGAGGGGGTACGGCCGGTCAGCGGGTCAGGGAGCCCGGACCGCCTGCGGCGCCGGTGCGGACACCGGGGCAGGTGCGCGGACCACGACGGAGCCGAAGACCCGGCCCACGGCGTAGCCGAACACGGTCGAGACCGCGGACGTGACGATCGCCAGGGCGCGGGTCCCGCCGCCGCGACCGAGGGCCCCGAGCTCGCGGAGCACCGCACCGGGCAGGACCCGGGTGAGGTACGTCGACTCGCTCGAGAGCGAGTCCTTCGCACCGACGCGGCCGCTGAGGACGGCCTTCGAGATGCCCTCGTAGTAGCTGCGACGACGCAGGTAGCGCATCGTGACGCGGTCCGGCGAGACCCGGTGCGAGACGTTCGAGCGCGGCTCGAAGCGGATGCGTGCACCGGGTCGGATCCGGGCGATGCGGATGCAGAGCTCGGTCTCCTCGCATCCCAGCGGGTGGTTGCCGACGCGGCCGATGCCGGAGCGGAAGCCGCCGGCGGCGAGCACGACGTCGCGGTGGAAGGCCATGCTCGAGCCGATCACGTTGCGGACGTCCGCGGAACCCGTGGGCAGGCCGGTGTAGCTGCAACCGACGATCCAGAGGAGTTCGTCCGGGTAGGGTCCCGCTCCCGTCGCGGTCGGCCACGACGGGGTCGCGCGGCCGCCGACACCGACGACGTCCGGCAGCTCGAGCGCCTCGACGAGGTGCATCAGCCAGTCCGGGTCGGCCGTCGCGTCGTCGTCCAGGAACGCGACGACGTCCGCGTCGGTGAGTGCGACGCCGGTGTTGCGGGCACCCGAGAGGCCGCGGTCCTCGGCGTTCTCGACGACCCGGAGTTCCGGCCACCGGGCGGCCGCCCGTCGGAAGAGCTCCGGCTCGTGGTCGATGACGACGATCACCTCGGTCGCGTCGGGCTGGCGCTTCGCCGACTCGACCGCGTCCTGCAGGTCACCCCAGCGCTGCTGCGTGTACGCGCAGATGACGACGGCGACCGTCGCGACGCTCACGCCGCTTCCTCGTCCATCGCCGGCACGGCCGCCGGGACCACGAGACCGGAGACCGGCGTCGACACGAGGCGCATGCGCGCCTTGGCCTCGCGGGCGCGCCGACGCTCGTGCATGATCGACTTCAGGACGCGGATGCCGTCGCTGACCGCGTTGAGGTTGCTGGTGCCGTGCACGCGGAGCTTCTCGTGGCTCGGCACCTCCGTGATCGCGAACTCCGCGGCGGACCAGCGGCAGGTCAGGATCGTCTCGATCTCGAAGCCGTCGCCCCAGCGCATCGAGCCGTCGGTCGGCTGCGGCAGCGTCGACGACAGGAGCCCGATCGTCGGCAGGGTGTCCGCCCAGAAGGCGTTGTAGCCGTAGCAGAGGTCGGTGTACTTCGCGCGGAGCAGCACGTTGGAGATCATGTTGAGCCCCTTGTTGCCGAGCCCGCGGATGATCGTGATGTCGTCGCTGCCACCGCCGGGCGCGTAGCGCGATCCCTTGGCGACGTCGGCGCCGTCGACGAGCGCCTGCACGAAGCGCGGGATCTCGGCGGCGTCGGCGGAGCAGTCCGCGTCGAACATCACGACGACGTCGCCGGTGACGGCCTCGAAGCCGCAGGCGAGCGCGTTGCCCTTGCCCTTGCGGGTCTGCTGCACGACCTTGATCGTCGGCATGAGGCGCTGCGCCGTCGCGATGGTGTCGTCCACCGAGTTGCCGTCGACGAGGATCACCTCGTACACGGGCGGGAGCTGCGGGAGGATGATCTCGAGGTTGCGGGCCTCGTTCCTCGCGGGGATGACGACCGAGACGCGGGGGTCTCGAGGTCGGTCGGTGCTGGCGGACATGGTGCTCCTGTCGGGTTCAGGCTGCATGCGGAAGTGGTCGAGGGGAACCCGACGCTGGGTGGGCGTCGGAACGGGGGTACACCGTTCCCTGGGCTTGGACCAACCATCGTCCGGCTGACGTGGCTGGTCAATGCGCCCGGGCGGTGGTTGCGGACCCCCGAGTGCGGATACGGAAACCCGCAATGCGCGGCCAGTTGGCGTGTCGGCGCGCACGACGGCCCTGGAGGCGCGGGGCGGGCCCGCCCCGCGCCGCCCGGGGCGGGGGTGGGCGCGCCCGCCGGCCCTGGAGGCGCGGGGCGGGCCCGCCACGTGCCTCCAGGGCCGTGGACGGTCGCGTCAGGGACGCGACTCGTGCGTCGTGAAGGCGGCGCGCAGTGCGGTCGCCAGCTCGGCGACGTGCGGCTCGCGGAGGAGCGAGCTGTGCTCGCTCTCGATGCGCACCGTGGTGGTGTCGCCGCGGAGGACGTCGTTCCAGCCGTCCACGTCGGGGTTGCCGTCGGCGAGCACGAACGTCGCCGAGCCGTCGTAGGGCGTGGGCGTGTGCCGACGCGTCACGATCGTGGCCTGGTCGAAGAGCGCGTCGAAGTCCTTCTGCCCGCCGTACCGCAGGACACCGGCGCCGTAGGCGCGGACGCGCTTGGCGAACTCCTCGCCCACCGGCACGCCGGCGGGCAGGATGCGCCTCGCGGCTCGGTCGAGCCCGCGCTTGAGCGCTCGGAGCGCGGGGTTGCGCACCGGGGCCTCGGCCATCCGGCCGAAGTGCAGCTGCGCCTGCTCGGTGCTGCTGCGCGGCAGGTAGCTGTCCAGGATCGCGACGTGTTCGACCCGCTCCCCGCCCTCGGTGAGGAGCTTCGCCACCTCGAGGGCGATGAGGCCGCCGAGGGAGTGCCCGACGAGCAGGTACGGGCCGCGGGGCTGGACGATGCGCATGAGCTCGACGGTGCGCCGGGCGGTGCGCTGGATGCTCCAGTCCGGGATCGCCCGTCGCTCGAGGCCGTGCTGCTGGAAGGCGTAGACGTCGTGCTCGGGCAGGTACCGGGACAGCGGTAGGAACGTCAGCCCGAGGGCTCCGGCGCCGCTGAGGCAGAACACCGGCGGGCGTCCGGGGACGCGTGCCTCGGAGACCTTGACGACGTCGGGGTGGCTCGGCAGGGACTTCGCGCCCGTCCGCACCCGACGGGCGAAGGCACGCAGGGTGGGTTGTTCGAGGAGCTCGGACGCGCGGAGGTCGACGCCGAGCCGGGCCTGCACGATCGCGAGCATCTCCTCGGCGGAGAGCGAGTCGCCGCCGAGCGCGGTGAAGTCCTCGTCGAGGTGCACGCCGCGGAGTCCGAGCACCTCGGCCCAGATCTGGCCGACGACGAGTTCCCACTGGTCGTACTCGCCCTCGACCATCTCGACCTCGAGCGACGGCGCACCGGGCAGCTTCGCCCGGTCGACCTTGCCACGCTCGTTGCGCGGCAGCTCGGGCATCGGGACGATCGCGGCCGGGACCATGTACTCCGGCAGCTTCGCCCGGAGCGCGCGTCGCAGTGCGGCCGGCGCCGGGGTGCGTCGACCGGGACGGCCGACGACGTAGGCGACGAGTCGCGTGACCGCGGGCGGGTCGACGAGCGCGGTGACCACGACGTCGTGGACGTCCTCGACGGCGCGGAGTGCCGCCTCGACCTCGCTCGGCTCGACGAGGTACCCGCGGACCTTCACGGCGTCGTCGTCGCGGCCCAGCAGGACCAGGCAGCCGTCCTCCTCGAGGCGCGCGAGGTCGCCCTGGCGCCACAGCGGGGTGCCGTGCTCGTCGACGGAGAGGTGCTCGCTCGTCTTCTCGGGCGCACCCCAGTACCCCGCGGTCATGCCGTCTCCGATGACCACGAGCTGGCCGGTCTCGCCCGTCGCGGCGGGCGTGCCGTCCTCGCGGATGACCCGGGCGGTCTTGCCCGGCGGCGTGTAGCCGGCCGGCACGACGCCGGTCGGGACCTCGTCGTCCGGCCCCACGGGGAAGTACGAGACGGCACCCATCTCGCTCGACCCGAAGCCGTTCCAGACGACCGTTCCGGCACCGAGGACCGGGCGCGCGGCGTGCACGTCGGTGCCGGTGATCGGCTCGCCGACCGTCATCACGAGGCGGAGCCCGGCGAGCGCGGGGTGCAGGTCGGTGCCGCGGTCGCGCACGGTGGAGACGACCGACCGGAGCAGGTGCGGCGTGCAGACGACGGCGGTGACGCGCTCGGCGGCCATGCCCTCGAGGAGCCGCTCGGTCCCGAGGTCGCGTGCGTCGAGCAGCACCGCGGCGGCGCCGCTCAGCATGCTGTCGAGCGTGGTGAGGATGCCGGCGGCGAAGGACAGCGGCAGGACGACGCCCACGAGGTCGCCGGGGCGGTAGTCGGCGCTCCAGGCGCTCTGCTCGGTGTTCCGGAGGAGCTGCCGGTGCGTCATCGCGACGCCCTTCGGCAGGCCGGTCGAGCCCGAGGTGAACACGATGGCGGCGGGGTCGGTGCCGCCGGGCCGGGACGTGGCTGCCGGGTCGGCGTCGGTGCCGGTCGTCGCGGTGGTGCCCTGCCGGGTGCTGGTCGCGATCAGGGCGTCGAGGTCGTGGACGGTCCCGCCCGCACCGAGGACGGCTGCCGCGAGGTCGGCCCGGGTGTCGTCGGCGAGCACTTCACCGATCCCCGCGAGCGTGACGACGTGCTGCAGGCGCGCCTCGGGCAGGTGGTCGTCGAGCACGACGATCGTCCGGCCGGCGGCGAGCAGCGCGAGCATGCCCACCACCGTCTCGGTGGTGTGCCCGGCCATGATCCCCACCGGGACCGAGGCGCCGGTGTGCTCCGGTCCGACGCCCGCGCCGGTGCGGTCGTCCGGTCGGAGCACCTGGGTGAGCTGTGCGGCGAGCGCCCGGACGACGCGGTCCGTCTCGGCGAAGGTGCGGGCGGTCCCGGCGCCGGCGAGTGCCGGGGACTCGGGGAACGCCGCGACGACGCGCGCCCACCGGTCCAGGACCGAACGGTCGTCGGATGCCGGGACGGCCGGTTCGACGGTCCGGTGTCGCGCTGTCGAGTGTGTCGGACGCATTGCTTCTCCCCTGGGTCGGGCGGGCCGGTGGTGCGCTGCTGTTGCTCGGAGGACGGTAAGCCGCTCGGAGGCCCTCGATCGAGGGGTCCGGGACGCCGTGCGGGGATCCTGCGGTTTGGCGCATCCTCGCGATCCGCCCTGGATCCCCGATGAAGGGCCTATCGGTTCGCTGTGCGCGTACGGGCGCGGACGGTGCGACGGGACCGCCCGTACCGGACCACGCCGCGCCCGACGGCGAGGAGCTCGACCCAGCGCATCCGTCCGACCTCGCGGAGGAACGCGGCGTCGGCGACCTGCTCGGCCCCGGTCACGACCGGCGCATCCGTCGGGCCCGCGACCGGTTCGGCTGCGCTGCCCACGACGAGGTGGCGGACGGCACGCGGTGCGCGCTGCAGCGCCATGCCGAGGGTGCGGGGGTGCAGGGCGATCTTGGTGAGCCAGGCCCCGAGGCCGGTGCCGTAGCCCTCGGCCTGCTTCCGGAGCGCGGGCAGGTCCGCACGGTGCCGGTGCCAGACCAGCGCCGCGGGTTCGACGACGAGCGCAGCGCCCGAGAGCACGACGCGCGAGAACATGTCGATGTCCTCGCCGCCCCCGGTGACCGTGCCGACGCCCAGCGCCTCGTCGAAGCCGCCGAGTGCGGTGATCGACGACCGGCGCATCGCGAAGTTCGCACCCGTGCCGTAGTCCCCGACCGCGAACGGGAACAGCGGGCGGTCGACCGGCGGCGCGGACAGGCGGTGCACGCGGGGCACGAGGTTGCGCGACCACGTGACCCGTTCGTCGAAGTACCGCTGGGTCGGGGTGCGGAGTTCGCCGCTGGCGACGAGTCCGCTGACGCACACGACGTCGTCCCCGCGGGAGAACCCCGAGGCGACGGCGCGGAGCCACGCCCGGTCGACGACGACGTCGTCGTCCGTGAACGCGACGATCTCGTGCCGCGCGGCCAGGACGCCGGCGTTGCGCGCGCTCGAGAGGCCCGGGACCGGCTCGCGGACGTACCGCACGCGGTCGTCGTCGAGAGCGTCGACGAGCTCACGGGTGGACTCGTCGGAGGGCGCGTTGTCCACGATGACGACCTCGAAGTCCGGGTGGTCCAGGGCGAGCAGCGAGTCGAGGGCGGCACCGAGCTGGTCGGCACGGTCGCGGGTGCACAGGACGACCGACGTGCCCGGCAGGCGGACGGGGACGGGCGGCTGGGGCACGGCCGGCAGGGCGGCGACGGCGGCTCGGAGCGCGGCGACCTCGATCGCCGCGTCGGACACCGGCAGGTCGACGAACCCGAGCGGTGCCACGCCGTCGCGGACGAGGAGTCGGGCCGATCGGTGACCGTCGGAGTCCTGGAGCCGCACCGTGCCGGCGTCGTCCCCGGGCACCTCGGCGACGTCGATGACCCCGACCCAGACGGCACCGGACCACGTCGGGTCGGCGGCGCTCGACATCGGGCGGGCGAGCTCGATGCGCGGCGGGAGCGAGCGCTGGATGGTGTCGGTCATGGGAAAGCCTGTCTCGTGTCGGGGGACGTGCACGGTCGCAACCGGCCATCCCACCGTCGTCGCGGCGACCCCGCCGGTCAACGAGGAGCCCGAAGCGTGCGGTTTCTCCGTCCTGCGCGGCCGCGACGCGTGCGTGATCCCGCAATGCCGCAGGGCACCCGCACTTCCCCGCGACCGCTCTCCCGACCGGCCCCGGCCCCCGGTTACCGTCGTGACACCCGCAGGCCGCCGCCAGTCGCCGGCCCAGACCCGAAGGGACGCTCGATGCGTCAGTCGATCGCGGTGGTCGAGCAGTGACCGCCACCACGACCCCCACCAGGATGTCGCTCCGCCACGGAACCCGGGCGCTGCCGACCTCACCGGTGCCGTCCCTCGTCGCCGCCGGGATCGGTTTCGTCGGCGCCGCCCTGATCGCGGTCGACGCGACCGGTCCGCTCCGCACCGCCGTCGTGCTCGTCGCGCTCCTGGTCGTGCCGGGCCTGCCGCTCGTGCGGCTGCTCGGGCTGCGGGAGCCGATCGGACGGGCCGGGCTCGTCGTGGCCGCCAGCGCGGCGATCGACGCGGTCGTCGCCCTCGCGATGGTGTGGACCGAGCAGTGGGTCCCGCTGCCCGCGGCCGGGCTCCTCCTGCTCGTCGCCGGGTGGGTCTCCCTCGGTCAGGGCGTCCAGACGGCACGCACCGTCCGCCGACCGGACCGTGTGCGGTCGGCCCTGCCGACCGCCGTCCTGGTCCGCACCCTCGCAGCGTCGGGCGTCCTCGTCACCGGGCTGGCGCTCTGGACGGTGGGCGTCGCGCAGACCGACTCGACCGGACTGGGCGAGTGGGGCCTCCTGACCGCGTTGCCCGCCGTGTGGTGGGCCGGCGCGGCGCTCGTGTTCGTCGTCGCGCTCGTGACGCTCCTCGACCGTCGCCACCACGTGGTGGTCCGCGCGGTGTCCTCCGGCGTCCTCCTGCTCGTGATGTACGGCACGTCGAACCTCGTCGCCGCCGAACCCCGCCCGCCGTGGGTCTTCAAGCACATCGCCGTCACCGCGTACATCCTGCAGCACGGCGCCGTCGACCCCTCGATCGACATCTACAACCGCTGGCCCGGCTTCTTCAGCGTCAGCGCGTTCCTCGGCGCAGCCACCGGCACGCTCGACGCGGCGGACCCGGTGCGGTGGACGGAGCTCGCGTTCGCCCTCGCCGACGGCGCACTCGTCCTGGGGATCGCACGCACCCTCGGGGCGAAGGGCCGCTGGGCGACCGTCGCCGCCGTCGTGTTCAGCGCAGCGAACTGGGTCGGACAGGACTACTACTCGCCGCAGGCGTTCGCGTTCTTCCTGTTCCTCGCGGCGGTCCTCGTCGCGCTGACCGTCCTCCGGGGCGGCCCGAACGCGATCGGGCGGTGGCTCGCGACGACGGCCGGGCGGCTGCTCCGTGCACGCCGCTCCCCCGTGGCCGAGGCCGCCGCCACTCCGACGCGGACCGCGGTCGTCGCGGCGATGGCGCTCCTCGTCGTCCTGCAGTTCGTCATCACGGCGTCGCACCAGCTGACCCCGTTCGTGGTCGTCGCCGCCTTCGTGCCGCTCCTCGTGCTCGGTTTCCTCCGCCCGTGGTGGCTGGCCGTGCCCCTGACCCTGCTCCCCCTGCTGTACCTCGTGCCGAACCTCGACTACATCCAGGAGAAGTTCGGGCTCACCACCGGTTTCGACCCCGTGAGCAACGTCACCGCCGCGTCGACGTCCATCGCGATCCCGTCGATCGCGACGACCCTGCAGTCCCGCGCGGTCCTCGGGATCACGGCACTCGTCGCCGTGTGCGCCGTCATCGGACTCGTCCGGATGGTCCGCGGTGGGCACGCCCGACGCGCCCTCGTGGTGCTCTGGCTGGCGGCCTGCCCGATCGTGCTCGTGCTCGGGCAGAGCTACGGCGGCGAGGCGAAGTTCCGCGTCGTCCTGTTCTCCGCGCCGTTCCTGGCGATCGCAGCCGTCCACGCCTTCCACGGCCGCCGACTCCGCATCGCCGCCACGGCCCTGGTGCTGACCGTGCTCACCGCACTGTTCCTCGGTGCCACGTTCCAGACCGAGCAGGCGAACCAGACCGCGCCGGCCGACGTGGCCGCCGCGAAGTGGCTCGACGGCCGGTTCCAGGCGGACGACACCCTCACGACCGTCGGCAGCTTCCCGTCGATCATCGGCGGGAACTACGAGAACTTCCTTCGCCACTGGGGGCAGGTGGACTCGCTGCAGAGCGAGGCGGCCTGGTTCCCCGAGGGCATGACGGCCGACGACCTCATCGGGGTCCTGCAGGACCGCGACCAGGGTGGACACTCCTGGCTCGTGTTCTCGGCGGCGCAGCGGTCCGACGCCATCACCCGCGGGACCCTCACCGGTGCGCAGATCGACGCGATCGAACGGTCCGTGGCCGACGAGGGCACCCTCCGCTACGACCGGGACGGGGTCCGGATCTACGAGGTGCGCGATGCAGCATGAGCCCGGGGCACGTCACCGGATGACCACCAGGCGGTCCTTCCTGCGACGGGGCGCGACGATCGCCGGGGTCGTGGGGGTCGCCGCGGTCGCCGGCACCACCGCCGTGGTCCTCCCCATGCGTGTCGGTGGTTCCGCGGCCCGTGCCGAACGCATGCCGACCGGCGCGCTCGAGTCCGAAGGCACCAGGTGGATCCCGTACCTCGCCCAGGACTTCGACCGCGACGCCGCACTCGGTGAGCTCCTCGCCGTGTACCCCCGGATGGCGGAGTACAGCGGGATGCGTGACACGTCGGGCAAGGGGCTCTACGCCCCCGACCAGGTGGTCTCGGTGCACGACTCCGTGCTCGACTTCCACCTCCGCAGCAGCGGGTCCCAGCCCCTCGTCGCGACGGTCCTGCCCGCCGGCTACCGGGCGTACACGCACCAGCGCGTCTCGATCCGGTACCGCGCCGACGAGGTGCCCGGCTACAAGTTCGTCATGATCCTCTGGCCGCTGTCAGGGGACTGGAACGAAGGTGAGATCGACTGGCCGGAAGGCGACCTCACCGGCGACGTCCGACCGGTGTCGGCGATCCCCGGCAGCTACGACCCCGCGACCGAGGCGATGACCTTCCTCCCCGAGGACCCGACCGTGGTGTCCGGCGGCCAGACCGACTGGCACGTCGCGACCGTGGAGTGGACCGCCGACGCGGTGCGCTTCTACTGGGACGACGAACTGCTCGAGACCGTCACGGGCGCGGTGCCCACGACGCCGATGCGCGTGACGCTGCAGGCGGAGACCATCGTCCACGACGCCGAGGTGCCGACCGACGCATCCGGGCACGTGCTCGTGGACTGGGTGGTCGCGTACCGGAAGAGCCGGGCGCAGTCCTGACCTGATCGGCCGCCCTGGCGTGTCGGTTCGTCGCCTGGCGTGTCACGCGGCTTCTGCGCCGGAAACGGAACAAGCCCCCGGGATCTCCCGGGGGCTTGTTCTTCGAGTGCTGGGGTACCTGGACTCGAACCAAGAACGACGGTACCAGAAACCGCTGTGTTGCCAATTACACCATACCCCAAAGGCCCGGAGGCCTTCGGTCCCGGTTGCCCGGGGCACGATCAACTACTGTACAGCATCCCGGAGGTCCGTGAGACCTCCCACGAGATCCCGGTGCACCGCGGCGGCCGTGACCGCCCCGTGGCCCGCTGCGACGATCAGCTGCTCCGGCCCGGGCGGTGTCACGTCGCCCACGGCGTACAGCCCGGGCACGCTCGTCCGTCCGGAACGGTCCACCACCACGAGCCCCTCGGCGTCACGGTCGAGGTCCGCGTCGACCCACTCCAGGTCGGCGTACCACCGGGGTCGGACGAACCCGCCCGTGCGCGGCTCCACGTGCCCGTCTGCGAGGCGGACGCCGGTCATCCCGGACCGGTCCCCCTCGAGGTCGGCAACGGGCCGCTCGTCGACGCGGACGCCGGCTGCGGCCAGGCGCTCCCGACCGGCGTCGTCGAGCGGCGCGACCCCGTTCGTGTACACGATCAGGTCGTCCGCCCACGCCGCGATGAGCAGGGCGCGATCGACGACGTCGTCCGTCTCGCAGAGGAACGCCAACGGCTCGTCGGCCTTCTCGTAGGCATCGCACTCGACGCAGCTGTGCACCGCGGTGCCGTAGAACGCGCGGAGCATCGGGAGCGCCGGGAACTCCTCGCGCAGGCCCGTCGCGAGCACGACCGCACGAGCCGTGGCCTCGACCTCGGTGCCGCGCCAGGCGCCGTGCACGCGCCAGCGGTCACCGTCCGGTGCGATCCGGTCCACGACCGTCTGCACGACCGTGGCCTCGGCGTACGACTCGACCTCGGCACGGCCGAGCTTCCGGAGCTCGAGCGGGGAGACACCGTCGCGCGTCAGGAACCCGTGCGACCGCAGCGTGGCGGCGTTCCGGGGGCGGTTGGCGTCCACGAGGAGCACGGTGCGCTTCGCTCGGACCAGGTTGAGCGCGGCGCTGAGACCCGCAGGACCCGCACCGACCACCGCGACGTCGACGGTCAGGCGCTCGACATCGTCGGCCGTGTCGTTCCGCTCGGCCTCGGTGTCCTGCTGCCCGGCCGCGGTCGCCTGCCGTTCGGCCGCGGTCGCCTGCCGTTCGGCCACGTCAGCGGTCCGCGAGGCGACGCAGGCGCGTGAGGGTGGACTCCTTGCCCAGGATCTCCATCGACTCGAAGAGCGGCGGGCTGATCCGACGACCGGACACCGCGACGCGCAGCGGCCCGAACGCCACCCGGGGCTTCAGGCCGAGGCCGTCGATGAGCGCCGCACGGAGGGCACCCTCGATCGACGCCGTCGCCCAGTCCTCCAGCGGCTCGAGCGCGGCGATGCTCGCGCGGAGCACGTCACCGGCGTCGGCCTTGAGCGTGCCCAGGGCGTCGTCGTCGACCTCGAGCTGGTCGTCCGGAGTGAAGAGGAACGCCAGGAGACCCGGAGCCTCCCCGAGGAGTTGCATGCGCTCCTGCACGAGCGGCGCCGCCTTGGTCAGCACCTCGAGCTGCTCCGGCGTCACCGGGTCGGACACGACGCCCGACAGGTACGGCAGGAGCCGGTCGCGGAAGTCGTCGGCGTCCAGCAGACGGATGTGGTCACCGTTGATCGCCTCGGCCTTCTTGTGGTCGAAGCGCGCCGGGTTGGGGTTGACGTCGGAGACCTCGAACGCCTGCACCATCTCGTCGACGGTGAACACGTCACGGTCGGCGCCGATCGACCAGCCGAGCAGCGCGAGGTAGTTGACGAGCCCCTCGGGGATCATGCCCGCCGCCCGGTGGTGGAACAGGTTCGACTCGGGGTCACGCTTCGAGAGCTTCTTGTTGCCCTCGCCCATGACGTACGGCAAGTGGCCGAACACCGGGATGAACTCGGCGAGCCCGACCTCGTACAGCGCTTCGTACAGCGCGATCTGACGCGGCGTCGACGACAGGAGGTCCTCACCCCGGAGGACGTGCGTCACCCCCATCAGCGCGTCGTCCACCGGGTTTGTGAACGTGTAGAGCGGCTTGCCGTTCGGCCGGACGACCACGAAGTCCGGGAAGGTGCCCTGCTTGAAGGTGATCTCGCCGCGCACGAGATCCTGGAAGCTCAGATCCCGGTCCGGCACGCGCAGACGGAGCGCCGGCTCACGGCCCTGGTCGCGGAAGGCCTGCCGCTCGGCGTCCGTCAGCTCGCGCTCGTGGTTGTCGTAGCCCTGCTTCGGATCACGGCCAGCGGCCTTGTTCCGCGCTTCCATCTCTTCCGGCGTGACGAACGACTCGTAGACGTGTCCCGAAGCCTTCAGCTTCGCGATGACGTCCTCGTACACGTCCGATCGCTCGGACTGGCGGTACGGACCGTGCGGACCGCCGGCCTCGACGCCCTCGTCCCAGTCGAGTCGCAGCCACCGCAGTGCCTCGAGGATCTGCTGGTACGACTCCTCGCTGTCACGAGCAGCGTCGGTGTCCTCGATGCGGAACACGAGCTTGCCACCGGTGTGCCGCGCGTACGCCCAGTTGAACAGCGCCGTGCGGATGAGTCCGACGTGCGGCGTGCCCGTCGGGCTGGGGCAGAAACGGACACGGACATCGGAGCCGGAGGCGGTGGTGAATGGCGCAGTCATGACACCACGATCCTACCGGCCCGGCGGCTGCGGACTCGGCCGCAGACGCAGGAAACCCCTGGCCACGTGGTGGTCAGGGGTTTCCTGGTGTTGCAACGTTGAGTCCGGCGGCGTCCTACTCTCCCACAAGGTCCCCCTTGCAGTACCATCGGCGCTGAGAGGCTTAGCTTCCGGGTTCGGAATGTGACCGGGCGTTTCCCTCTCGCTATGACCACCGGAACACTTTCG
>NZ_JAUZED010000009.1 GCF_030705415.1 Curtobacterium sp. A7_M15 | reverse complement strand
GGGCCGGTCGCGGGCCGCGGGTGGCGCGCGGGCCGGTCGCGGATTCGCGCCCCGTGACGGTCATTGCGCCCCGGCTCTCCGGGGCGCAATGACGTTACGGGGGCGCGGATCCCACGGGGGCGCGGATCCCACGGGGGCGCGGCCGCCCGCGCCACACCGGCGCGTCAGTCGTCGTCGAGGGCGCCGACGAGCTCCGGCGCGGTGAGCAACCGCGGCTCGTCGGTCACGGTCGCCGGGTCGGCGATGACCTTCGACTCGTCGAGCAGTGACAGCCGTCGGGCGCTCGGCAGCACCTGCCGTTCGAGCGAGCCCACGAACCGGTTGTAGTCGACCACGGAGCCCCGGATCGACCGACCGAGCTTGTCGACGTGCCCGGCCATCGTCGACAGGCGCCCGTACAGCTCGCGCGACACCCGGAAGAGCTCCCGCGCCTCGGTCGTGACGACGTCCTGCTGCCACGAGAACGCCACGGTCTTCAGCACGGACCACAGCGTCACCGGCGAGGCGAGTGCGATGCGCTTGCGGAACGCGTGGTCGAGCAGCCCGGGATCGGCGGCGAGGGCACTCGACACGAGCGACTCGGACGGGATGAACGCCACGGTGAGCTCGGGTGAGGCGTCGTACCCGGTCCAGTACTCGCGTGCCGCGAGGGCGTCGACGTGCGCCCGCAGTGCCTTGACGTGCTGCGCCATGAGCGCATCGCGCCGGGCCCCCTCGGCGCCGGTCGCGGTCGCGGGGATCTCGGCAGCCTGCAAGTAGGCGCTGAAGGGGACCTTGGCGTCGACGGCGATGGTCTTGCCGCCCGGCAGGTGCACGACCATGTCGGGGCGTGCGGTGCCGGCGGTCGTGCTGACGGAGGACTGCACGTCGAAGTCGACGCGCTCGAGGAGTCCGGCCGCCTCGACCACGTTGCGCAGCTGCGTCTCGCCCCACACACCCCGCGTGCTGTTCGACGACAGGGCGCTCGCGAGCGTGTCGGCGGTGGCGCGCAGGCGTTCCTCGGACTCGGCAGCGGAGCGCAGCTGTGCGGAGAGGGCCCCGTACTGCTCGCTGCGGGACTGCTCGAGCTCGGCGATCTTGGCGCGCATGACGTCGAGCGTCTGGGCGACCGGGCTGAGCGCGGAGAGCACCTTCGATTCGCCCTGGGTCCGGGCGGCGTCGGCGCCGTGCATGCGCTGGACGAGGTGCTCGAGCTCGGCGGCGCGGCGTTCGAGCGAGTCGACCTGCCGCCGGTACTGCGCGTCCTGCGCGTCGAGGCGTTCCTCGGCGGCGGCCTGCACCGACGTGAGCTGCGAGCGGAGTGCGTCCGCGGTCGCTCGATCGGCTGCTGATGAGGCGCCGGCGCGGGACCGGGCGAGCGACCAGGCGACGACCGCCCCGACGGCGACGCCGATCACGAGACCGATGACCAGGGCGAGGATCTGCATGACGCGACCTTGGCAGGACCCACCGACACCGCGCCTCCTGGGACCGGTGGGCACCAGTCCGCCAATCCATGTCATGACATTAGGGCAAAGTGGGTGTACAGTCGTGATCGTCCGCCGATGAAGCCGCACGGAAGGTCCACCACGTCGCATGACGCACCGAGTTCCCCACGCCTACGACGTGATCACCATGGGTCGTGTGAGCGTCGACATCTACCCGCAGCAGACGGGTCCGCTCGAGGACGTCCCCACGTTCTCGAAGTCCGTCGGCGGCAGCGCGACGAACGTCGCGATCGCTGCTGCACGCCACGGTGCCGACGCGGCCGTCATCACCCGTACGGGCAACGACCCGTTCGGTCGCTACATCGCCCGCACCCTGCCCGAGTTCGGCGTCGCCAACGACTTCGTCGAGACCGTCGAGGGGCTGAACACCCCGGTCGCGTTCTGCGAGATCTTCCCGCCGGACGACTTCCCGCTGTACTTCTACCGGGCCCCGAAGGCGCCGGACCTCATGATCACGGCGAAGTCCCTGCCGCTGCACGAGATCGAGCGCGCGAAGGTCTTCTGGACGACGGTGACCGGCCTCAGCGAGGAGCCGAGCCGCAGCGCCCACCACACCGCCTTCGAGGCGCGGAGCGCGTCCACCAGCAGCACGAAGCTCCACACCGTGCTCGACCTCGACTACCGGTCCATGTTCTGGTCGTCGCCCGAGGCCGCGACCCGCGAGGTCGCCGTCGCCCTCGAGCACGCGACCGTCGCCGTCGGCAACCGCGAGGAGTGCGAGGTCGCCGTCGGTGAGACCGACCCCGTCCGCGCCGCCGACGCCCTGCTCGAGCGCGGCGTCGAGATCGCGATCGTGAAGCAGGGCCCCAAGGGCGTCCTGGCGAAGACCCGCGACGAGTTCGTCGAGTTCCGTCCGCACCACATCGACGTCGTGAACGGCCTCGGCTCGGGCGACGGGTTCGGCGGTGCGCTCACCCACGGTCTGCTGCAGGGCTGGAGTCTCGAGCGCATCCTCGCGTTCTGCAACGCAGCCGGCGCGATCGTCGCCACCCGTTTCGAGTGCTCCACGGCGATGCCGACGAGCGACGAGATCGAGCAGTTCATCCAGTCGAACCCCGCCGAGGGGCTCAGCCACACCGCCACCGACGACAGCACCGCCACCAACGACAGCACCGAGGAGAAGGTCGATGCCTGAGCTCAGCGCCGCTGACTTCCAGCGCCTCCGAGACGTCCGTGCCGCGCAGCCGGAGCTCGTCGCGAGCACCCTGGCCGCCCGCACGAGGCGGAGCCTGCTCGCCGACGACGGCAAGCTGTTCATCGTCGCGGCCGACCACCCCGCCCGAGGTGCCCTCGCGGTCCGCGACGACGAGTCGGCCATGGCGAACCGCTACGACCTGCTCGAGCGGCTCGTCGTCGCCCTCGGTCGCCCCGGCGTCGACGGGGTGCTCGGCACGCCGGACATCCTCGAGGACCTCGCTCTCCTCGGCGCCCTCGACGGCAAGGTCGTCGTCGGGTCGATGAACCGCGGCGGGCTGCGCGGCGCGACGTTCGAGATGGACGACCGTTACACCGCGTACTCGGCCGCGTCGATCAAGCAGGCCGGGCTCGACTTCGCCAAGCTCCTCGTCCGGGTGAACCTCGCCGACGCCGGCACCGCCCCGACGCTCGAGGCCACGGCGCGCGCCGTCACCGAGGCCGCCGAGCACCAGCTGCCGATCATGCTCGAGCCGTTCATGTCCCGGTGGAAGGACGACAAGATCGTCAACGACCTGACGGCCGACGCGGTGATCACCTCGATGGCCATCGCCGCCGGCCTCGGTGAGTCGAGCGCCTACAGCTGGCTGAAGGTGCCCGTCGTCGACGACATGGAGCGGGTGATGGCGGCGACGACGCTCCCGACGCTCCTCCTCGGCGGCGACCCGTCGAGCCGCCCGCTCGAGACGTACGCGAAGTGGGCCGACGCCCTCGCCCTGCCGGGAGTCCGCGGTCTCGTCGTGGGCCGCACGCTGCTCTACCCACCGGACGGCGACGTCGCCGCAGCGGTGGACGTGGCCGCGCGTCTCGTCCACTCCGGCAGCGAACTGCCCGCGATCGACAGCGAACAGCCCGCCCTCGACGGCGAACAGCCCGCCCTCGACAGCGAACAGCCCGTCAGCGCCTGAGACCCAGCGCGCCCGACGACCAGCAACGAAGACCTCCACCACACCGAAGGAAGCACGCATGACCATCACGGAGACGTCCACCACAACGGTCGGCCACTGGATCGACGGCGCGCGCGTCGAGTCCGCGTCCGGCAACACCGCTCCCGTGTTCGACCCGGCCCTCGGCGTCGCGACGAAGCAGGTCGCCCTCGCGAACGAGGACGAGATCCAGGCGGCGATCGCCAGCGCCAAGGCGGCGTTCCCGAAGTGGGCGAACATGTCCCTCGCGAAGCGCCAGGCGATCCTGTTCTCCTTCCGCGAGATCCTGAACCGCGACAAGGCGGAGCTCGCCGAGATCATCACGAGCGAGCACGGCAAGGTCATCGACGACGCCCTCGGCGAGATCGCCCGCGGACAGGAGGTCGTCGAGCTGGCCACGAACATCCCGAGCCTGCTCAAGGGCGAGTTCTCGGACCAGGTGTCGACCGGCATCGACGTGTACTCGATCCGCCAGCCGCTCGGCGTCGTGGGCCTCATCAGTCCCTTCAACTTCCCGGCGATGGTGCCGCTCTGGTTCCTCCCGATCGCGATCGCGGCCGGCAACACCGTCGTGCTGAAGCCGAGCGAGAAGGACCCGTCGGCGGCGATCTGGCTGGCCGAGAAGTTCACGGAGGCCGGCCTGCCCGACGGCGTGTTCAACGTCCTCAACGGCGACAAGCTGAGCGTCGACGGGCTCCTCACCAGCCCGGACGTCGAGTCGATCTCGTTCGTCGGGTCGACGCCGATCGCGCAGTACGTCTACGAGACGGGCACGAAGCACGGCAAGCGCGTGCAGGCCCTCGGCGGCGCGAAGAACCACATGCTCGTCCTGCCGGACGCCGACCTCGACCTCGTCGCGGACAACGCGATCAACGCGGGCTTCGGCTCGGCTGGCGAGCGCTGCATGGCGATCTCGGTCGTCGTCGCGGTCGAGCCGGTGGCGGACGAGCTCATCGAGAAGATCAAGGACCGCGCAGCGACCCTGCGCATCGGCGACGGCCGTCGCGGGTGCGACATGGGTCCGCTCGTCACGAAGCAGCACCGTGACAAGGTCGCCTCGTACATCGAGGTCGCAGAGCAGGACGGTGCGGTGGTTGTGGTGGACGGCCGCACCGTCCGACCCGACGGCGACGAGAACGGCTTCTGGCTGGGCCCGACGCTGATCGACCGGGTCCCCACCACGAGCCGCGTGTACACCGAGGAGATCTTCGGCCCGGTGCTGTCCGTCGTCCGGGTGCAGTCCTACGAGGAGGGCCTGGAGCTCATCAACTCCGGCGCGTTCGGCAACGGCACGGCCATCTTCACGAACGACGGCGGCGCCGCCCGTCGTTTCCAGCGCGACGTGCAGGTCGGCATGATCGGCATCAACGTCCCGATCCCGGTGCCGGTGGCCTACTACTCGTTCGGCGGCTGGAAGAACTCGCTGTTTGGCGACCACAAGGCGTACGGCGCCGACGGCGTGAGCTTCTTCACGCGGCAGAAGGCGATCACGAGCCGCTGGCTCGACCCGTCGCACGGCGGCATCAACCTCGGCTTCCCGTCGAACGGCTGACGCACCCGATGACGAACGACAACTGGTTCATCCCCGCGGGCTCCCGCCCCGAGGCGGGCTGGACGGACGTGGTGGACGGGCGGGTCCCGGGGTGGGCGCACACCGGTCTGCGGACCGGCGCCCTCCGCGACGGAGGCGAGCTGCGCCTCCCGTCCGATGCGGTGGAACGCATCGTCGTCCCGCTCGCCGGCAGCTTCACGGTGGCGTACGACGGCACCACGCAGGCCCTCGACGGACGCGCCAGCGTCTTCGAGGGTCCGACCGACGTCCTGTACCTCGGGTCCGGGACCGCAGCGACGATCACCGGAAGCGGCCGTGTCGCGGTGGCCGAAGCACCCACCGAGACCGTCGAGCCGACGACGTACATCGCGCGGCAGGACGTCCCGGTGGAGCTCCGCGGCGCCGGCCGGTCGAGCCGTCAGGTGCACAACTTCGGCACCCCGGCAGCGCTCGACGCGGCGAAGTTCATCGTGTGCGAGGTGATCACGCCGGCCGGCAACTGGTCGTCGTACCCGCCGCACAAGCACGACACGAACGTCCCCGGCGAGGAGTCGAACCTCGAGGAGATCTACTACTACGAGGCGGCTGTCGCCCGCGACGTCGTGTCGCGCGGGATCCCGGTCCCGGCCGAGGTGGACCCGTTCGCGCTGCATCGCACCTACGCCTCGGACGAGCGCGAGATCGACGAGTTCCGCGAGGTCCGGACCGGCGACATCGCCCTCGTCCCGCACGGCTGGCACGGCCCCGCCGTCGCCGCACCCGGCTACGACATGTACTACCTGAACGTGATGGCCGGGCCCGACCCGGAGCGCGTCTGGAACATCACCGACGACCCGGCACACGGCTGGGTCCGCCAGGCCTGGGAGAGCGAGCAGCTCGACCCGCGCCTGCCCTACGAAAGGAAGCTCGCGTGACCACCAACACGCGGAGGATGACCGTCGGCCAGGCCCTCGTCGAGTTCCTGGCCAACCAGTGGACCGTCGACGGCGACGTCCGCGAGCGCACCATCCCGGGGATCTTCGGCATCTTCGGGCACGGCAACGTCGCCGGCGTCGGCCAGGCCATCAAGCAGCTCCACGTCGAGCAGCCCGGCCTGCTGCCGTACCACCAGGCCCGCAACGAGCAGGCGATGGTGCACGAGGCCGTCGGCTTCGCCCGCATGCACCGTCGCCGTGCCACCTTCGCCAGCACGGCCTCGGTGGGCCCGGGTGCCGCGAACATGTTGACCGCCGCCGCCCTCGCGACGACGAACCGCCTGCCCGCGCTCCTGCTCCCGTCGGACACCTTCGCGACGCGCACCACGGACCCGGTGCTCCAGCAGATCGAGCTGCCGCACGACACGTCGCTGCAGGTCACCGACGCGTTCCGTCCGCTCTCGCGCTACTTCGACCGCGTCGAGCGTCCGGAGCAGCTGTTCTCGATCGCCCTCGCGGCCATGCGCGTCCTCACCGACCCGGCCGAGACCGGCGCCGTGACGATCGCCCTGCCGGAGGACGTGCAGGCCGAGGAGTTCGACGTCCCCGTCGCGTTCCTCCAGCCGCGCGAGTGGCACATCCGCCGACCGCTCCCCGAGCACGGCCCCCTGGCCCGCGCGGTGTCGGCGATCCGCGCCGCGAAGCGTCCGGTCATCGTCGCCGGCGGTGGCGTGCTCTACTCCGGTGCCGAGGACGAGCTCGCCGCCTTCGTCGAGGCGACCGGCATCCCCGTCGGCACCTCGCAGGCCGGCGGCGGCTCCCTCGTCTGGGACCACCCGCAGTACCTCGGTGGCATCGGCGCGACGGGCACCGCGGCCGCGAACGCCATCGCCGCGCGGGCGGACGTCGTGATCGGGATCGGGACGCGGTACAGCGACTTCACCACGGCGTCGCGCACGGCCTTCCAGGATCCGGACGTGACGTTCGTCAACGTCAACGTCGCGGCCTTCGACGCCTACAAGCACGGCTCGCAGCTGCCGCTGGTCGCGGACGCCCGGGAGGCGCTGGTCGCCCTCACGGAGCAGCTCACGTCGTACTCGGTGCCGGACCACTACGCGTCGGAGATCGCGGACCGCAAGCGTTCCTGGGACGAGACGGTCGACGCCGCGTTCGCGCCGTCCGGGCTCGCGCTGCCCGGCCAGCCGGAGATCATCGGTGCGGTGCAGGCCGCGACCGACCCGCGGGACGTCGTCATCCAGGCTGCGGGCTCGCTGCCTGGCGACCTGCACAAGCTGTGGCGTGTGCGCGACGCCCTCGGGTACCACGTCGAGTACGCGTTCTCGTGCATGGGCTACGAGATCGCGGGCGGCATCGGCGTCCGCCGGGGCGCCCCGGACCGCGACGCGATCGTCATGGTCGGCGACGGCTCGTACCTCATGCTCCACACCGAGCTCGTGACCGCGGTGGCCGAGGGCATCAAGATCGTCGTCGTCCTCAT
The DNA here is from genome assembly GCF_030705415.1 of Curtobacterium sp. A7_M15. GTDB lineage: Bacteria > Actinomycetota > Actinomycetes > Actinomycetales > Microbacteriaceae > Curtobacterium. The sequence goes on along the minus strand of NZ_JAUZED010000009.1, from coordinate 49,580 downwards.
CCAGAACAACGGCTACGCGTCGATCGGCCACCTGTCCGAGACCGTCGGGTCCGAGCGGTACGGCACGAAGTACCGCTACCTCGACGAGACCGGTTCGTTCGAGGGCGACGACGTGCTCCCCGTCGACCTCGCCGCGAACGCCCGGTCCTACGGCGTGGACGTCATCGAGGTGCAGCCCGGGCCGAACGCCATCGAGGAACTCACGGCAGCGGTCCGCCAGGCGAAGGCGAACGACCACACCACGCTCGTCCACGTCCACTCCGACCCGCTGGTCTACGCACCCGACGGCGAGGGCTGGTGGGACGTCCCCGTCGCCCAGACCTCGACGCTGGAGAGCACCCAGCAGGCCCGTGCCGAGTACGAGCAGCAGGTCGCATCGCAGCGACCGCTGCTCGGCTGATCCGATCCGTCCACCACAGCAGAAAGCGACAGCGACGTCATGACCGACACCGCCACCCCGACCGGTAGCTCCGCAGCGGACACGCAGACCGCCCAGATCCGTATCGGCACGGCCCCCGACTCGTGGGGCGTCTGGTTCCCGGACGACCCGAAGCAGGTGCCGTGGCAGCGCTTCCTCGACGAGGTCGTCGCGGCCGGCTACACGTGGATCGAGCTCGGGCCGTACGGGTACCTGCCGACGGACCCTTCGCAACTCTCCGACGAACTCGAGTCGCGCGGCCTCAAGCTGTCCGCCGGCACCGTGTTCACCGGGTTCCACAAGGGCGACGACCAGTTCCAGCGCGCCTGGGACCAGGCCGTCGCGGTGGCGGGGCTCGCCTCGAAGCTCGGCGCCGAGCACCTCGTCACGATCCCGGACCTGTGGCGTTCGGACGCCACCGAAGAGGTCCTCGAGCCGCGCACGCTCACGGACGAGCAGTGGGAGCGCCTCGGCAAGGGGCACGACCAGCTCGGCAAGGCGCTGCTCGAGGAGTTCGGCGTCCACCAGCAGTTCCACACCCACGCGGACAGCCACGTCGGCACCTACAAGGAGACCGTGCGGTTCCTCGAGGTGACGAACCCCGAGTACACGAACCTCTGCCTCGACACCGGGCACTTCGCGTACTACGGCGGCGACAACCTCAAGCTCATCGCCGAGCACCCGGAGCGCGTCGGCTACCTGCACCTCAAGCAGGTCAACACCGACCTGCTGTTCGACGTGCTGAAGAACGACGTGCCGTTCGCCACCGCCGTGTCGCAGGGGATCATGGTCGAGCCGCCGTTCGGCACGCCCGACCTCGCACCGATCATCGAGGCCGTCGCGCGGATCAACCCGGACATCTTCGGCATCGTCGAGCAGGACATGTACGGCTGCTCGGTCGACACTCCCGGCCCCATCGCGGACCGTACCTTCAAGCACATCTTCGGTTCCACCTCCGCAGCCCGCGCGTCCTGACGTCGCCGTCCACGCAGCGCCACCCACCACAGGAGAAGCACATGAGCACCACCGGAAACCTCCGCGTCGCCGTCGTCGGCGCCGGCATGATGGGCGCCGACCACGTCCGCCGCATCACCGCCAAGATCTCGAACGCCGACGTCGTCGCGGTCGTCGAGCCGGACCAGGCGCGCGCCCAGGCGGCGGCCGCCCTCGCCCCGGGTGCGATCACCGCCGCGTCGTTCGACGAGGCCCTCGAGCAGACCGAGATCGACGGCGTCATCATCGCCACCCCGGGCTTCCTGCACGAGCCCATCCTGGTGACGGCGCTCGAGCACGGTCTCGCCGTGCTCTGCGAGAAGCCCCTCACGACGAGCGCCGAGGACAGCCTGCGCATCGTCGAGCTCGAGCAGGAGAAGGCCGACCGCCCGACGATCCAGGTCGGTTTCATGCGCCGCTTCGACGCCGGCTACCAGGAGCTCAAGGCGCTCCGGGAGTCCGGCGACAACGGCGCGCTGCTTGCCCTGCACCACGCGCACCGCAACCCGACCACCCCGCCGAACTTCAGCGAGTCGATGCTCATCCACGACTCGGTGATCCACGAGATCGACATCATCCCGTTCCTCACGGGCGAGAAGATCACGAACGTCGAGGTCAAGAAGCCGCGGAAGAACTCCCTGGCGCCGGCGGACCTGCCGGAGCCGCAGTTCGTGCTGTTCACCACCGAGTCGGGGATCCTCGCGATCGTCGAGATCAACGTGAACGCCCAGTTCGGCTACCAGGTCACGACCGACGCGGTGTTCGAGTCCGGTGTCGCGTACATCGGCCGCGAGACCTCGCAGACCATCGTGTCGGCCGGTGTCTCCGGCCAGGGCGTCACCCCGTCGTTCACGGAGCGCTTCGCTGCCGCCTACGACGAAGAGGTCCAGCGCTGGGTCGACGCCGCTCGCCTCGGTGGGATCGACGGGCCGAGCGCCTGGGACGGCTACACGGCGTCCGTCGTCGCCGAGGTCGCGGTCCGTGCGCAGCAGTCCGGCGCGGACGAGGCCGTCGAGTACGCGCTCGAGAAGCCCGCGTTCTACGACATCACCGCCGTCGACGAGCTCGCGGGGGCGTGACCGGTGCCGAAGATCGCACTCGACCCGACGCCGTTCCACCACGACCTGTCGCTGCTCGAGTTCCCGCGGAAGGTCGCCGACCTCGGGTACGAGTACCTGCAGCTGACCCCGCACAAGGACTTCATCCCCTTCTACACACACCCCAAGGCCGACGACGACCTCGTCGACGCCTTCGCCGCGGCGTCGAGGGACGCCGGCGTCCAGGTGGCGAGCATCCTGCCGGTCCTCCGCTGGTCGGGTCCCGACAGGGAGACCCGCGAGGCCGCGGTCAAGAAGTGGAAGCGCGTCATCGAGATCGCGAAGCGCCTCGGCGTCGACACGATCAACACGGAGTTCTCCGGCCGTCCCGAGCGCGCCGAGGAGTCCGAGGACCAGTTCTACTGGGCCATGGAGGAGCTCCTGCCGATCATCGAGGCGTCGGACATCCGCGTGCTCATCGACCCGCACCCCGACGACTTCGTCGAGGACGGCCTCGAGGCGCTCCGGGTGATCCGCGGGCTCAACTCGAAGCACGTCGGCTTCGTGTACGTCGCCTGCCACACGTTCCACTACGGCGGGAACATGGACGAGATCATCGACGCCGCGGGCGACTCGCTGCAGTTGATCCACGTCGCGGACGCCTACGACCACAAGCGGTCGCACGGCCTCCGGTACATCTCGAACCCGCCCGGCAACACGGCCCGCGTGCACCAGCACCTGCCGGTCGGCGCCGCCGACGTCGACTTCGACGCGTTCTGGGCCGCGCTCGACCGCGTCGGCTTCAGCGCCCGCGAGGACACCGTCGCCGTCTCGAGCGTGTTCGCCGAGGACGAGAACGCCGACGAGGTCTCCAAGTACCAGCTCGCCGAGATCACCAAGGGCCTCGGCCGGCAGTAGGACCCGACCGGGCCGGTGTGTTCCCGCACCGGCCCGGTGCACTTCCCCCGCACCACCAGCGAAACGCGGCAGTCCGACCCACACCACGGCGGACGCGAGAGATCGGAGAACCCATGACGACCACGTTGGAGACCCCGACGTCCACCGGCGTCGACACCCGCCCCGTCACCCTGCAGGCGGCGGAACAGACCGTGACCGCGCTCTGGAACGACTCAGCGGACCCGCGCGAGCTGTCCACCGCCATCCACGAGTACGGTGCCGTCGGCGCGACCTGCAACCCCGTGATCGCCTACACCTGCATCAAGCAGGACCCCGAGACCTGGGAGCCGCGCATCCGCGAGATCGCGGCCGAGAACCCGACCGCGGGGGAGTCCTGGATCGGCTGGAAGGCGGTCGAGGAGCTCTCCATCGCCGCCGCCGAGCAGCTGCTGCCGGCGTTCGAGGCGTCGGGCGGCCGCAACGGTCGCCTGTCGATGCAGACCGACCCGCGCTTCCACCGTGACCAGGACGCGCTCGTCGAGCAGGCCGTCCGGTTCTCCGAGCTCGCCCCGAACATCATCGTGAAGATCCCCGCCACGAAGGTCGGCATCGCCGCGATCGAGGAGGCCGCCTACCGCGGCGTCTCGATCAACGCCACCGTGTCGTTCACCGTGCCGCAGGTCATCGCCGTCGGCGAGGCCATCGAGCGTGCCCTCGACCGCCGCGCTGCGGAGGGGCTGCCGGAGCAGGAGTTCGGCCACGTCGTCACGCTCATGGCCGGCCGGTTCGACGACTGGCTCAAGACCGTCGTGAAGCGCGACCACGTCATGGTGGACCCGGGCATCCTCGAGTGGGCCGGCGTCGCCGCGGTGAAGAACGCCTACCGGGTCTTCCAGGAGCGCGGCTTCCGGTCTCGTGTGCTCGTCGCAGCCTTCCGGAACCCGCTGCAGTGGTCGGAGTTCCAGGGCGGGGACCTCGTGGTCTCGCCGCCGTTCCAGTGGTCGAAGGACATCAACGACAACGCGTTCCCGTGGCGTCCGGACGCGATCGACGACGAGGTGCCGGCCGAGGTCATCGCGGCGCTCCGTGCGGCGACACCCGAGTTCGCGCGCGGCTACGACGTCGACGGCATGACGATCGACGAGTTCGACCGCTTCGGTGCGACGGTGACGACCCTGCGCCAGTTCCTCGACGCGGACGCGAAGCTCGACGCCCTCGTGCGGGACATCATCGTCCCCGCCGTGTAGCGCGCAAGCCCTGCGACCTCACGCGCTGGGCGACAGTTCACGGGGCACGTCGCCCACGAACTGTCGTTCAGCGCGTGAAGTCGCTCCAGGTGCATGTGCTGACAAACGAGCGGCGCCGCGATAGACTCGTTGGCGCGCTCCAACCAGGGCGCCACGCGAACGAAGGAGTTCCCATGGACAGCATCGGCGTCGGCCTGATCTCGGTCGGCTGGATGGGCAGGCTGCACTCACGCGCCTACCGTGCCCTGCCCGACCACTTCCCGGAGCTCGGCATCCAACCGCGCCTCGTCGTCGCCGCCGACCCGATCGGCGCGGCACGCGAGCAGGCCACCACCCGGCTCGGGTACGAGCGCGCGGTCGCCGACCACCACGAGGTCCTCGCCGACCCGTCCGTCGACGTCGTCTCCATCTGCTCGCCGAACTTCCTGCACCGCGAGATGGCCGTCGCCGCAGCCGAGGCAGGCAAGCCGTTCTGGATCGAGAAGCCGATGGGGCGCTACGCCAGCGACTCCCGACAGATCCACGAGGCCGTTCAGCGCACGGGCGTCATCACCAGCGTCGGGTTCAACTACCGGCACGCGCCGGCCATCGAACGGGCACGCGAACTCGTGCGCACCGGTCGGCTCGGCCGGATCACGAACGTCCGCGGTGCACTGCTCGCCGACTACTCGTCCGACCCCGCCGCTCCGCTGACCTGGCGCTTCGAACGCGAGCGCGCCGGCTCCGGGGTCCTCGGCGACCTGCTCTCGCACGGCCTCGACCTCGCCCAGTACGTCGTCGGTCGGATCGCGAGTGTGACGGCGCTCGCCGAGACCTTCATCACCGACCGTCCGCTGCCGGGCGCCGGCATCGTCGACCGCAGTGCGGCCGCGACGGGGGAGCGGAAGCCCGTCGAGAACGAGGACTACGCGGCGCTGCTCTTCCGGTTCGAGGGCGGGGCGGTCGGCACGATGGACTCCAGTCGGGTGATGCGCGGCCCGCACGCCGAGTACGCGCTCGAGGTCTACGGCACGAAGGGTTCGGTCCGGTGGGACTTCCAGCGGCTGAACGAGCTCGAGGTGTACCTCGACGGCCAGGAGGTCGACGGCTACGCCACCCACTTCGTCGCACCCGGGGACGGCGAGTTCGCCCGCTTCCAGCCGGGGGCCGGCACCGCCATGGGCTACGACGACCTCAAGACGATCGAAGCGGCGCAGTTCGTCGCGAGCGTCCGTCGCGGGGAGCAGCTCGCACCCTCCGTGGCGGACGGGCTGGCGACCGCGTCGATCGTGGAAGCGGCGGAGGCCTCCCTCGCCGACGGGGCGTGGCACGACGTCGCGCGCGTCGACGGGACGCTCACCTACGACGCGGCGACCCCCGTGATCTAGACGCTCACCGGTTCGGACGGGAGGCGCGGTGCCAGCTGGCACCGCGCCTCCCGTCCGTCATATGGTGACTTCTGGGACGCCGCTTGTTAATATGTCCTTACAAATTCCCACACCAGCAGGAGGAACCATGCCGCTCGTCCGTATCGACCTCGCCACCGGCCGCACGCCCGAGGCGGTCCGTGCCATCGCCGACGCGATCCACACCGCCATCGTCGACGTGTACGGGATCCCCGTCCGCGACCGATTCCAGGTCATCACCGAGCACCCGGCGCAGCAGATCATCGCCGAGGATGCCGGCCTCGGCTTCGAGCGCACCGAAGGTGTCATCGTGATCCAGGTCTTCACGCAGCGCGGACGCTCGGACGAGGCGAAGACCACGCTCTACGCGGCGATCCACGACGCGCTCGCCGCGATCGGCGTGGCGTCCGAGGACGTCTTCATCGGGTACGTCGAGAACGGCCCGCAGGACTGGTCGTTCGGGTTCGGACGCGCGCAGTACGTGACGGGCGAGCTGGGGGTACCGGCGCTGGCGTGATCCCGAGCGGCGTCGGTCCGGCCTACTTGTCGACGAGGGTGACCTCGAACGAGTAGCGGTCGGGCCGGTAGCAGTGCACGCCGTACTCGACCGCTCGACCGGACGCGTCGTACGCCGTGCGGCTCATCGTCAGCACCGGGTCGCCGTCCTCGATCTCGAGCAGCGAGGCCTCCTCGTCGGTGACCGAGCGGGCGCCGATCCGCTGCTTCGCGACCCGCATCGTCACCCCGCGGCCACGGAGCAGCTGGTACAGGCCATGGGTCTGCAGGTCCTCGTCGGTGATCTCGAGGAACTCCGGCGGCAGGTAGTTCTCGAGGATCGCCATCGGCACGTCCTCGGCGAAGCGCACGCGGCGGATGTGGGCGACGGTGGTGCCCGGGGCGATGCCGAGCGCGTCGGCGACAGCGTCCGGAGCGGGGACGTCGTTGCGCTCCAGGAGCTTCGTCGCCGGAGCCTGCGACCCCTGCGCGAGGTCGTCGTACAGGCTCGTCAGCTCCACCTTGCGGGTCACCGGACCGTGCACGACCTGGGTCCCGATCCCGCGGCGACGGACGAGCAGCCCCTTGTCGACGAGGTCCTGGATCGCTCGACGGATCGTCGGCCGTGACAGCCCGAGGCGCTCGCCGAGCGCGATCTCGTTCTCGAGCCGGGCACCAGGGGGCATCGCGCCGGAGCGGATCGACTCCTCGATGCGCGAGGCGACCTGGAAGTACAGGGGCATCGGACCCGACCGGTCCAGGTCCAGGAACAGGTCGGACGGCAGCTGGCCTTCGTTGGTCATCGCGGTCCTTCAGCAGTAGGGATTGTCGTGACAATACCACCGGGGCTCGACCGGACCGGGCAGCGCCGCAGTGCGGCCGGCGTCGTCAGTCGGCGAAGATCATCGGGCGGTTCGACAGCCGGGGCTGCGGGGTCGATCGCGGCTTCTCGGCACGTGCCCGGACGGGAGCGATGGCGACCCGGACGGCCGCTCCGAGCGCCTCGACCGTGTCCGTCCCGTGGCGCCCCGCCGCGTGCACGACGATCGCCGCGCACGCCTCGGCATCGGCGGCGGCGTCGTGGTGCTGGAAGCCCTCGTACCCGGCGGCACGGGCAGCCATCGGCAGACGGTAGGAGTCGAGCGTGTAGGTCTTGCGGGCGACCTGCAGCGAGCAGAGCGAGTGGTGTTCCGCCAGGGCGATCCCCGTCGCCGAGCACCCGCCCGCGATCACGCCCATGTCGAACCGTGCGTTGTGGGCCACGAGGACGTCCCCCTCGGCGAACGCCACGATGTCCGGGTACTGCAGCTCCCACGACTTCGCCCCGACGACGTCCGACGCCACGATGCCGTGGATGCGGGTGTTCCACTCGAGGAAGGCGTCGTGCCCGACCGGCGGCCGGATCAACCACGACGCCCGGTCGACGACCCGGCCCGCGCGGACCTTGACGAGTCCGACCGAGCACGCGCTCGCGGGCGAGCTGTTCGCGGTCTCGAAGTCGATCGCGGTGAAGTTCAACGGCACGGTCCCGATCGTCGCACGCGGCGCCGACATCGCCGCCGAGCCGCCCCGGCGTTGCGGCCGGGTCGGCGGTGTCCGTCGTACGGTGGGCGCATGGGGAACCACGCTGACCGACCGCCGCTCGTCCTGGTGCTCGCCGGCTCCGGCTACGGGCAGCAGGCACCGCTGCTGTGGTGGTCCCGCGAGATCGCCGCGGCGGCGGGATGTGAGGTCGTCGCGCCCGGCTGGCTCGTCGACGACGGTGCCGCGGCCGACCCCGTCGGGTTCGTCGAGGCCGCGATCGAGGACGCGCTGGGTGACCGGCGGCCCGACCTCGTCGTCGCGAAGTCGTTCGGGTGCTTCGCCCTGCCCTGGGCGATCCGGAACGGGGTCGCCGGCACCTGGCTCACGCCGGTGCTCACCCACGACGAGGTCGCGCGGTCCCTCGCCGACGCGAGCGACGCGCACGTCGCGATCGGGGGTGGAGCAGACGCCATGTGGCGGCCCGAGCGTGCGTCGGGGACGGCTGCGCGCCTCCAGACCGTCGACGGTGCTGACCACTCGCTGCAGGTGCGCGGCGACTGGCGGCGCTCGCAACGGCTGCAGGCCGACGTCCTCGACATCGTGGAGCGCGAGATCACGCGCGTGGTCGGGCTGTCGGACTGGAGGCGCGGGTCGGCCCCGGCAGGCGGCCGCCGGTAGGCTGTCCTCCCGTGGCACTCACCATCGGAATCGTCGGTCTCCCGAACGTCGGCAAGTCGACCCTGTTCAACGCCCTGACCAAGAACCAGGTCCTCGCCGCGAACTACCCGTTCGCGACGATCGAGCCGAACGTCGGCGTGGTGAACCTGCCCGACCCGCGACTGGACCAGCTCGCGACGCTCTTCAACTCGGAGAAGACCGTGCCGGCCCCGGTGTCGTTCGTCGACATCGCCGGCATCGTCAAGGGTGCGAGCGAGGGCGAGGGGCTCGGCAACAAGTTCCTCGCCAACATCCGCGAGGCCGATGCCATCGCGCAGGTCGTCCGCGGCTTCACCGACGACGACGTCGTGCACGTCGCGAACAAGGTGTCCCCGAAGGACGACCTCGAGGTCATCAACACCGAGCTGATCCTCGCCGACCTCGAGACCATCGAGAAGGCGCTGCCGCGGTACGAGAAGACCGTGAAGCTCAAGCAGGCCGAGCCCGCCGTGCTCGCCGCTGCGCAGGAGGCCAAGGCCGAGCTCGAGAAGGGCGTGCTGCTCTCCGCCACCTCGGTCGACCTCGACCCGATCAAGGAGCTCGGGCTCCTGTCGGCCAAGCCGTTCATCTTCGTCTTCAACGTCGACGAGGCGATCCTCACCGACGAGTCGCGCAAGGCCGAGCTCGCAGCGCTCGTCGCTCCCGCCCAGGCCGTCTTCCTCGACGCCCAGGTCGAGTCCGAGCTCATCGAGCTCGACCCTGCCGACGCCGCGGAGCTGCTCGAGTCGACCGGGCAGACCGAGTCCGGCCTCGACCAGCTCGCCCGCATCGGCTTCGACACCCTCGGCCTGCAGACCTACCTGACGGCCGGTCCCAAGGAAGCCCGCGCGTGGACGATCGGCAAGGGGTGGAAGGCTCCCCAGGCTGCCGGCGTGATCCACACCGACTTCGAGAAGGGCTTCATCAAGGCCGAGGTCATCTCGTTCGAGGACCTCATGGAGGCCGGCTCCATCGCCGAGGCACGTGCGCACGGCAAGGCCCGGATCGAGGGCAAGGACTACGTCATGCAGGACGGCGACGTGGTGGAGTTCCGCTTTTCGAACTAGCCGCCCGACATCCCGAGGTCGGGTAGCGTCGCCCCCGTGGACACTTTATTCCAGCTCGTTGTCGGAGCGATCCTTCTGCTCTGGGGTGCTTTCGTGGTCGCCTTCCCGCGAGTTGTGATCAAACTCGCGTTGGCGGCCGAGAAGGCGGGCCTTGCGTGGAATCCGCAAGCTCGATGGGGCACTGCTTGGGTGCGGCTCTTGGGGGCGATGCTCGGCATCGGAGGTGTGATCACGATCGTGACCGCGCTGTTCGGGCTCCCTTCGCGCTGAGGTCGAGACGCGACGGAACGTGGTGGAGTTCCGCTTCAACAACTGAGCTCGGCTACTGACAAATAGATCGGCGTCTGCCGATGGGCCGGGCTCTCGACCCCATCATTAGCTCGCTGTACGCGTGTTCCTGTTCGTCGGAAGCGGTTTAGGCCGCTGGGGAGGGATTGGGCGTCGCGATGCACGAAATCGAGAACGACCACGCGACGTCTCTTCAAGTCAGGTTCGACGTGCGTTACATCGATCAGTGGACGATCTTCGGCGACGCGCTCCGAAACATCGTGATCAGCGATCGAGCAGGGTCGGTGGGAAAGCGTCCGAGAACAAACAGGCGCGCTCGTGCGTTTGGTCACGGCGCTGGCCGGAGACGCGACGATACTCGAGGACCGTACTCGCGGGTGTGCGGTGGCCAGGCATAGGGGAGTCGGTCGATCGCAGTAGCCTGCGAGGTGTGGACGTGAACTGGGCGCTCGAACAACTGGAGAACTACCTGACATTGATGGAGCGCGTGCCGTTGCCTCCCGAGGAGCGACGCAGCAACAAGAAGTCCAGGACCCGGGGGACAGAGCGCGAGATCAAGGAAGCGGAGCACGTTGTTTCCGCCATCGGGCAGGCTGTGTACGCCGAACCACCACGGTGGGTCAGCCGCGACCTGGTGATGCGTCTGCGATGGGAACTTACGCAGGGCGATGAGGTTCGGCGACGCCTTGGCCTGGATGGTCCGCCGCCTGCTTACTCGGGCGAGAGCATGCATCCGTGGGTGTGGGACGCCGCGAGCCCACATTGGTCTAGCGGGAACTTTGACGCGGCGGTCTGGGCCGCAGGGGTCAACGTGAACAGCAGACTGCAGAAGAAGACGGGGCGCAAAGACCTCGGTGAAGCGAAGCTCCTCGCCGAATCATTCAGCACTGAGGATCCCGTGCCTGGCCGGCCCCGCCTCCGACTCGTCGATCAATCGAACCCGGACCTCTTTAAGGACGTCCACGTTGGTGCGTCGCTGCTCGGACGCGGCCTGTACTCGGCAGTCCGGAACACGATCAATCACGTGGGCGCAGAGGTCCACGGTTTTGGGGAGACAGAGTCAATGGAGGCTCTGGCGGGCTTCAGCCTCCTTTCTCGATGGATCGAACGAGCCGATCTCGAGGAAGGATCCCTCGAGCCGTGACGCGCCCGGCGGAATCTTGTTCAATGTCCGTGGGATTTGAGGTGTCATAGTGCTTTGCTTTGCCGCCAGTGTCTGACGAAAGCGCCTCTGTGGACCCAGGGGTGAGCGTGCGGGTTCGATCTCGAAGCGCTTCGCGGACGAGGTAGGGTCACTGTGTGTTGAAGCGGGTATTGCTCGTAGCCGGTGCGGTCGCGGTCCTAGGGGTCTGGCTCAGCGGGAAACCCGTTTTTAGACGTTCCCGAGACAAGGTGCCTCAGGACATCCCGAACGCCGTTCGGCCCGGAGGGTCTGCAGGCACGTTCACAGGGTTGCGTGTCATCTTCGCAGTGATTGCGATCATTGGCGGGCTAGCTCTTTGGCCTGGATTTGGCAGCTTCTTACCGCAGCATGACCCTTCTGGCGGACTTCTGTTCGCTCGATCGGCGACAGGGGAGGCGGCTGGCATACAAGCGCCGACCGCAAGCGTAGACATACAAACATGGGATGCTGGCGCGCCGGGGATCACAATGCTGTCAATTGTGCTCGAGTTCGATCACCAGACCCCAGCGGGGAATGGTACGTCATAGCGTCAGGGGACTTCGCTGTAGCGCCTGGACTCGACCTCCCGCTTTACTGTAAATATGGACAAGGTAGGCGTGAATTGCACGGCGTTTCCTGCCCCGCCGTGTTGGACAATCAAAGAATGTCGTTCTCGTTTGATGAGGCCTTGACGAATGCCTACACGCGGGATGGTTCGCTTTATGGTGTGCGGAACCTCGACGGGTATGATTCACGATCTGTGACTGTCGTGCGAGGGTCAAATCCAACGGTCGATCGTGCAGGACACGGCCAAATCGAGGTGTTCCTGCCGGTGGCGCGCATCCCCATCGCCTCGGTTGGTGACGATCGACGCATTAGTCTACCTACGATCGGATTCGACTCGCTCACACAGTGGGCGCAAGGAGATCGTGTTTCCAATAGGTGTTCCGCCGAGGATCCGGAGTACAAGTTTGTCTTGGCGAGGAGTTGCAAGTATATAACACCGATCCGAACGACCTCTATTGACCTGACAGTCGGTCACGACATTGGTACTGGATATATCGAGGCGGCGTCGCCCGACACGTTGACCGATGATGAGCTTCACTGGCGGGCGGTTGCTTCGTTGCATCACCCGCAGGCCATCGTTGCAGATCCCTATTCACGTCATGATGAATCGATTCGTGCCTTCTTCGCTGCACTGATACTAAGTCTCGCGGCGCCTGTGGTTAGTCCTTTGGGTGGCAGGCTTCTGCACCGAATCAGCGAGTTTCTAAATTCAGCACGCGGCGCTAAGAAGAAACCTTCCTGATGCGATCGGGTTGCACAATTGAAAAACTGTTACCTGATTTCTCGCAGACGGATCGCTGTTTCGTGACATGCGCGGTTGTAGGACTATTGCTGCTCCAGTTGGGCGCGACTCTCCCGCCGATATCGCGGTCCGTGGCGGAGCTCTGCCCCAACTACTGAGGCAGTCGCGCCGGCGACCGGTCCCGGCAACCCCACGGAGCTCGCGCGCGCGATCAACGCCCAAGCGGCGCTCAGCTACCGACTGCACACGATCACCACGTTGTAGTCGGGGAGCGCGGGTTTGTCGGTGGTGAACGGATGCGAACGACGATTGTCTCTGAGATGCGGAGTTGGCACTTCGTCTGCTCGCGTAGCCACGCTAGGTTGGCGCTGACCGGTCAGTACTGAGGAGCAAGCAATGTCGTACGTCGTCGACTTCGAGCACGTGTCCACCGTCGGTCTGGAGTCCTCGCCGGTCGCCGACGCCCTCGCAGGGCTCCGAGCGAACGAGGCCCGATACTTCAAGAACAAGTACGACCACGTCTTCACCACCCACCCCGCCGCGGACGTGCCGGACCTGGTCGACTACGTCGCGAAGGTTTTGCAGGACGAGCGCGGGCTGGTCATCGCCTCGAAGCCACTCGAGGCCACCGAGGCCTTCGTCGACGGCATCCGCTGGACGCACGTGTTCTACGAGTCGGGGCTCGCGGTGAACGTCCTCTACACACTGGAGCCGGGCGGCAAGCGTGCGGTCGGGTTGAAGCTGTCCGACGGCATGGAGGTGCCGGAGGAGCTGGCGGACAAGTTCAAGTTCGCCCGGCAGAAGTCCAAGCTGGCGGGGACGATCCGCGGGTCGTACTTCGTCGTCAAGGGCGAGTACTGAGGCCGGTGCGCCCATCCGGGGGCAACGGGTGGTCAGTCGACGAGCGCGAGGATCACCGACGGGATCCGCTGCTCGATGACATCCCACACGATGTCCTTCCGCGCCTTGCGGTAGTCGTGCGAGAGGATGTTCCGCGTTCGGCGCACGGCGGCGAGGGACAGCCCGGCGGGGAGCCTGTCCGAGCGTGCCCCCGGCAGGCGACCCAGCAGATCGTCGAAGTGGATGATCACCGCTTCTGCTGCTCGGTACGTGAGGCTGCGCTGCGCTTCGAACTCCTCGCGGCCGTGCTCGACGATCATCGAGCACTCTGCGAGCAAGTCGAGCAGAGCGGCTTCGAGAGACGCCCACCGTTCACCCCCCGGCTCCGGAGACGTCGGGCGGCGCGGTAGCGGAGCGAAGCGATCCAGCGATGTCACAGCGGTATTGCCTCATCGAGTACGTGTCGGAAGTGGTCGTCGTCTTCCAGATCGTCCGTGAGGAGGTCGACCGAGAAACCGGTGATGTTCTCGACGGCATCGGCGAAGCCGCCGAGGTCGAACAGGGACGCCTCGGGGCCGAGGGAGATCAGGAGGTCGATGTCGCTTTCTTCAGTGTCCTGGCCTCTGACCGCCGACCCGAACACGCGCACGTTCTCGAGGTGGAAGCGTGCGGCCTCGACGAGGATGTCGTCGGCGTAGACCGCGAGCGGGATGCTCGGACGAGTGTGCGCCGCTGCCATGATCCGCTCGAGCGACTCGGGCCGTGGCCGCTTCTTGCCGCTCTCGTATGCCGAGATCGTCGGCTGCTGCATCTGGGCCGCCACGGCGAGGTCCGTCTGTGACAGACCCACGTCCTCTCGCGCGGCGCGGATGAGCTCTGCAGCGCGTTCGACTCGCATGATGTCCTCCTATAGTTCACGACTATACAGTCGCTACTGGCCACAGAACGCGTTCGTTGTGCCCACGCGCAAGGTGCCCTCCTACCGTCGACAGACGAGGAGGAATCGTGAAGTACATCCACTACGACGGCAGCCAGATCCTCACGGGGGACGCGATCGCCGATGCGGTCGTGGACTACGCGGCGGTCCTCGGCGCCAACAGCAGGACCGACACCGTGGCGATCCCGGCGGTCGCCGACGACGGGGCGGTGACCAAGACGACGGTGCTCATCGGCCCCGCGAGCGAGCTGACGGTGAGTGCCGCGCCGGACGACGAACTCGAACCGGAGGACCACGGGTTCATCCGACGCCTCCGCGATGCCGCTGAGCGTGCGGGAACGGAACGGCCCGTCGACGTCGACGGCGGGAACCGCTTCGTCGGCGCCGACCTCGACGAGACCGACTGACTCGGCAGGACCGGCCGAGAGCCGACGTCGACGGCAACACGACGAAGGCCGCCGAGCACTGCTCGACGGCCTTCGTGTGTGGTGCCCGGGTGTCAGGCGGCGAGTGCCAGCTCGCCGGCACGGACGGACCGTGCCTGCACGAGCGTGCGGCTCGCCTCGCCGCGCCACGAGCGACCGGGCACGGTCCAGCCGGCCTCGCCGTCGACGTCGACGCGGGCGCCACGGGTGATGAAGAGACCGAGGTCGTCGGCCGGGATGCGGACGAGGTACTCGCGCTGCGAGCGCTCGTCGCGCACACCGAACTCGGCGATGCGGTCGGGGGAGACGGTCGGCGCCGCGAGGGCGGTGCCGGTGATGGTGATTCGTTCGTTGCTGGTCATGGTGTTGCGGTACTTCCTGGTCGTTCGGCGCCCAGGGCGACCCGGTGTCGGCGGACGGCTGAGTCCGGCGCGACGCATCGAGTGCGGGGCGCGCACGTCGAGCTTCGACGTGCAGCTCGTCCGTTCGGATCGAGCGGTGGTCCCGTGGGAATGCGACTCGGGTGAGTCGGCTTCGAGACGGTTCGGTGTGCGCGAGTCAGATGGGTTCGCAGCAGTGCACCAAATGGGTACTCTACTCGCCCAGTGTCCGATTGTCCAGGAACGATGTCCATCGCGCCCCACCGGCGGCGACGTTGCCCGAGCCGTCGAGCCTGGCTGCGGACGAGGAGGGCTTGCGACCGGCCTGCTCGTGGATGAGCCCGTCGAACGCCTCGGAGAAGTCGAGGCGGGGGACCGCCTCGGTGACGGTACGGAGAGCGGCCGGGTCCCACCGCGAGAAGCCGACGCCGGACACATCGAGCGAGGTCGCGACCTCGAGCAGGTGCCCCTCGGCGTCGAGCGCGGGGTCGACCGACGTCCACATGTGGCGCTCGATCACCTCACCGACCCGGCGGGCACGAGCGCCGTCCCACCCGGCCCCGAGGGCGAACACGCTCCCGACCGCACCGCCGGCGTCCTCGAACGGCACGGCGTGGGCGTCGAAGGACGGCGTCACACCGAGGTCGTGCAGCATCGTCGCGACGAACAGCAGCTCGCGGTCCGGGGCGAGGTCGATCGTCGGCGCGAGCAGGGACGCCCAGGCCCACGAGCGCAGGCAGTGGTTGACCAGCGCCGGCGAGGACCAGGCACGGACGACGTCGAGCGCCCTTGCGGCCACGGGGGAGGGCGGTGCGAGCAGCGCGTCGACGTCCAGGGTCACGGCACGACGCTACCGGAGGTGACCGCTCCGGGCCTGGAGGCGCGGTGCCGGCTGACACCGCGCCTCCAGGCCCGCACCGCCGTCAGTTCAGGGCCGGGGTGTCCTCCGGCACGACGCCACCGCCGTACAGGTCGGTCGCCAGGTCGCGGAGCGCGCGCAGCGCGACGCGTTGCGTGAGCGGCCCGTACGAGATGCGGGCGACCCCGAGGGCCTCGTACTCGGCGGCGGGCAGCGCGCCCGGCAGTCCGATCACCGAGAGCTTGCCGCGGCCGAGCCCGTCCACGAGCTGCTCCACGACGTCGCGCTGGATCGCTCCCGGCACGAACACCAGCGCGGCGCCGTTGTCGAGGAACGCCTTGCCACGGGCGATCGCGTCGGCGATGCTCTCCTCGATCGGGCGGTCCCCACCGCGGGCGATGGCGTCGGTGCGGGCGTTGAGCTGGAAGTCGATGCCCTCGGCGCGGGCGGCGGCGGTGATGGCGGCGACACGGGCGACGGCCTCGTCGAACGGGCGGAGGCGGTCCTCGACGTTCGCGCCCACGATCCCTGCAGCGATCGCGCGGCGGACGGTCTCGGCGGGGTCCTCGTAGCCGTCGTCGAGGTCCGCCGTGACGGGCAGGTCCGTGGCGGCGGCGACGGTCGCGGCACCCGCCAGTGCGAGGTCGAGCGGCATCCCGCCGTCCTCGTACCCGTGGGAGGCGGCGATGGAGTGCCCGGCGGTGGCGATCGCCTTCGTCTCGGGCAGGTCGCTGACGACCTTCGCGGTGATCGCGTCCCAGACGTTCACGACGCGGAGGATCTCCGGTGCTTCGTGCAGCTGCTTGAGGGTGGTCGCCTTGTCGGCGGTGCTCGTGCTCATGCGACTGACAGTAGGCGGGGTGACGCCCCGCGTCCCAGGGTGACCGCAACACGACGCGGGATGACGGCCGGACTCGCGCCGCGCCTCCAGTCCGATGCATGCTGGGAGGCATGGCGCACGACGAGGAGGACCCGGTCGGCACGCTGCGTGGGGTCCGCACGAGCATCAAGTGGACGCGGTACGCGCCCGACGTGCTGCCCCTGTTCGTCGCCGAGATGGACCACGAGGTCGCTCCCGAGATCCGGCAGGCGCTCATCGAGCGGGTGCAGCAGTCCGACCTCGGGTACCTCGACGGGCCGGGCCCGCTCGCACCGGCCTTCGCGCAGTTCGCGGCGGATCGCTGGGGGTGGCACGTCGACCCCGCCCGGGTGTACCTCGCCACGGACGTGAGCGTCGGAATCGTCGAGTCGCTCCGGCTCGCGCTGCCGGACGGCGGCCGCGTGGCGATCACCCCGCCCGTGTACCCGCCGTTCTTCGAGCTCGTCGAAGAGGCCCGATGTCAGGTCGAGGAGGTCCCCCTGCTGGAGCAGTGGGGCGTGTACCGGCTCGACATCGAGGGCCTCGAGCGTGCCTTCGCCGACGGTGTCCGCGTCTTCCTGCTGTGCAACCCGCACAACCCGGTCGGCCTCGTGCACGACCACGACGACCTCGTGGCGCTCGCCGAACTGGCCGCCCGGTACGACGTCCTCGTCATCAGCGACGAGATCCACGCACCGCTGACGCACCCGGGCGTCCGCTTCACCCCGTTCGCCGCGGTCGCGGAACCCGCCGGTGCGCGCAGCATCTGCGTCACGAGCGCCAGCAAGGGGTGGAACCTCGCCGGGGTGAAGTGCTCGATCATCGTCGCGGGGGACGCACGGACGGCAGCGCTGCTCGACACCCTCTGGGAGGAGGTCGCCTGCCGCACGAGCATCCTCGGGTTGCACGCGAACCTCGCGGCGTTCAGCCTGGCGACGGACTGGCTCGACGACGTCGTCGCCCGGATCGTCGCGAACGAACGGCTGCTGGGGTCCCTGCTCGCCGAGCACCTGCCCGGCGTCGTGTACACCCGGCCGCGTGCCGGCTACCTGGCATGGCTCGACTTCCGCGGCATCGGGCTCGGGGACGACCCGGCCGTGCCGCTCCGGGAGCACGCCTACGTGGCCTTGAACTCCGGCCTCGGGTTCGGTTCGCAGGGGCGAGGGTTCGCCCGACTCAACCTGGCCTGTTCGCCGGACACCCTGCGCGAGGCGGTGCTGCGGATCGCTGCGGCCTACCCGTCGAGTGCGCAGGAAGGGTTGGTCTGGCACGTCGCGTGAAGGGGGCGGCCCGGGAGGCGCGGGTCGGCTCCAAGAGGCGGGCGTCAGGCCACGTACTGGTTGCGTCCGACCACGCGGATGGTCAGGTCGACCTCGCGCGCGGGCACTTCTTCGGTGAGCGCGATCCACTCGCGGGCGACGAACGCGACGGACGGCCACCGCGTGACCTCGGTCACCAGGAACCCGTCGATGAACACCTGCCACGCGCCGCGTTCGCGGACGGCCTGCACCTCGTGTGTCGCCATGCCGTGAGCGTACCGGCTGCCCGGTCGCGCCGGTCGGCCCGGTCATGCCCGTCGGGCACGTCGGGCCCGTCGGCGGGTCAGAGGTCGAGCGTCATGTGCACGTCAGCGCGCGCGTAGGGACTCGGGGCGATCTCGTCGTGGCCGAGGTGCCGGAAGCCGAACGCCTCGTACAGGTGCACTGCGCTCGTCAACTGTGCGTTGCTCTCGAGCACCACGCGGTGGGCGCCGAGGCTCCGGGCACGCTCAAGGGCCACGGCGATGAGCTTCCGGCCGGTACCGTGCCCCTGGTGCTCGGGCGAGACAGCCATCTTGACCAGCTCGAACACGCCTGGTTCGACGGGCGCGATGCCGACACAGCCGATCACCGGCCCGTCCGAGCCGAGCCGCGCGACGAAGGCAGCGCCGCCGGGTTCGACGATCTGGCCGAACGGATCGCCGAGGAGCTTGCGGTCCTCGTCCTCGAGCGTGAAGAACCGGCTGATCCACGCCTCGTTGAGGACGCGGAACGCCTCGGCGTCGGCGGCGGAGGCGATGTCGGTGATGAGGACGGTGTCAGTGGTGGTCGCATCGGGCATGGGTCCATCCTCGGACCCGGTGCCGAGTGGCGTCCAATACTCGTTCGCGCGGATCGATACGCTGGATGCATGGATCGCGAGTACGACGTCGACCTCCGGCACCTCCGTGCGTTCCTCGCCGTGGCGGACGAGCTGCACTTCGGTCGCGCTGCCGAGGTGCTCCGGATCGCCCAGCCGGCGCTCTCCCAGCAGATCCGTCGGACGGAGCGTGAGCTCGGGGTGGACCTCTTCGTCCGGACGAGTCGCAGCGTCGCGCTGACGCCGGCCGGCCGTGTCCTGCAGGGCCGCGCGAGGTCACTCCTGCAGCAGGCACGCCGGGACCTCGACGAGACCGTCCGGGTCGGACGCGGCGAGGCCGGTCGGCTCGACGTCGGGTTCGTCGTCTCGGCGCTGCCGCTCGGGCCGATCGAACGCGTCCAGGTGTTCCGGGAGCGCTACCCGTTGGTCCGCGTGGAGCTCACCGAGGGGTACTCGTCGACACTGCTCGCGCGGATCGTCCGGGGGGAGCTCGACCTGGCGATCGTGCGGGACCCCGACCCCGACCCGGCCGTGCGCTTCCTGCCGTTCCGCAGCGAGCGGTTCGTGGCGGCGGTCCCTCGGGAGCACCGGCTCGCGGCGCGGGCCTCGATCCGGGGACCGGAACTGCTCGACGACCCATTCGTGTTCTTCCCGCCGGAGGCCGGCGCGATCGCGACCGAACGCAACCTCGCCCCGGTGGTGTCCGGCGCACGTCGGCCCGTGATCGTGCAGGAGGCGACGACCTGGGCCACGGTGCTGCACCTGGTGGGTGCTGGCCTCGGGGTCACCGTCGCACCGGAGAGCGCCACACTCGCCGCGCCGGACACCGTCGTGCTGCTCCCGCTCGACGCGGACGAACACCGGAGCGAGCTCGTGTGGGCAGCCCGCGCCGACGACGACCGCGAGATTCTGCGGAACTTCGTCGCCGCGACGGAGTGACGTCGCGGCGCGGCGACGATCACGCCGTCGGCAGCACCGGTGCCCGCTGGTCGCCGAGCTCGTCCACTCGCCAGGGGCGCGCGCCGCGGAGCGTCACGCCGAGTTGCGCGAGCACGAAGTCCACGTGCGGCTCGACGTCCGGGTCCCACGGCCCCTCGACACCGAGTCTGAACGCGCCGAGTTCGTCATCGGCCTCGTCGCGCAGTGTCAGCCGCCAGCGACCGTCCCCGAGTTCCTCGACCACGGCCCAGCGCGCGGTGCTGAACCGGCTCACGCGGTCTTCGCCACGTCCTCGGTGAAGTTCCGCACCCGCTGCAGGAGCGCCTCACCGCGCATCGCGATCGTCGCCGGCGGATTGAGGTGCGGCGGCGCCGTGCGGATCAGCATCGGACACCCGAGGTCCTCGCAGATGTACGAGCCGATGGTGTTGCCGTTGCGTCCTGACTCGCCGGCACGGGCAGCCGAGAACAGGCGGACCTGCGTCGCCGGCTGCGGGGAGTGGCAGAACGAGCACATCGCGGCGATACCGGGTCGGAGGGACCCGCCGGCGGAGCGCACGACGATCCCGACGGGGCGGTCATCGATCCACGAGACGATGTAGCCGCGGCGGGCGGCCTGCGGGTCGCGCCAACCGAGGAACTCGCGCTCGTCCCACAGCGTCTCGTGCAGGCCGGGGACGGGGAGCTGGGCGAGTTCGTCCGGGGTGGCGTTGACGAACGACGAACGGATGTCTGCTTCGGTCAGTGGCTTCACGGTGCCATCACCATATGCCCCGCCACCGACACGCGTCAGGACCCCAGCCTGGAGGCGCGGATCGCCCCGAGCGCACTCGTCCCGTCGGCCACCAGGACGGCTCGCCGCAGCGCGTCACGTCCGACGCGCCTGGCGGCCGCGTCGTCGGCGGCGAACTCCACGAGGACGCGCGTCGAGCGCGCCATGGCGCGCGCACCGGGGACCCACGGGACCGCACGCTCGATCGACTCGGCGATCCCGACCGCGACCGCGTGGCGCTGGGTCAGGTGGGCGCGTTCGTGGGCGACCACCGCCTCCAGTTCGTCGACCCGCAACAGGTCCGCGAGCCCGGTGCTGACGAGCACCCCGCCGGACCGGCCGGGGACGGCGCAGGCGAGCGCGTGGTCCGCCTCGACGACGGACACCGGCGTGCCGTCGATCTCACGGTGCGGTGCCGCGCCGGAGCGCATCGCCTCTCGCACGGCGTCGTGCTCGGGGCCGGGTCGGACCCGGACCGCGATGACGAACGCGAGCACCGCGAGCAGGGCGACCCCGACGTTGAGCCCGCGGGTGGGGGAGCCGCCGAAGCCCATCGGGTCGTTGATCGGGCGGTTCGCCACGACGAGGAGCGTGATGCCGGCGACGAAGCCGACGACGCCGAGGAGCACCGCCACCGACCAGCACACCAGCGCGGTGCGGGGCCGGTCGATCGTCCACGCGGAGCGGGTCAGGACCCGGGGTGCGACGACCACGACCGCCAGGGCGAGCGCGATGAGGACGACTCCGGTGACGACCACGGCAGCGGACCGGTCAGGAACGGGCTCGGGCGTCGAGGGCGCGGCGGATGACGTCGAGGTCGTCGGAGGCGAGGGACCCGGTGAACTGCAGCAGCGCGGCTTCGCGGTCGGTCGCGGCGGCGAGGGCGTTCGACATGAGCGAGGCGGTCTGCTCCTCCCTGCTGTTCGTCGCGCGGAACGTGAGCGGGGCGTCGTCGTGCTGCTGTCGCTCCACCCGGCCCTTGCGGCCGAGGCGGTCGAGCACGGTGAGCACGGTCGTCAGCGCGGGTCGGGGCTCGGGGAAGGCGTCGAGCACCTGGCGTGCACTGAGCCCGCCGTCCGCCGACCAGAGCGTGTCGAGCACCGCCTGCTCGAGCTGCCCACGGGGGCGTGATCGCTGACCTGCCATCCGGGCATTCTACGAGACGTCGAACGGCCGCGCCCGACACATGCCGGAAACGCGGGGTCGGTATGATCGGCCCGGACAACTGAAGACCGGCCGTTCATCCGTCGCGGGAGACGTCGTGCGGTGCCCAGGGCACCTCGTACGGCACCGAAGGAGCAATCCCCCCGACAATCTCTCAGGTCCCACACCGCAGCGGACAGGCCACTCTGAAAAGCAGCCACGATGCCCCCAACCGGGTCGGTCCGCGGCTCGCCCACGGTGAAAGCCGCCGGACCTCACGGGCCGCGGTGAAACTCTCAGGCCCATGACAGAGGGGGAGTTCCGCCCGACGACGGTCGTCGGGTCCTGCCGACGCCAGGAGAACTCCGCCCATGCCAACGTCCCCACTGCGCTCGTCGCCGCTCGAGCCCGCCCACGAGGCCGCGGGCGCCACCTTCACCGACTTCGCCGGGTACCGGATGCCCGTCCGGTACTCGTCCGACCTCGCCGAGCACCACGCCGTGCGCCGGGCCGCCGGCGTCTTCGACCTCTCGCACATGGCCGAGATCGGCGTCACCGGTCCCGGGGCCGTCGCCTTCCTGGACCACGCCCTCGCGGGAGCGTTCGGAGCGATGACGGTCGGACGCGCGAAGTACTCGCTGCTCCTCGCCGAGGACGGCGGGATCCTCGACGACCTCGTGGTCTACCGCACCGGCGAGGACGTCTTCCTCGTCGTCGCGAACGCGTCGAACCGGCAGACCGCCGTGGACGCCCTGACGGCACGTGCCGACGGCTTCGACGTCCGGGTGTCGGACGACTCGGACACCACCGCACTCGTCGCGATCCAGGGGCCGGCCGCCGCAGGCACCCTCGACGCGCTCGTCGTGGCCGACCGCCTGCAGCCGGAGAGCCCCCTCGACGAACTCGGGTACTACCGGGCGCTGCACGCGGTGTTCGACGGCGCCGAGGTCCTCGTCGCCCGCACCGGCTACACCGGCGAGGACGGCTTCGAGGTGTACACCGACCCGTCGGTCGCCGGAGCGCTCTGGGACGCCCTGCTCGAGGCCGGCGCCGACCGCGGGGTGGTCCCCGCCGGCCTCGCCGCCCGCGACACCCTCCGACTCGAGGCCGGCATGCCGTTGTACGGGCACGAGCTCGGTACCGACGTCCGTCCCGCACAGGCCGGTCTCGGCCGGGTCGTGGCGACCTCGGGCTCGTTCGTCGGCGACGCCGGCGTCCAGCCCGCCGAGGGCGCCCGTGTGCTCGTCGGGCTCGTCACGGAGGGCCGCCGAGCTCCGCGTGCCGGGTACGACGTGGTGCACGACGGCGTCGTCGTCGGCACCGTCACGTCCGGAGCGCTCTCGCCGACCCTCGGCCACCCCGTCGCGATGGCGTTCGTCGACCCGACGCTCGCCACCGAGGGACAGCTCCTCCACATCGACGTCCGCGGAACGGCCATCCCCAGCACCGTGACCGCGTTCCCCTTCTACCGCCGCGCCTCGAAAGGCTGATGCAATGACCGACCAGACCGCACTCCAGTACACGGCCGACCACGAGTGGCTGCTCGTCGAGGGCGACACCGTCACCGTCGGCATCACCGACCACGCCGCCGAACAGCTCGGCGACGTCGTCTACGTCGAGCTCCCCACCGTCGGCACGGCCACCACCGCGGGCGAGCAGATCGGGGAGATCGAGTCGACCAAGAGCGTCGGCGAGCTCTTCGCCCCGATCGAGGGCGAGGTCGTGGCGATCAACGACGCCGTCGTCGACGCCCCCGACACCGTCAACCAGGACCCGTTCGGCGCCGGCTGGCTCGTCAAGATCAAGGTGGACGGCACCTCCTTCCCCGAGGACCTCATGGACCACGACGCGTACCGGGCGTCCATCGCATGACCGGCGACCTGCGGAACCTCCAGACGTCCTTCGCCGACCGGCACATCGGGACGACCCCGGCCGACCAGCAGACGATGCTCGACGCCGTCGGGCACGCGTCCCTCGACGCGCTCGTCCGCGCCGCCATCCCCGAGTCGATCCACGCGGCGCCGAACGTCCACTCGGGCATCCCCGCCGCGATCGGCGAGACCGAGGCGCTCGCCGAACTCCGCGCGAAGGCCGCCCGCAACACGGTCCGTCGCGCCATGATCGGGCTCGGGTACCACGGCACCCACACGCCCGCGGTGATCCAGCGCAACGTGCTCGAGAACCCGAGCTGGTACACGGCCTACACGCCGTACCAGCCGGAGATCTCGCAGGGCCGTCTCGAAGCGCTCATCAACTTCCAGACGATGGTGTCCGACCTCACCGGCATGGCCACCGCCGGTGCCTCGATGCTCGACGAGGGCACCGCCGTGGTAGAGGGCATGCTCCTCGCCCGCCGCGCGTCCAAGGTGAAGGGCGACGCGTTCCTCGTCGACGCCGACCTGCTGCCGCAGACACGTGCGCTGCTCGACCACCGGGCCGGGGCCGTCGGCATCGCGCTGCGCGAGTTCGACGCCGTGGCCGGGCCGAGCGACGAGCAGCTCGACGGCGCGTTCGGCGTCATCGTGCAGTACCCGGGGGCCTCCGGCCGCATCGTCGACCCCTCCTCGGTCATCGAGCGTGTGCACGCCGGCGGCGGCATCGCCGTCGTCGCGGCGGACCTCCTCGCCATGACGCTCCTCGCCAGCCCCGGTGACCTCGGAGCCGACGTCGCCGTGGGGACGAGCCAGCGCTTCGGCGTGCCGCTCGGCTTCGGGGGCCCGCACGCCGGGTACCTCGCCGTCCGGGCCGGTCTCGAACGGCAGCTGCCCGGCCGACTCGTCGGGGTGTCCTTCGACGCCGACGGGCAGATGGCCTACCGTCTCAGCCTGCAGACCCGCGAGCAGCACATCCGCCGCGAGAAGGCGACGAGCAACATCTGCACCGCGCAGGTCCTGCTCGCCGTCATGGCCTCGATGTACGCCGTCTACCACGGTCCCGAGGGGCTCCGCTTCATCGCGGACCGCGTCGCGAGGACCGCTTCGGCGCTCGCCGCGGTCGCCCGCGACGCCGGGCTCGAGGTCGTGCACGACGCCTTCTTCGACACGCTCACGCTCCGCGCCCCCGGACGCGCCGAGGCACTCGTCGACGCCGCACGCGACGCGGACCGCCTGCTGCACCTCGTCGACGCCGACACCTTCCAGCTGTCCGTCGACGAGACGACGACGCCGGACGACGTGACGGCGCTCGCCCTGGTGTTCGGCGCGGCGGAGGCGACCGTCCCGGCGACGGAGACCGCCGTGCGGGACGCGGCCACGCGCCTCCCGGCCGCCCTCGAGCGCTCCAGTGAGTACCTCACGCACCCGGTGTTCAGCGCCCACCGCAGCGAGACCCGGATGATGCGGTACCTGAAGCACCTCGCCGACAAGGACTACGCGCTCGACCGCGGCATGATCCCGCTCGGCAGCTGCACGATGAAGCTCAACGCCGCGACGGAGATGGCAGCGGTGACGTGGCCGGAGTTCGCGAACGTGCACCCGTTCGCCCCGCGCGAGGACGTCGTGGGCTACCTCGACATGATCGACGACCTCGAGTCCTGGCTGGCCGAGGTCACGGGGTACGACACGGTCTCGCTGCAGCCGAACGCCGGCAGCCAGGGCGAGCTCGCCGGACTGCTGGCGATCCGCGGGTACCACCGGTCCCGCGGTGACGAGTCCCGCACCGTCTGCCTGATCCCGTCGAGTGCGCACGGCACCAATGCCGCGTCGGCGGTCCTCGCCGGCATGCGGGTCGTCGTGGTGGCCTGCGACGAGAACGGCAACGTCGACCTCGACGACCTCCGCGCGAAGACCGTGCAGCACGGCGGAGAGCTCGCCGCGCTGATGATCACCTACCCGTCCACGCACGGCGTCTACGAGCACGACATCCGCGAGATCTGCGCTGCCGTGCACGACGCCGGCGGACAGGTCTACGTCGACGGCGCGAACCTCAACGCGCTGCTCGGCCACGCCAGGTTCGGCGACTTCGGCGGGGACGTCTCCCACCTCAACCTGCACAAGACGTTCTGCATCCCGCACGGCGGTGGCGGACCCGGCGTCGGACCGGTCGCGGCGAAGTCGCACCTCGCGCCCTTCCTGCCCGGACACCCGTTCGCGCAGGACGCCGACCGCCGCACGGGATCGTCCCCGTCGTCGTCTCCGGACGGTCGCCTGGCCCACGCCGGCGGCCCGGTCAGCGCGGCGCCGTACGGCAGCCCGAGCATCCTGCCGATCACGTGGACGTACGTCCGGATGATGGGGCTCGAGGGGCTCACCCGCGCGACCGAGGCCGCGGTGCTCGGGGCGAACTACATCGCGGCACGCCTCCGCGACGCCTACCCGGTGCTGTACACGGGTGAGTCGGGTCTGGTCGCGCACGAGTGCATCCTCGACCTCCGTCCGCTGCGCGACACGACCGGCATCACGGTGGACGACGTCGCGAAGCGCCTGGTCGACTACGGCTTCCACGCGCCGACCATGTCGTTCCCCGTCGCCGGCACGCTCATGGTCGAGCCGACCGAGAGCGAGGACCTGGCCGAGCTGGACCGCTTCGTCGACGCGATGCTCGCCATCCGCGCCGAGGCCTCGGCCGTCGAGCGTGGCGAGTGGCCGGCGGACGACAACCCGCTCGTGCACGCCCCGCACACGGCGTCGTCGGTCATCTCGGGGGAGTGGGCGCACGCCTACACCCGCGAGCAGGCGGTCTACCCGCTGCCGGGCATCAGCGCCCGGAAGTACTGGCCGCCGGTGCGCCGCATCGACCAGGCGTACGGCGACCGGAACCTCGTGTGCGCCTGCCCGCCGGTCGAGGCGTTCGCCTGAGTCCCGACCCGAGTAGCGTGTGCCCCGTCCGGTGATCCGGGCGGGGCACCGTGCTGTGCGGTAGCGGGCAGGCGGCTTGCACAGAGTTGTGCGTCGATGCAAGCAATTCGATGCAGTTGCAACAATCTCGCCCGCGCCTCTGAGATCCGCCCGAATCTTGCATCCTCTCGCAAGGATCGTGCAACTTGGTTTCCGATTTGTAACCGATCTCCCCTGGGCTTGGTGAGCGCTCCCCGCACTGCCTACAGTGCAAAGGTCAAACGTGGCGAGTGGGCACCCGTGCGCCCGCCGCGTCCCATGCACCAGGAGGAATCTTGATCAAGAAGCGCGCTGGGCTCGCAGCCCTCGCCGTGGTCGGGGCCACAGCAATCGCCCTGGCCGGCTGCTCGAGCAACAGCAGCAGCGGAGGTGACAAGTCGGGCTCGACGAACGCGTCCGGCATCGTCACCACCAACGGCAACGAGCCCCAGAACCCGCTCATCCCCTCGAACACCACCGAGGTCGGCGGCGGCAAGATCATCGACTCGATCTTCGAAGGCCTGGTGTCGTACGACGCCAAGGGCAAGCCGGTGAACGAGGTCGCGAAGAGCATCGACACCGATGACTCGAAGACGTTCGACATCAAGCTCAACACGAACTACACCTTCACCAACGGCGAGAAGGTCACGGCCGAGTCGTTCACCAAGGCGTGGGACTGGGCGGCCAAGTACTCGAACAAGCAGAGCGCGAGCTACTTCTTCGAGAACATCGAGGGCTACGACGCCACGAAGGACTCCGACCTCACCGGCCTCAAGGTCGTCAGCGACGACGAGTTCACCGTGACGCTCAAGTCGGCGCAGTCGGACTTCCCGCTGTCCCTCGGCTACTCGGCGTTCGTGCCGCTGCCCTCGGAGTTCTACAAGGACACCAAGGCCTTCGGCGAGAACCCGATCGGCAACGGCCCGTACAAGCTCGACGGCAAGGGTGCGTGGACGCACAACCAGTCGATCAAGCTCGTCACCAACAAGGACTACGAGGGCAAGCGCAAGCCGAAGAACGGTGGTCTGACGATCACGTTCTACACCTCGCAGGACACCGCGTACTCCGACGCCCAGGGCGGCAACCTCGACGTCCTCGACGCCGTGCCGGACAGCGCCTTCGCGACCTACAAGTCCGACTTCCCGGACTCGAACGTCAACCAGGCCGCCGCGATCTTCCAGGCGATCTACCTGCCCTACTACCTCGACCACTGGAAGGGTGAAGAGGGCAAGCTCCGCCGCGAGGCGATCTCGATGGCGATCAACCGCAAGCAGATCACCGACAAGATCTTCGACGGCACCCGCACCCCGGCCAAGGACTTCACCTCCCCGGTGATCGCCGGCTGGAACGACGACCTCGAGGGCTCGGACGTCCTGACCTACGACAAGTCGAAGGCCAAGGAGCTGTGGGCCGAGGCCGATAAGATCTCGCCCTACAACGACACCCTGACCGTCGCGTACAACGCTGACGGTGGCCACCAGGCCTGGGTGACGGCGGTCACGAACTCGATCTCGAGCACGCTCGGCATCAAGGCCGAGGGCAAGGCCTACCCGACCTTCGCCGAGGCGCTCGCGGTCCAGACGGACAACAAGCTCACCGGTGCGAGCCGCACCGGTTGGCAGGCCGACTACCCGTCGCTGTACAACTTCCTCGGCCCGACCATGGGCGACGGCTCGTCGAGCAACTACTCGCGCTACGACTCGGCCGAGTACAACGAGCTCCTCCAGAAGGGCCGTTCGGCCGCGACCGTCGAAGAGGGCAACAAGTACTTCGACCAGGCGCAGGAACTCCTCTTCAAGGACCTGCCGGAGATCCCGCTGTGGTACTCCAACGTCACCGGTGTCTGGAACGCGGACAACGTCTCGAACGTGAAGTTCGGGTGGAACTCGGTGCCGCTGTACTACGACGTCGAGGTCAAGAAGTAACCACAGTCTCCTCGTGAGACACATCGCGGACGGGTATCCTGCTCCGCGACCACCGGACGGGGGTTCGGGAGCCCACCAGGCTCCCGAGCCCCCGTACCACGGCGGCAACACCTTCCCCCACCACAGCGGGCGCCGCCGCCCGCACCGGACTCCCGTGCCGACCCGCGGACCGTCCACCCCTCACGACATGAACCTGAACGACATGCGCGTCCCGAACCAGGCAGGGATCTGATGGCCTGGTACCTCGGCAAGCGCCTCCTGCAACTCATCCCCGTGTTCTTCGGGGCCACGTTCCTCATCTACTTCATGGTGTTCTCCCTGCCGGGTGACCCGATCGCCGCACTGTTCGGCGACCGTCAGCCGTCCCCGCAGGTCATCGAGCAGCTGCGCCAGCAGTACAACCTCGACAAGCCGTTCATCATCCAGTACCTCCTCTGGATCGGCGGCGTGTTCCGCGGCGACCTCGGTCTGACCTACTCGGGTCTGCCGGTCAGCTCGCAGCTCGCGCAGGCCTTCCCGATCACGGCCCGCCTCGCGATCCTCGCCCTGCTGTTCGAGTCGATCGCCGGCATCGTCGTCGGTGTCGTCGCCGGGCTCCGCAAGGGCAAGATCTTCGACGCGACCGCCCTGGTCGTGAGCCTCCTGCTCATCTCGGTGCCCACCTTCGTGGTCGGCTTCCTGCTGCAGTACGTCTTCGGCATCAACCTCGGGTTGTTCCGCGTGACGGTGTCGAGCGATGCGCCGTGGTCCGAGCTGGTGCTGCCGGCGATCGTGCTCGCGACGGTCTCGTTCGCGTACATCGTCCGACTCACCCGTGCGAGCGTCGCCGAGAACGTGTCGGCCGACTTCGTCCGCACCGCCACGGCGAAGGGACTCCCGCGCCGCCGCGTCGTCGGCGTGCACATCTTCCGCAACTCGCTCATCCCCGTGGTGACCTACCTGGGCGTCGACATCGGCAACCTGATGGTCGGCGCGGTCGTCACCGAGGGCATCTTCAACATCCACGGTGTGGGTGGCACGGTGTTCCAGGCCGTCAAGCTCGGCGAGGGCCCGACCGTCGTGTCGTTCGTCGCCGTGATGGTCATCATCTTCATGCTCGCCAACCTCCTGGTCGACCTGCTCTACGCCGTCCTGGACCCGAGGATCCGCTATGCCAAGTAACACCGAACCCCGCTCGGCGACGCACTACGTCGCCCCGATCGAGGAGACCCCGCTCCAGGCGGTCGACCAGGTCAACGAGGACGAGAAGACCCGTTCGACCTGGAGCGACGCCTGGGACGCGATGCGGGTCCGCCCGATGTTCTGGGTGTCCTCCGTCCTGATCCTGCTGATCATCCTCGTGGCGCTCTTCCCGGGTCTTTTCGCCCACGTCGACCCGCGTGCCGCGAACCTGGCGAAGAGCAACGAGGGGTCCGAGCCCGGCCACATCCTCGGGTTCAACCGCCAGGGCAACGACGTGTACGCCCGCACCATCTGGGGTACGCGCAACTCGCTCATCGTCGGCGTCGTCGCGACGGTCCTGGTGTCGATCGTCGGCATCGTCATCGGCGCCCTGGCCGGTTTCTTCGGCGGATGGCTCGACACCATCGTGTCCCGCATCGGTGACATCTTCTTCTCGATCCCGACCGTCCTCGGCGCGATCGTGATCATGTCGGTGCTCCCCGCGCGGAACGCCCTGACGGTGTCGCTCGTCCTCGCGGCGTTCGCCTGGCCGCAGATCGCCCGCATCATGCGCGGCGCGGTGCTCAGCGCGAAGCAGTCCGACTACGTGACCGCCTCGGCGGCGCTCGGCGTGAGCCGGTTCACGACGCTGGTCCGGCACGTGGTGCCGAACTCGCTCGCGCCGGTCATCGTCGTGGCCACGGTGTCGCTCGGCACGTTCATCGTCGCCGAGGCGACGCTGTCCTTCCTCGGCATCGGTCTGCCCGACTCGGCGCTCAGCTGGGGTCAGGACATCGGCAACGCCCAGGCGTCGATCCGCACCGCGCCCTCGACGATCTTCTGGCCGTCGGCCGCACTGTCCATCACCGTGCTCTCGTTCCTCCTCCTCGGTGACGTGGTCCGCGACGCACTCGACCCGAAGGCGAGGGCCCGCCGATGAGCGAGACTCTGACCCAGCCGAACGCCAGCCGCACCGGCGGCACCGGCGCGCCCCTGCTCGAGATCACCGATCTCGAGGTCGGCTTCAAGACCCAGAACGGCTTCGTCCAGGCGGTCCGCGGCGCGAGCTTCACCCTCGAGCAGGGCGAACGGCTCGCGATCGTCGGTGAGTCCGGCTCCGGCAAGTCGACGAGCGCCCAGTCGATCATCAAGCTGCTGCCCGGCACCGGTCAGGTCACCGGCGGTTCGATCAAGTTCAACGGGCGTGAGCTCGTCGGGCTGAGCGACAAGGAGATGTCGGAGATCCGCGGGAAGGAGATCGGCTACGTCCCGCAGGACCCGATGTCGAACCTCAACCCGCTGTGGTCGGTCGGCTTCCAGGTGGAAGAAGCCATCAAGGCCAACGGCATCGCGACCGGCAAGCACGACATCCGCGCCCGCGCGATCGAGGTCCTGCAGGAGGCCGGCCTCGGCGACGCGTCGACCCGCCTCAAGCAGTTCCCGCACGAGTTCTCCGGCGGCATGCGGCAGCGCGTGCTCATCGGCATCGGTCTGTCGAGCCGCCCGAAGCTGCTCATCGCCGACGAGCCGACGAGTGCGCTCGACGTCACCGTGCAGCGCGTCATCCTCGACCACCTCGAGACCCTCACCCGGGACTTCGGCACCTCCGTCCTGTTCATCACGCACGACCTCGGCCTCGCCGCCGAGCGCGCCGAGAAGCTCGTCGTGATGTACAAGGGCCAGGTGGTGGAGGCCGGGCCCTCGAAGGAGATCCTGGCGAACCCGCGGCACCCGTACACGCAGCGCCTCGTCGCCGCCGCCCCCTCACTCGCGAGCCGTCGCATCCAGTCGAAGGTGCAGCACCAGCGCGTCGACATCGCGGACGTCGGCAGCGACGACGCCGAGCTCCTCGCCCGTGCGCAGGAGCGCGAGCACGCACCGGCGGAGGACCTCATCGTGGTGAAGAACCTCGAGAAGGTCTACAAGCTGCGCGGCAAGAACCTCGCCACCCGCGAGCTGAAGGCCGTCGACGACGTCTCGTTCTCGATCCCGAAGGGCACCACCACGGCACTCGTCGGCGAGTCCGGCTCGGGCAAGTCGACCGTCGCGAAGCTCGTCCTGCAGCTCGAGGACATCACCCGCGGCACGGTCCAGTTCGACGGCATTGACATCGGCGCGCTGA
This sequence comes from Curtobacterium sp. A7_M15, assembly GCF_030705415.1. Lineage (GTDB taxonomy): Bacteria > Actinomycetota > Actinomycetes > Actinomycetales > Microbacteriaceae > Curtobacterium. Next base: position 17,769 of record NZ_JAUZED010000009.1, on the reverse strand, counting down.
AGGGCAAGGACCTCTTCGACTTCCGTCGCCGGGTGCAGCCGGTCTTCCAGGACCCGTACGGTTCGCTCGACCCGATGTACAACGTCGGGAACACGATCGCCGAGCCGCTGAAGACGCACAAGGTCGGCGACAAGGACTCGCGCCGTGCGCGTGTGCTCGAGCTGCTCGACCAGGTCGCACTGCCGAAGTCGATGGTCAACCGCTACCCGAACGAGCTCTCGGGCGGGCAGCGGCAGCGCATCGCCGTCGCACGGGCGCTCGCGCTCAAGCCCGAGGTCATCGTGCTCGACGAGGCGGTCTCCGCGCTCGACGTGCTCGTGCAGGGCCAGATCCTCGACCTGCTCACCGAGCTGCAGTCCGAGCTGGGACTGACCTACCTGTTCATCACGCACGACCTGGCAGTCGTCCGCCTGGTGGCGGACAACGTCTGCGTCATGCGCAAGGGGCAGATCGTCGAGAAGGCGACCACCGACGAGGTCTTCGCCAACCCGCGCGAGCAGTACACGAAGGACCTGCTCGACGCCATCCCGGGCGCCGGGTTCGAGTTCGGACGCTGATCCCGCTGGACACGAACGAGGCCGGACGCACCGTCGTCCTCCGCGCGGGCCGCGGAGGGGCGGTCGCGTCCGGCCTCGTCGCGTTCCTGGCGCTGTTCATGCTCGGCGACGCCGCGGTGCGGGGGAGCTGGGACGTCGTCCTCCACGCGGTCGGCCCCCTCGCCGCGCTCGTCTGGGTGCTCTGGGTGCTGACCTTCCGCCCGCACGTGCGGCTCGCCGACGACGCGGTCACGGTCGTGAACCCGCTCCGGTCCACGACCGTCCCGTGGGGCGCCGTCGAGGACGTCAGGATGCGCTGGCAGATCGTGCTCGACCTCTCCGACGGCCGTCGGCTCACCTGCTGGGGCGGACCGTCGTTGCCGCGGCCGAAGCCGGCCCGACGCGGGGAGCCGCGCGTGCTGCGGCAGCCCGACGAGTTCGTCGCGGTCCGCAACCGCTGGTCCGAGCGACACGGGGTCACGCCCGACGCCCCCGTCGTCCGGGGCTGGGACGCACCCGCCCTCGCGTCCGGCATCGTCGTGCTGGCGTGCTGCGTGCTCGCCGTGCTCGTCTGACGCGAGCGCACCCACGGCTGCCACAGCAGCGTGCGAGGTTCCGTGCACCGTGCCGGGTCATCGCGCCCCCACAGCGAGCGGAACCTCGCACGCTGTGGACGTGGGGAGCGGACGGACGGGAGGCGCGGTGCCAGCTGGCACCGCGCCTCCCGTCCGTCAGGTGGTGGCGTCCTGTCAGGCCGCCGCCGACACGCGCTCGGTGAGGAGCGGGTTCTGGTCGGTCTGGATGCAGGCGACGCCGCGGCCGTGCACGTCCTGCAGCCGGGGGTCCACGGAACGGCACTGCTGCTGACGGCCCTCGTCGAGGAGCTGGTACAGCGGGCAGCGGGTGCGGAAGCGGCAGCCCTCGATCCGCTCGGTGGGGGAGGGGAGGTCGCCGTCGAGCAGGATGCGTCCGCGCGCGGCCTCGGCGAACGGGTCCGGCACCGGGACCGCGGACAGCAGCGCCCGGGTGTACGGGTGCTGCGGGTCGTCGAAGACCCGGTCGCCCTCGCCGTACTCGACGATCCGACCGAGGTACATCACCGCCACGTCGTCCGCGATGTGCCGGACGACGGACAGGTCGTGCGCCACGAACAGGTAGGACAGGCCCAGGCGGTGCTTCAGGTCCTCGAGCAGGTTGATGACACCGGCCTGCACGGACACGTCCAGAGCGGACACGGGCTCGTCGAGCACGAGGATCTTCGGTTCGACGATGAGCGCGCGGGCGATGCCGATGCGCTGGCGCTGCCCGCCGGAGAACTCGTGCGGGTACCGGTCGATGTAGCTCGGTTCGAGGCCGACGAGCTCGAGGGAGTCCCGGACGCGACGGCGGATCTCGTCCTTCGGCACGCCCTGCACCGTGAGCGGCTCGCCGATGACGGAGCCGATGTCGAGTCGGGGGTCGATGGAGGCCATCGGGTCCTGGAAGACGACCTGGATGTCGCTCCGGAGTGCCCGGCGGTCCGCTTTCGAGAGCGTTCCGGTGTCGACGCCGTTGACCTTGATCGTGCCCTGCTGCGCCCCGGCGAGCTCGAGGATCTCCATGATCGTCGTGGTCTTGCCGCAGCCGGACTCCCCGACGAGTCCGAGGACCTGTCCGCGCTTCAGCGTGAGGGAGATACCGTCGACCGCGTGCACCTCGCCGATGCGTCGGCGGAAGACGGCGCCCTTCGTGAGCGGGAAGGTCTTGACGACGTCGTCGAGCTGCAGGACCACGTCGTCGCCGTGGTCGGTCTCGGACTCGGGGACGTCCTCGGGGCGCGGGAAGATCTCGGACCGCGCGAGCGTACCGGCGGCGATCTCGTCGCGGCGGATGCACGCGGCGGTGTGCTCGTCGTCGAAGGCGCCGTTCGTGATGGTCGGCGTCGCACCCGTGAGGACCGGGTTGTCGTCGCTCGGTGCGACCGAGGGTGCGATGAGCGCCGGCTCGGCCTCGCGGCAGGCGTCGAGGACCGCGGGGCAGCGGTCGGCGAACGGGCAGCCGGTCGGCTTCTGGGTGAGCAGCGGCGGTCGACCCTCGAGCGGGACGAGCCGTTCGGAGCGGGCCGACGCCATGTTCGGCATCGAGCGGAGCAGACCGATCGTGTACGGCATGACCGGTTCGCGGAAGAGCGGCTCGACCGGAGCCGTCTCGACGATCCGCCCGGCGTACATCACGGCCACGCGGTCCGCGTTGCCGGCGACCACGCCGAGGTCGTGGGTGATGAGCACGACGGCGGCGCCGGTCATGTCCTTGGCGGTCTGCAGGACGTCGAGGATCTGTGCCTGGATCGTCACGTCGAGCGCGGTGGTCGGCTCGTCCGCGATGATCAGCTTCGGGTCGTTCGCGATGGCGATCGCGATCATCGCCCGCTGTCGCATGCCACCGGAGAACTCGTGCGGGAAGGCGTCGAGCCGACGCGTCGGGTTCGGGATGCCGACGACGCGCAGGAGTTCCTCGGCGCGGGTCCGGGCGGCGTGCGCGGTGAGGTTCCGGTCGTGCAGCCGCAGCCCCTCGATGATCTGCTGGCCGATCGTGTACACGGGCGTCAGCGCCGAGAGGGGGTCCTGGAAGACCATCGCGATGTCGCCGCCGCGCAGCTTCGACATCTCGCGGTCGTTCAGGCCGAGCAGCTCGCGGCCGTCGAACCGGATGCTGCCCTCGACCTTCGCCGACGACGGGAGCAGGCCCATCACGGCCATCGAGGACACCGACTTGCCCGACCCGGACTCGCCGACGATGCCGAGGAACTCGCCCTGGTTCACGGAGTAGTCCACGCCGCGGACGGCGTACACGGGCTTCGAGCCCGGGTTGAACGTGACGGCGAGGTCGGAGACGGTGAGCAGCGGCTCAGTCACGGTTGGCTCCCGAGGTGGGGTCGATGGCGTCGCGCAGGGCGTCGCCGAGCAGGCTGGTGGAGAGGACGGTGGCCACGAGCGTCGCGGCCGGCAGGACGAACAGCCACGGCCGTGTGACCGCGGACTGGCTGCCGGCGGCGAGCAGCGTGCCGAGCGACACGTCCGGCACCTGGATGCCGAAGCCGAAGTAGCTCAGGGCGCTCTCGGACAGGATCATTGCGCCGACCCCGAGCGTGGCGTCGATGATGAGCAGCGAGGCGACGTTCGGCAGGATGTGCCGGCGGATGATCGTGAACGACGGCACACCCATGAAGCGGGCGGCCTTGACGTAGTCGCGCTCCCGGAGGGACATCGTCTGACCGCGGATCACGCGGGCCATGATCATCCACCCGAAGATCGCCAGACCCACGATGAGCGCCAGCCAGCTGAGGTTCTTGAACAGCGGGCTGAGGAGGACGAGCGCGTAGAACGACGGGATGACCAGGAGCAGGTCGATGCCCCACACCAGCGCCCGGTCGACGAACCCGCCGAAGTACCCGGCGATCGCACCGACGATGCCGGCGATGAGGGTCGCGGCGGGACCGGCGATGAGCCCGATCAACAGCGACTTCTGCAGGCCGACGAGCGTCTGCGCGTAGATGTCCTGGCCGATGTCGTTCGTCCCGAACCAGTGGGACGCGCTCGGCGGCATGCCGAAGGCGAGCCCGTCGGAGTCGACGGCGTTCCAGTGGTAGAGGTAGGGGCCGACGAAGGCCCACAGCAGGATGAGGAGCAGTGCGCCGCCGCCGATGCGGGCACGCCAGGTGCCGAACACCTTGCGCCACAGCGGGGTGCGCCCGCCCTTCACCTCGACGACGTGCGCCGGCTGCCCGGCGTTGCCGTCGCCGGGGTCACCGGCGGTGGTCGTGGTCGTGGGGTCGAGAACAGACACGGGTCACACCCTCACTCGCGGGTCGAGCGCGGCGTAGAGCAGGTCCGCGAGGGTGCCTGCGATGAGCACGAGGATCGCCGTGAAGAGGATCGTGCCCGCTGCCGCGTTGATGTCGTTGTTCGTGATGCTCTGGATGAAGTACTCACCCATGCCGTGCCAGCTGAAGACCAGTTCGGTGATGCTCGCACCCGTCAGGATGAGGCCGAACGAGTACGCGAAGAACGTCGACATCGGGATGAGGGCGACGCGCACACCGTGGCGCATGATGGCCGATCCACGCGTCCGGCCCTTCGAACGGGCCGTGCGGATGAAGTCGTTCGAGAGCACGTCGAGCATCGCGGAGCGCTGGTACCGCGAGTACGACGCGACCGCGCCGACCGTCAGCGAGATCGTCGGTAACAGCAGGTGCACCAACCGGTCGCCGAGGACGGGGAAGAACCCGCTGACCCCGGGCGTGTACTCACCGGTGAAGCTGATCACCTGCGTGCCGACGAGGTTGTTCAGGTTCGTGGCGAGGATCATCAGGACCACTGCGATGACGAACGGCGGGGTCGCCAGCACCGTGAACGACGCGTACGTCGACACCTGGTCGGACGTCCGGTACTGCCGGACCGCGTTCCACACGCCGAGCAGCACACCGAGGACCGCACCGAGCAGGGTGCCGATCACGAGCAGCCGCAGGCTCGTCCCGGAGCGGGCGAAGATGTCCGCGGTGACCTCGGTGCCGCGGGCGCTGATGCCCAGCGAGCCGTGCGTGACCAGGTTGACCCACCAGTTCCAGGTACGAACCAGGAGCGGCGTGTTCGGGTCGGCGCCGAGCTTCTGCAGCGCGGCGTCGATCGAGCTCTGCGGAACCGGTGGGTTCTTGCCGAGGTACCGGGCCATCGGGTTGAGCGTCGCGCTGGCGAGGATGTAGCCGAGCGTCGTCGCGACGATCGTCAGGATCACGTAGTTGACGATCCGCTTCGCGAGGAAAGCAAGCATGTACTGGGACCTCAGTGGGGTGCGGCCGTCCGTCCGGACGGCGTTATTCGGTGGCGACAGGTTAGCCGCTCCCGAGCCGGGGTGGGTGATCCCTGTTGACGCTATGCAACATTCGTTACGAGCATGTTTCGATTCGGTACAGCAGCCCTTGTGCGACCTTCGGATGTGACTAGGGTTCTCAACCAACAGGCGCGGCGACGGGGGTCGACGCGTCCCGGCGCTCCGGCGCGAACCACAACGAAAGGGAATCCTCGCCATGCGAATGAGGATCAAGACGACGGCCGTGCTCGCCACAGCAGCCGCCGCGGCACTCGTGCTCGCGGGCTGCTCCGGCGGCGGGTCCGCCGGACAGAGCAGCTCGGCCGTCGCCACGTCGTCGCTGAAGTCGACGGGCTGGACGGTCGCCGACCGCGACTCGATCAAGGACGGCGGCTCGCTCACCCTGCCGATCGACTCCGCACCGGCGAACTGGCAGCTGTCGAACCTCGACTCCGGGACGGTCGACGACAACACGATCGCAGGCACCTACCTGCCCGGGTTCATCCAGTTCAAGGCGAACGGCGAGTGGGAGGCGAACAAGGACTACGTCGACTCGATCGAGCTGACGAAGGACTCGCCCCAGACCGTCGAGATCAAGATCAACCCCAAGGCGGTCTGGTCCGACGGCACCCCGATCACCGAGAAGGACGTCGAGGCGAACTGGAAGGCGCTGAACGGGACGAACAAGGCGTTCGCACCGCTCGCCACCAACGTCTGGGAGGACGTCGACTCGGTCAAGCAGGGTTCGGACGAGCGCGACGTCATCGTGACGTTCTCGAAGACGAACGCCGACTGGCCGAGCGTCTTCACCGCGATCTACCCGTACTGGGCCGTTGACACCCCCGACCACTTCAACAAGTCGTGGGCAACGGGCCCGTACGCGGCCGACGGCAAGACCTACGTCTCCGGTGGTCCGTACATCCTCAAGTCCTTCGACGCGAACGGCGGCGTCGTGACGTTCGAGAAGAACTCGAAGTGGTGGGGTGACGCACCGAAGCTCGACACGATCGTCTTCAAGACGGTGTCCCGCGACGGTGTCGCCCAGGCGTACGCGAACAAGGAGTTCGACGCCTTCAACCTGAACGGCAGCGCGGACAACTTCAAGACCGCGAACACCCGCTCGGACTCGAAGATCGAGCGCTCGCTCGGCACGACCCAGCGTCAGATCACCCTGAACGGCACGTCGGACGTCTTCAAGGACCAGACGGTCCGCCAGGCGTTCGCGCAGGCGATCAACCGCCAGGTCGTCGCGCAGGCGATCCTCTCGCCGGTGAAGAGCCCGGTGCAGGTCCTCAACAACCTCGTCTACCTGCCCGGTCAGAAGGGCTACCAGGACAACGTCTCGTCGGTCTACGGCTACAGCACCGACAAGGCGAAGAAGAAGCTCGAGGACGCCGGCTACACGATCGGCTCGGACGGCTACGCGACGAAGGACGGCAAGACGCTCGACGTCCGCTTCGTCATCCCGTCGGACAACCAGAACTCGGCGAACGTCGCGCAGCTCGTGCAGCAGCAGACGAAGCTCGCCGGCTTCAAGGTGACGATCGACACCGTCCCGACCGACGACTTCTTCACGAAGTACATCACCACCGACGGCCGTGACTTCGACGCGACGTACTTCGCCTGGCAGGGCACGCCCTTCCCGGTGTCGTCGCTGAAGTCGATCTACTACCCCGCCGACGCCGGCCAGAACTACACCGGCGTGACCGACGACTCGCTCGGCGCGGCATGGGACAAGGCGAACGCCGAACTCGACGCCGACAAGCGCATCGAGGACGCGGACGCGATCGACAAGAAGATCGTCAAGGTCGCGGGCACCATCCCGCTGTTCCCGGAGCCCTACGCCTGGGGCGTGCGCAAGGACCTCGTGAACTACGGTCCGGCGCAGTTCCAGCAGTCCTCCGTCAAGTGGCAGGACGTGGGCTACAAGAAGTAGTCCGCAGCAGTCGCTGAACGAACGACATCCCCGACGTCGCACGACGTCGGGGATGTCGTTCTTCGTCGGGCCTCGGCGTTCGGGTCAGAGCTGCGCGGCCGCCAGGGTCGCGACGAAGCCGAGGACGATCATCGCGAGGACCGACCACCCGTGCGCACGGTGCGTGATCGGCGCAGCCGTCACGGTCGCCGGGGGCGGGCCGTCCTGGGCGGGCGGTTCGGGGACGAACGCGCGCATGCGCTCGGCCGCGGCTTCCACGTCGAGGCGATCCGCGCCTCCTGGACGACCGTCGACCACAGCGGCCAGTCGCGCCGACCTGCGGGTGGCGAGCCACGTCCGACGGACGCCCTCGCTCGTGACGATCTCGATGCCGTACTTGGTGCGCACCTCGGTGACGCGGCGCCAGGCGTAGGTGCTCGTGCGGCGGACGTCGACGATGCGGAGGTGCTCGTCGGTCAGCTCGAAGCGCGGACGCCAGAGGACCGCCCACGCGACGAAGGCGATGAACAGGCTGGGGACGGGGGCGAGCCAGGCGGCGCCGCCGGTGAGGAGCGCGAGCGGGACGAGCGCGGCGGCCGCGACCCACAGGACGACGGCGAGCAGGCGCATGCCGGGGGCGAGGATCGTGGTCACGCCGACGAGGCTACAAGGCGAGTGGTGACGAGATGCCTCCCCGGGGACGCCCGGGGAGCGGGTGTGACACACCAGCGCGTATCTCCGGACGACCCGATTCCCCGGGGAGGCGGATCCTTGCGGACCTCTCGTGTCGTCAATCGTGATCGACCCCCGTTCGGGTGTCAATACCCCAGGTTGTCGCATCTTCGGGGGACCGACACGCCGAGACGTGCCGACTCAGGCCACGAGCATCTCGATCTGTGCCCGGATCGCGGCCGCCTTGGGGAACCGGAGCCCCACGAGGCCCACGTGCCGCCAACGGACCACCCCGTCCGGCCCGATCACGAACACGGACCGCCGGAGCCCGATCCCCGGCGCCTGCACGCCGTAGGCACGGATGACGTCCCCGGCGGTGTCGCTCAGCAGCGGGAAGCTGAGCGAGGACCCGCGGGCGAACGCCTCGTGGGAGTCGAGGGCCTGCGGGCTGACCCCCCACACGACGGCGCCGAGGGCGCCGAAGTCGTCGAGCTCCTCTTGGTAGCTGCAGAGCTGTGCCGTGCAGACCGGTGTGGCGTCGCCCGGGTAGAACGCGAGCACGACCGTCCGGCCGATCTCGGCGGACAGGGTGTACTCGTCGTCGGTGCGGATGCCGTCCCGCACGATCATGCCGGGCAGGGTGAATCCGGGTGCGGGGTCGCCGACCTCGGGGATGCTCATGCGGCCACGGTAGGGGCGGGTCCTCGGTCCGGCGCGGCGCCGCGCTGTGGGTTCACTGTGGGATCGCCGGACCGGGGTCTGGTCGGTCCGCCGCATCGCCGACGCCCGAACGGGGGTCGTCTCAGCGGAACAGCTGCGGGAACGCGTGCGCGACCCAGGGGTACCCGACGAACACGGCGGCGTCGAGCAGGCAGTGGGTGATGACGAGGGGGAGGAGCCGTCCCCACTTCGTGTAGATCCAGCCGAACACGATGCCCATCACGGCGTTCCCGACGAACGCGCCGAAGCCCTGGTACAGGTGGTAGCTCCCGCGGAGGACCGCGGTGGAGAGGACGACCTGCCAGCGCCCCCAGCCGAGCGAGCCCAGTCGTTCGTAGAGGTACCCGACGACGATGACCTCCTCCTGCAGCCCGGAGCGGATCGCCGAGAGCAGCAGCACCGGGATCGTCCACCAGTACGAGTCGAGCGCCGCGGGGTTCACGTTGACGGTGAACCCGAGTGCCCGCCCGGTGAAGTACAGCGCCAGCCCGGGGATCCCGATGCCGAGGGCGATGAGCGCCGCGCCGCCGAGGTCGGGTCCCACACGGAACCGGTCGATGCCGAGGCGCCCGAGGTGCGGGCGCGTGGTGCTCCAGAGCAGGTAGCAGACGAGCGCGACCGGTGCGAGGTCGACCGCGATGCCCACGAGCTGGCGGGCGAGGTCGACGTACTGCACGGTCGTGGTCGAGGTGTTGAGCGCCGTGGACTGCTGTCCGAGGGGCGTCGTCTGGGACAGGTCGTCGATGATCTGCAGGATCGAGTAGAGCGCGCTGCCGCCCAGCGAGAGCATCAGCACGATCGTGATCTCGATCCACGTTCGCCGACGGCTCATGCGCTGTACTCCTCATGCTTGCGAACTACCGGTAGACTGGCGTGTCGGGCGTTCTGCCCGAGGGTGCCATGTGTCCACGACGACCGGCCGCCCGATCTTCTTCCGAACACCAAAGGATGTCCTGTATGGCGCTCGCCACCCGGTCCGACCTGCGCAACGTCGCCATCGTGGCACACGTCGACCACGGCAAGACCACCCTCGTCGACGCGATGCTCACGCAGACCAACTCGTTCGACGCCCACTTCGAGGGCGAAGACCGGATGATGGACTCGAACGACCTCGAGCGCGAGAAGGGCATCACCATCCTCGCGAAGAACACCTCGGTGCTCTACAACGGGAAGCACGCCGAGGAGTTCAACCCGGGCGGTCGCATCACGATCAACGTGATCGACACCCCCGGCCACGCCGACTTCGGTGGCGAGGTCGAGCGCGGCCTCTCCATGGTCGACGGTGTCGTGCTGCTCGTCGACGCGTCCGAGGGCCCGCTGCCCCAGACCCGGTTCGTGCTCCGCAAGGCGCTCGCCGCGAAGCTCCCGGTGATCCTGCTCGTCAACAAGACGGACCGCCCGGACTCCCGCATCGACGAGGTCGTGTCCGAGTCGCAGGACCTCCTGCTCGGCCTGGCCTCCGACCTGTCGGACGAGGTCGACGACCTCGACCTCGACGCCATCCTCGACGTCCCGGTGGTCTACGCCTCCGGCCGTGCCGGTGCTGCGTCGCGCAACAAGCCCGAGGACGGCACGCTGCCGGACAACGACGACCTCGAGCCGCTGTTCGAGGCGATCCTGCAGCACGTCCCCGCCCCGAAGTACGACGACGAGCACCCGCTGCAGGCGCACGTCACGAACCTCGACGCCTCGCCGTTCCTCGGCCGCCTCGCGCTGCTCCGCATCTTCCACGGCACCATGAAGAAGGGCCAGACGGTCGCGTGGGTCAAGCACGACGGCACCGTCCAGAACGCTCGCATCACCGAGCTGCTCATCACCAAGGCGCTCGACCGCTACCCGGCCGAGTCTGCGGGCCCCGGTGACATCGTCGCCGTCGCCGGCTTCGAGGACATCACCATCGGTGAGACCCTGACCGACCCGGACGACGTCCGTCCGCTGCCGACCATCACGGTCGACGACCCGGCGATCTCGATGACCATCGGGACCAACACGAGCCCGCTCGTCGGCAAGGTCAAGGGCCACAAGCTCACCGCCCGCATGGTCAAGGACCGCCTCGACCGCGAGCTCATCGGCAACGTGTCGCTCAAGGTCCTCGACATCGGCCGTCCCGACGCGTGGGAGGTCCAGGGCCGCGGCGAGCTCGCGCTGGCGATCCTCGTCGAGCAGATGCGCCGCGAGGGCTTCGAGCTCACCGTCGGCAAGCCGCAGGTGGTCACGAAGCGTGACGAGAACGGCAAGCTCCAGGAGCCCTACGAGCACATGACGATCGACACGCCGGAGGAGCACCTCGGCGCGATCACGCAGCTCATGGCCGCGCGCAAGGGTCGCATGGAGAACATGACGAACCACGGCACCGGCTGGATCCGCATGGAGTTCATCGTGCCGTCGCGTGGTCTCATCGGCTTCCGCACCGCGTTCCTCACCGAGACCCGCGGCACCGGCATCGCCAACGCGATCTCGCACGGGTACGCCGAGTGGGCCGGCCCGATCCAGACCCGCGTCAACGGCTCGATCGTCTCGGACCGCTCGGGTGTCGTCACGCCGTTCGCCATCACGAACCTCCAGGAGCGGATGACGTTCTTCGTCAACCCCACCGAAGAGGTCTACGAGGGCATGGTCATCGGCGAGAACTCGCGCGCCGACGACATGGACGTCAACATCACGAAGGAGAAGAAGCTCACCAACATGCGTTCGGCGAACGCTGACTCCTTCGAGTCGATGACGCCGTCGCGCCAGCTGTCGCTCGAGGAGTGCCTCGAGTTCGCGCGCGAGGACGAGTGCGTCGAGGTCACCCCCGACGCCGTCCGCATCCGCAAGGTCGAGCTCGACGCACAGGCCCGCCAGCGTGCCTACGCCCGTCTGAAGCGTCAGGACGCGTAAGCGGTCCACCCAGGAGGCGCGTCCTCCCTCCGACGGCCCGGTCACCTCGTCCGAGGTGGCCGGGCCGTCGTCGGATGTACCGTGGTGCGCGTGACTCTCGACCTCCTCTCGCTGTACCAGGACCTCCACGCCCACCCCGAGCTCGGCTTCCAGGAGCACCGCACGGCGGGCATCGTCGCCGACCGGCTCGCCGAGATCGGCGGGATCGAGGTCACGACGGGCGTCGGCGGCACGGGTGTCGTCGGCGTCCTGTCGAACGGCGAGGGGCCCGTCGTCTGGCTCCGAGCCGACATGGACGGGCTGCCGGTCCAGGAGCGCACCGGCCTGCCCTACGCCAGCGAGCACCACAGCACCGACGAGGACGGCAACGACGTCCCGACGATGCACGCGTGCGGCCACGACATCCACGTGACGTGGCTGCTCGGCACCCTCGAGCGTCTCGCGGCCACCACGGGCGACTGGCACGGTACCGTCGTTGCCGTCTTCCAGCCGGCGGAAGAGGTCATCTCGGGCGCGCGGGCGATGGTCGAGGACGGCCTCGTCGAGCGCTTCCCGAAGCCCGACGTCGTGCTCGGGCAGCACTCGGCGCCGGCGCCGGTCGGCATCGTCGCGGTCGGCAGCGGCCCGGTGATGGCGTCGAGCGACCGGCTGACCGTCACGTTCAACGGCCGCGGTGCGCACGGTTCCGCGCCGCAGGCGTCCCTCGATCCGGTCGTCACCGCAGCGTCGGCCGTCGTCCGCCTGCAGACGGTCGTCTCGCGCGAGGTCTCGCCGAGCGACGCCGGGGTCGTCACGGTGGGCAGCTTCCACGCCGGCACCCGCGCGAACATCATCCCCGACCAGGCCGTCATCGAGATCTCCACGCGGGCACGCAACGAGGAGACCCGCGAGCGCATCATCGCGTCGATCGAGCGCATCGTCCGCGCCGAGAGCGAGGCCGGCGGGCTGCCCGAGCCGACCATCGTGCGGTCGCCGGGCGCCGAGGTCACCGTGAACGACGCCGAGGCCGCCCAGACCGTGCTCGACGCGATCCGCGCCGAGGTCCCCGGTGCGCGTGACCTCGAGATCGGCCTGGCGATGGCGTCCGAGGACGTCGGTCAGCTCGCCACCGCTGCGGGGGCGCCGCTCGTCTACTGGTTCACCGGCATCACCGACCCGGAGCTGTTCCGTCGCGGCGAGGACATCCCGAGCAACCACTCGCCGTTCTACGCACCGCAGGCAGAGACGGCGATCCCGGTGGGCGTCGACGCCCTCGTGGCGGCGACGCGCGCCTACGTCGCCTGACGCGGGCGGCCCCGCAGGACCGACCAGGAGGCGCGGCGCGACCCCGCCACGCACGTGACGTTCCCAGGGGACTCACGCCGCGCCTCCCGTCTCGCCCCCTAGGGTGCTGGGCATGCGCACCCCGACCCGCACCCTGATCGCCGCCGTCGCCGCCGGCATCGCACTCGCCGGCCTCTCCGGCTGCTCGTCCGACGCCGTGCAGCAGGCGACCGATCTCGGTTCGTCGGTCGCGTCGAGCGTGGCCGAGGGTGTGCAGGGCATCGACGGCAAGGCGATCCAGGACGGCATGGCCTCTGTCGCCGGTGGCATCGACGGCGCTCTCGACACCGCGCTCAAGGGCGCGAACGTGACCTCCGACGGCAAGGTCCCGGACGGCTTCCCGACGAAGGACGTCCCGCTCGTCGACGGCACGGTGCTCGGCGGCGGCACCGGACCGAACGGATCCGGCTGGGTCGTGCAGGTCCGGGCCGCCTCGGTCGACGACTTCCAGACAGCCGCCCAGCAGCTGACGGACGCCGGGTTCACCGAGTCGGCCAAGCGGGCGGACTCGACCAGTGCCTTCGGGATGTTCCGCAGCGACGCCCACCGCGTGGTCCTGACCTTCTCCGACGGCGGTGAGGGCGTCACGGCGACCTACATCGTGACGTCCCGCTAGTCGCCGCTCGGTACGCTGGACCCGATGTCGAAGGCCCCAGCAACCCGCCCCGAGCGCGTCCTGTTCGTGCACGCCCACCCCGACGACGAGACGCTCGCGTCGGGAGGGACGATCGCCACCCTGCTCGAGCTCGGCGCCGAGGTGACCGTCCTCACCGCCACCCGGGGTGAGCGCGGGGAGATGCTGACGGCCGAGCTCGCGCCGCTCTTCGGCGACGGTCCGCGGATCGCCGCGCACCGCGAGACCGAGATCGCCGCGGCACTCGGCGCGCTCGGCGGACCGCGGCACCTCTGGCTCGGTGGCCCGGGTGCGCGTCCGACGGACCTGCCCGAGCGCCGTTACACCGACTCCGGCATGCAGTGGGGCGACGACGGTCGGGCCGTCGCCGCCGGGGACGCCCCGGCGGACTCGCTGACCGCGGCGGACCTCGGCGAGGTCGTCGACGACATCCGCGCCGCGATCCGGTCCACGGGCGCGGACGCCGTGGTGAGCTACGCCGATGACGGCGGGTACGGTCACCCCGACCACGTGCGGGTCCACCACGCCGCGCGGTACGCCGCCCGCGCCGAGGAAGTCCCGTTCTCGATGATCGTCGACCCCGACTCCGGGCAGGCCGACCTGACCGTCGACGTCGTGCCCGTGCGGGCGAAGGTGCGGGCGGCCGTCGAGCAGTACCGGTCCCAGGTGACCGTCGACCCTGCCGATCCCCGTGACCCGACCGCGCTGTCGTGGGTGATGCCGCACGGCGTCCGGCACGAGGCCCCGGCGGTCGAGGCCTTCCGCCACGACGCCGACCGTGTCCCGCAGGCGCCGCAGACCTTCGCCGAGTTCTCGCGCCAGGGGAAGGTCACCGCGGTCGTGGTCGCCCTCGTGCTCGGACTCGTCGCCGGGGGACTCGGGACGGTCACGCACCAGCAGGCCCTCGGGTCGTTCCCGATCGGCATCGTGCTCACCTCGCTCATCGTGATCGGGCTCACGGTCGGCATCCGGCTGCTGTACCGGTCGCGGGCGATGGTCGCCGCGGTCGGGATCGGGATCATCGCCGCGACCCAGGTGCTGTCGTCGGTGGGCGGGCAGAGCTCCCCGCTCGTGCTCGCCAACGTCGCGGGCTACGTGTGGACGTTCGGGCCGGCGGTCGTCACGGCGCTCGTGCTCGCCTGGCCGGACCTGTCCGGCATCCGGGCGTCGGCCGCCGGGCGGTCAGGTGCATCCGACCGGGCGTGACGGTCGCGCGGGCGGTCAGGTGCAGCCGGGCCGCGCGGGTAGACTCGATCTGCTCAGTCCGAAGGGAGCACCCCAACCGTGACGTACGTGATCGCCCAGCCCTGTGTCGACGTCAAGGACCGCGCCTGCATCGACGAATGCCCGGTCGACTGCATCTACGAGGGTGACCGGTCGCTGTACATCCACCCCGACGAGTGCGTCGACTGCGGCGCGTGCGAGCCGGTGTGCCCGGTCGAGGCGATCTACTACGAGGACGACCTCCCGGACGAGTGGGCGGACTACTACAAGGCCAACGTCGAGTTCTTCGAGGAGGTCGGTTCCCCCGGCGGTGCCGCGAAGGTCGGCGTGATCCACAAGGACCACCCGGTCGTGATGGCCGAACCGCCGCGCGGCTGAACCGGACCCGACCCGTGGCGCTCGACCTCCCCGACTTTCCCTGGGACCAGCTCGTCCCGTTCAAGCAGCAGGCCGCGTCGTACGAGGGCTGCATCGTCGACCTCAGCGTCGGCTCGCCCGTCGACCCGACGCCCGCGGTCGTCCGCACGGCACTGGCCGAGGCGACCGACGCACACGCCTACCCGCAGGTCGCCGGCACCCCGGCCCTGCGCGAGGCGATCGCGGACTGGTACGGCCGGCGCCAGGGCGTGACGCTCACGCCGGACCAGGTGCTCCCGACCATCGGGTCGAAGGAGTTCATCGCCGGGCTCGCGCTCTGGCTCGGCATCGGCCGCGGCGACACGGTGGTGTTCCCGGCCGCTGCGTACCCGACGTACGAGCTCGGTGCGGCCCTGGTCGGCGCCGATGCCCTCGCGTCCGACGACCCGGCCGCGTGGCCGTCCACCACGAAGCTCGTCTGGCTGAACTCGCCGGGCAACCCCGACGGCCGTGTGCTGTCGATCGACGAGCTGCGCGTCGCCGTCGAGCGCGCGCGGGAGCTCGGCGCCGTCATCGTCGGCGACGAGTGCTACGCCGAACTCGGGTGGGAGCCGCCGTACGACACGAGCCCGACCCCGACGATCCTCGACCCCCGGGTCGTGGGCGACTCGGTGGACGGGGTGCTCAGCGTGTACTCGCTGTCGAAGCAGTCGAACCTCGCCGGCTACCGGGCGGCCTTCGTCGCCGGCGACGCACGGGTGCTCGCCGAGGTGCTCGCGGTCCGCAAGCACACGGGCATGATGCCGCCCCTGCCGGTGCAGGAGGCGATGATCGTCGCCCTCGCCGACGAGACCCACGTGCAGGCGCAGAAAGCGCTCTACCGCGCACGGCGGAACATGCTCCGTCGGGCACTCGACGGCGCTGGCTTCCGGATCGACCACAGCGAGGCGGGCCTGTACCTCTGGGCCACCCGCGGCGAGCCCGCACTCGACACCGTCGCCTGGCTGGCGGAACGCGGGATCCTCGTGGCACCGGGCACGTTCTACGGTGCCGCGGGGGCCGAGCACGTGCGGGTCGCGCTCACCGCGACCGACGAGCGGATCGCCGCGGCCGCGCAGCGTCTGGCGAGTGGACGCCGACTGAACGGCGCCTGACGGGGCGGCACCGCGCCTCCAGGCAGCATTCCGCTCGCCGCGCAATCCGTGCTTCCCACCACATCCGGAGCCTTCGTGTGTGCACGACCGACAGCGGGCGCGATTAGGCTGTCACCGTGACTGACACTGCCAATGACGCTCAGAAGACGGCCACACCGCCCACCACGCCCGTCCCCGTGAGTCCCGCTGCCGAGCAGGCCGCGGCGACCGCGACGCTGACGTACCCGGGTGGCACGGCGGAGTTCCCGATCCTGCCGAGCGTCGACGGTGCGTCCACCATCGACATCTCGACCTTCAAGAAGCAGACCGGGATGAACACGCTCGACTACGGGTTCGTGAACACCGGGTCGACGAAGAGCGCGATCACCTACATCGACGGCGACCAGGGGATCCTGCGGTACCGCGGCTACCCGATCGACCAGGTCGCGTCGGAGCTGACCTTCCTCGAGGTCGCGTGGCTCCTCATCTACGGCGAGCTGCCGACTGAGTCCGAGCTGGCGGACTTCGACGCCCGCATCCGCCGGCACACCCTGCTGCACGAGGACCTGCGTCGGCTGTTCGACGCGCTGCCGCACTCGGCGCACCCGATGTCCGTCCTCTCGAGCGCCGTCAGCGCACTGTCGACCTACTACGAAGACGACATGGACGTCGACGACCCCGAGAAGGTCGAGCTCCAGACCGTCCGGCTCCTCGCGAAGCTGCCGGTGATCGCGGCGTACGCGCACAAGAAGTCGATCGGGCAGGCGTTCCTGTACCCGGACAACTCGCTCTCGTTCGTCGACAACTTCCTCCGGCTCAACTTCGGCACCATGGCCGAGACGTACGAGCCGAACCCGGTGCTCTCGAAGGCCCTCGAGCGGCTGCTCATCCTGCACGAGGACCACGAGCAGAACGCCTCCACTGCGACCGTGCGGCTCGTCGGCTCGACGAAGGCGAACATGTTCGCGTCGATCTCCGCCGGCATCAACGCGCTGTACGGCCCGCTGCACGGCGGTGCGAACGAAGCCGTGCTCGAGATGCTCCAGCAGATCAAGGACTCCGGCGAGCCGGTGACACGCTTCGTCGAGCGGGTGAAGAACAAGGAGCGCGGGGTGAAGCTCATGGGCTTCGGGCACCGCGTCTACAAGAACTACGACCCGCGCGCCAAGCTCGTGAAGGAGTCCGCACACGAGGTGCTCGAGGCCCTGGGCGTGCAGGACGACCTGCTCGACATCGCCATGGAGCTCGAGGGGATCGCGCTCGAGGACGAGTACTTCGTCAGCCGGAAGCTCTACCCGAACGTCGACTTCTACACGGGGATCATCTACAAGGCGATGGGCTTCCCGCCGCGGATGTTCACGGTCCTGTTCGCCATCGGGCGTCTGCCGGGGTGGATCGCGCAGTGGCGCGAGCTCAACAACGACCCGCTGAACAAGATCGGGCGCCCGCAGCAGCTCTACGTGGGGTACCCCGAGCGGGACCTGCCGGCGCGCTGACGCGGGGGCGCGGCGCGCGCGGCGCGGCGCC
>NZ_JAUZED010000089.1 GCF_030705415.1 Curtobacterium sp. A7_M15 | reverse complement strand
CGGCGCGCGGCCCGGCGCGGCCGCGCAGCACTGTGCGAGGTTCCGTGCAGGGTGCGGGGCCCGCAGGGTCCCACGGCGCGCGGAACCTCGCACACTGCGTGGCCCGCGCGGCGTCAGCGCGGGCGGATGACCGCCTCGACGAGCGCCGCGACGACCTCGCCCGGGTTCACCCCGGGCAGCGCCGCCGCGTCGAACACGATCCCCACGTTCGCCCCGATGAGCACCCGGGAGAAGTCCTCGAGCGACATCCCCGGGTCGATCTCCGGGTGCGCCCCGAACCAGAGCTCCACGAGCTCGAACACGCCGTCCTGCAGTTCCCGCCGCTGCCGCACGAACTCGGGCATGAACTCGGGGTGCCGGATCGCGTACCCGCGGAACTCCGACAGCAGGGCGAACTGGCCGCTCTGGTCGTGCCGCCCGAACGCGGCCCGGACGACGTCGCCGATGTCGACCGCGGCGATGTCGGCCCGCACGAGTTCCCGCAAGGAGCCGAGCACGAGGTTCGTCGCGCGCTGCATGACCTGCGCGACGAGGTCCTCCTTCGACGAGAAGTTCGAGTAGACGGCGCCCTTGCTGAAGCCGGCGCGTGCGGCGACCTCGTCGAGTCGCGCCTCGTGCACGCCCTGCTCGGCGAAGACCTGGGCTCCGGCGGTGAGGAGGCGTTCCCGCACCTCGGCGCGCGGGGTCCGTGGCGTGGGCGAGCCGCTGACGGAGCTGCTGGGATCGGAGGCGTCGTCGCTCATCGGTTCCTGATTCGACGGGCCCGCCGTGATCCGTCGGGTCCGGCTTCGTCGGGCTGGCGTGGTGGTGGGTCACGACCATTGTGCTGGAGGCAGGTGCGTCGGGAGACCTGCCGCGCCGCGCGTCTGATCCCGCGCGGCATCAGCGAAGCCCCCAACCACAGGTCCGTGCGGAACCGGCGCGTTCGGGTCGCGTCGGTGCTCCTGCGGACCATGGATGCCGGGTCGATACCCGGCGGTACCGATGCTACAACCGAGCGCCGACAGATGACAGCCTCTCGCCCGATTCAGCCGTCCGATGCGTCAGCGGAGCCCGATTCGTTCTCGTGGTGCACGCTGCCGGCGCCGGAACGCCGACCCGGCCGTCGCAGCAACCGGATCGCGTCCGGCCGGAGCTTCCGGCCACGTTGGAGCAGCGAGCCGAGCGTGGACTTCGGCTGCCACTCGCGACCGTTCGGCAGCCCCCATCCGCGTCGGACCGCACCCCAGCGCAGTCCGAGGGACAGCACGATCGCGGCGACGATGCCGATCGAAGGGGACCCCAGGTGCGACGCGACGACCATCACGGCCGACGCGGCGACGGCGACGGTGGCGTAGAGCGCGTTGCCGCCGAACACCGCGGGGACCCGGCGGAGCAGCAGGTCGCGCATCGCGCCGCCGCCGACCGCCGTGATCGTGCCCATGATGATCGCGGCCGGCCAGTCCAGCCCGGCGTCGAACGTCCGCTGCACCCCGACCACCGACCAGAAGCCGATGACCGCGGCGTCGAGGACGGTGAACAGTCGGTCCCACGTCAGCTCGGAGAACGACACGAAGAAGGCGATGAGCGCCCCGGCGATCGCGACCGGCACGTACAGCGGGTCGACGAGCGCGACGGGCGGCCCGTTCTGCAGCAGGGTGTCCCGGAGCATGCCGCCGCCGAGGCCGGACACGAACCCGACGACGAGGAACCCGAACAGGTCGAAGTCCATCGTCCGCGCGAGCGAACCGCCGAGCAGCGCCGACGCGAACACCCCGGCCAGGTCGAGCACGTTCGTGACCGAGGCCAGGCCATCGACGGACAGCAGGTTCATGAGAACCATCAAACATCACCGGCGGGAGGTGGCGGTCCGCGCGCGGGTTAGGTTAGCCTCACCTTTGCCATGCTCGCCACCCTCGTCATCGGCCTCCGTGAAGGCCTCGAAGCGACGCTCATCGTCGGCATCATCGCCGCGTTCCTCCGTCGCAACCGCGTTCCCCTCGCCCCCATGTGGCTCGGCGTCGGGGTCGCCGTGGTGCTCAGCATCGCGGTGGGCTTCGGCCTGCAGATCGTCGAGCAGGCCCTCCCGCAGGCCCAGCAGGAGGGCATGGAGGCGATCATCGGCATCGTCGCCGTGGTCTTCGTCACGGGCATGATCGTCTGGATGCGCACCCACGCGCGCACCCTCTCGAAGGAGCTCGAGGCGAGTGCGACCGAGGCCCTGGGCCGCGGCACCGCCTGGGCCCTCGCCGGCATGGCGTTCCTCGCCGTCCTCAAGGAGGGCTTCGAGACCGCGGTGTTCCTGCTCGCCACGTTCCAGGCCTCCTCGGACACCGGGCTCGCGGCGCTCGGTGCGGTGATCGGCATCGCGGGAGCCGTCGTCATCGGCTACGGCATCTACACCGGCGGGGTCCGGCTGGACCTGGCGAAGTTCTTCACCGGCACCGGTGTCTTCCTCGTGTTCGTCGCGGGCGGCCTCGTCCTGACCGTGCTCCGCCGTGCGCACGAGGCCGGCTGGATCGTGATCGGACAGCAGCGCACCGTCGACCTCGGCTGGCTCGCGCCGAACGGCTCCGTGCAGGGCGCGCTCGTCACCGGCGTCCTCGGCATCCCACCGGACCCGCGGGTGATCGAGGTCCTCGGCTGGCTGCTCTACGTCGTCCCCGTCCTCGCGATCTCGCTGTGGCCACGTGCCTGGCGCCCGTCCCGGGGGCGCGTCCCGGCCGTCCGGATCGGCATCGCCGGGATCCTCGCCGTCGCGGCTGCTGCGCTCGCGATCGCCGTCCCGACGGGTGGTGTGCACCTGCCGCGCACCACGGCCGTCACCGGCGACGCCACGTCCGTCACCGCTTCCGTCGAGGGGGCGTCGGCCGTCCTCCGCACCACCGGCAGCGGACGGGAGGCGCAGCTCACCCTGCCCGCATCGACCCACCGCCGCGTCACCCGCGCGGGCGTGACCGCCGACCGCTGGCGGCGGACCGAGGACGCCAGCGCCGCGCAGCGCCCGTCGAGCCTGACGCTCGACGACCTCGTGGACCTCTTCGGCCGCGTCCCCGTCGGGATCTCACCGAGCACGAACCCCGGGCCGTTCTCGGCGCGCTGGACCGTCCGCGACACCGTCAGTCTGTGGACGGTCCGGGGTGGGGTCCTGGACGCGAGCCGCTCGGAACGCACCGTGCTCACGCTCGGCGGTGGGGGCCTCCCGTCCGCTCGCACCACCACGCTCGACCGCACCGTCTGGTCCGTGCCGGACGCTCGCGTCGAGCAGTCCGCCACCGCCGTGGCAGCCGCGGACACCCGCTCCGCCGAGCTGCTGCTCTGGAAGGCCTGGCTGCCGATCGCCCTGGGCGTCGCCGCCGCTGCCCAGGCGGTGCTCGCCCTCCGCGACCGTCGTCGCCGGCCGGAGCCCACGACCACCACCCCCGAAACCGACCCGTCGCGCGGCCCACCCGCGGACGACCCCACGAGGAGCCCTGAGTATGCCGTTCGGTAGGACTGCCCGCCCCCTGACCGCCCTCGGCGCCCTCGGCGTCGTCACCGCCCTCGCCCTGACGGGCTGCGCGAGCTCGTCCACGTCGGCGGGCGACACCGCGAGCAGCTCCGGCAAGGTCTCCCGCGTCTCGGTCACGTTGACGAACGACGGCTCCGACACGTGCACCGTGTCGACCACGGAGGTCCCCGCCGGCCCGGTCACGTTCACCGTGAAGAACGAGTCGTCGACCGCGATCACCGAGGTCGAGCTGCTGCAGGACCAGCGCATCCTCGGTGAGAAGGAGAACCTCGCGCCCGGGCTCGCCGCCGTGCAGTTCACCGCGACGCTCACCGGCGGGAAGTACCAGGTGTACTGCCCCGGTGCCGACCGGGAGCTCACCGACTTCACCGTCACCGGCAAGGTGACCTCGACGGCGAACAGCAGCGCCGCGACCCTCCTCGACGAGGGCACGAAGGGCTACGCCGAGTACGTCGACGGCCAGGTCACCGACATGGTCGCCGCGGTCGAGCAGCTGCAGAAGGACGTCGACGCGGGTGACCTCGCGGCAGCCAAGACCGACTACGCGAACGCCCGACCGTTCTACGAGCACGTCGAGAGCGACGTCGACGGCTTCGTGAAGAAGGGCTTCAAGGCGACCGACAACGCCGGCAACCTCGACTACCTCATCGACATGCGCGCATCGAACCTCGACCCTGCGGTCGGCTGGAGCGGGTTCCACGCGGTCGAGAAGGACCTCTTCGAGGCCGGATCGATCACGGCGTCGACCAAGAAGACCGCCGCCGACCTGACCGAGAACGTGCAGCTGCTGGCGAAGCTCGTGCCGACGCTCGACTACAAGCCGGAGGACCTCGCCAACGGTGCCGCCGGCCTGCTCGAGGAGGTCCAGTCGAACAAGGTCACCGGCGAGGAGGAGGCGTACAGCCACATCGACCTCGTCGACCTCGCCGCCAACGTCGAGGGCGCCCGCCAGGCCTTCGCGTACCTCAAGCCCGGCCTCACGAAGCTCGACCCGACGCTGACGAAGCAGATCGCGACGCAGTTCGACCGCACGAACACGCTCATGGACGGCTACCGCGACGCCGACGACCTCGGTGGCTTCACCACGTGGGACGCCGCGACCAAGGCCTCGGACGCGAACACGATCTCGCAGCAGGTCCAGGCACTGCAGGACCCGCTGTCCCGCCTCGCCGAGAAGGTCGCCACGGCGTGACGACCCCGGACGTCCCGGGTCCGGGAGCGGCTGCGCCCGGTCGCCCGACGGCGCCCCCCGCCGGACGCCGCGCCCCCGCGCACCGGGGCGCAACGACCACCCCGGGGCGCGACTCCGCAACCGTCTCCCGCCGCGGGCTCTTCGGCGCCGGCGTGACCGCCGGTGTCGCCGCGGCCGGAGCCGGCCTCGGCGCCGCGGCCGGGGTCGCCGGTGCCACGGCCGCGACCGGGGTGAACCCGTTCACGGCAGCGGCGAACGGCGACGAGTCGATCGACCTCTCGCAGAGCCACCCGTTCTACGCGACGACCACGCGCCAGCCGCAGGGCGGGGTACGGACCGCTCCGCAGCGCTACTGCGTGTTCATGACGTTCGACATGTCGTCCACGGTCCGGACCGACCTGCAGGTGCTCCTCGCGCGCTGGTCCGCGTCGATCGCGCAGCTGCAGGCCGGCAAGACCGTGGGCAGCGTCGAACCCGCCCACGGCGACGGCGTCGGCGCGGACACGGGGGAGGCGCTCGACCTCGGCCCCGCATCGCTGACGGTCACGGTCGGCCTCGGGCCGGGGATCTTCGACGAGCGCTTCGGGCTGGCGTCGAAGCGGCCGGCCCGGCTCGCCGCGATCCCGACGTTGCCGAGCGACAACCTCGACCGTGCCCTCACCGGTGGTGACCTGTCGCTGCAGGCCTGTGCGGACGATCCCCAGGTGGCGTACCACGCGGTCCGCGACCTCGCCCGGATGGCCCGCGGCACCGCGACCGTGCGGTGGACGGTGCTCGGCTTCGGCCGCGCCTCGGCCGGGCCGGACCAGTCCACGCCCCGGAACCTCATGGGGTTCAAGGACGGCACCCGGAACATCACGACCGACGAGGACTACGACCGCTTCGTCTGGGTCGACGAGCCGGGGTCCGGCGCCGGCTGGATGCGCGGCGGCACGTACCAGGTGGTGCGGAAGATCCGGATGAACATCGAGATCTGGGACGCGGACGTCGTCAGCGACCAGCAGCGGGTGTTCGGCCGGACGAAGGTCGAGGGCGCACCGCTCTCCGGCGGCTCGGAGCACACCACGCCCGACTTCCACGCCACCGGGTCGGACGGCACGACGAAGATCGATCCGACGTCGCACATCGCGCTCGCGGCCCACGAGGCGAACGGCGGCGTGAAGATCCTGCGACGGCCGTACAACTACACGGACGGGCTGAACGAGTACGGGCAGCTCGACGCCGGGCTGCTCTTCGCCGCGTACACGAACGACCCGGAGCACTTCACGACGCTCCAGCGGAAGCTCGGCGCGTCCGACCGGCTCAACGAGTACGTCTCGCACATCGGGAGCGGCGTGTTCGCCGTCCCACCCGCGCCGCGGAAGGGCTCGTACATCGGCGAGCAGCTCTTCCTCTGAGGAAGTGAGATGGGTGCCCTCCGTCGTTTCCCTGGAGACGGAGAGCACCCGCGTCGCGGAGTCCCCCGGGCGGAACCACCGTCCGGGATGAGAGGCGACCCAGCGCGACGCGTCGCGATGCGACAGGGCTGAGCGTACCCCGCGGATCGACGGTGCAGCAGGGAAGCACCGTGATGGGACAAGCACCCCCGGCACCCGCCGACCGGCACCGACGCTGCGGGCCGGCACCGCGCTTCCTGGACCCACGAGGACGGGCGGCCCCCCCGGGGGGGGACGGCCCGTCCTGCTTCCTGGAGGCGCGGCGTCAGTCCGTCAGGTCCGTCGCCTCGCGCTCGGCGCGCTTCCGACGTGCGATCACCATCGCCACGAGACCTGCGAGGAGCAGGAGGCCGGCTGCGACGGCCGGGGCCGCGATGTCGGCACCCGTGTACGCGAGCGCTCCGCCGGCGTTCGCCGGGACCGTGCCGTCAACGACGCCGTCGCCGTCGGTGTCGACACCGACCGCTCCGCCGTCGCTGCCGCCCCCCGGAGTGCCGGGGTCGGTCGGGTCGGTGGGCTCGGCCGGGTCCGTGGGGTCGGCCGGGTCGGCCGGGTCCACGGCGGCCGCGACGGGGATCGTCACCGCGAGCGTGACCGTCTGGCCGTTCGGCAGCGTGACGACGAGGGGTTCGTCGGTCGTGGCGGCCGGAGCCACCGCGGCGGCGAGGGTCGTGGAGGACGCACGCGCACCGGCGGCCACCGGGCTCGGCACCGCTCCCGGCACCTCGAAGGTCAGCTCCGCGGTGCCCTGCTCGTCGGTCTTGTCGATCACGGTCGGGTCGACGGCAGCGGTCGCGAGGGGATCGCCGTCGCCCGCGGCGATCGACACCGTCCCGGCCTTCGACGGGTCGTCGCTCGAGAACACGAGCGAGGAGAGCT
This sequence comes from Curtobacterium sp. A7_M15, assembly GCF_030705415.1. GTDB lineage: Bacteria > Actinomycetota > Actinomycetes > Actinomycetales > Microbacteriaceae > Curtobacterium. The sequence goes on along the minus strand of NZ_JAUZED010000089.1, from coordinate 8,020 downwards.
GGACCGTGACCTCGTCACCGGGCTGGAAGCCGCCCCTCGGGGTCGGGGTGACCGTCACACCCACGGCGCGCTGGTCGGTGGGCGGGCTGATCGCCGATCCGTCCTGCGCGGCGAAGTAGTCCACCTGTGCCTGCAGGTCGACCTGCCCGGAGTCGGCCTTGTTCGTCCCCGTGGTGAAGGCGGCGAAGTTGTCGCCACCGGTCGACAGGAACGAGTTCACCGTGACCTTGAGCGTGTCGGTCAGGGCGATCGGCTCGCCGTCCAGCGTCATGGACGTGATCCGCTCACCACGACCCTGCGAGGGGTCGTAGGTGTACGCGAAGCCGTCGGAGACGCCGAGCTTGAGGAACGGGCGCTCCAGACCGTCGGGCTGCCACTGCTGCTCGAGGGCGGCCTTGATCTGCGCGCCGGTCATGTCCTCGGTGACGAGGGTGTTCGCGAACGGCTGGACGAGCGCCGCTTCCTTGTACGTGACGGTGCCGTCGGGGTCCGTCGCACCGCTCGACGCGAACAGCATGTCGGTGCGGAGTCCTCCGGGGTTCATGAAGGCGACCTGCGAGCCGTTGCGCTCCGTCGCCCACCGCTGCACCTCGGCGATGAAGTTGCCGAGGTTGGACTCGCCACCGCGGTTCTCGGTCTTCCCGTCGGACTGGACCGCCCGCCGGTAGTCCGCCGTGATCTCGCCGAGCTTCTCGGCACCCTTCACGTCGGCCACGGCCTTGGCTGCGGAGACGATCCCGGACACCTCGTCGACCGAGGACCGGTCGGCCGGCACGGTGGTCTCGGCGTTGATCGACTTCACGTCCGCGGTGATGCTCGTCAGCTTCTTGTCCGCGTCGACCGTGAGGCGCAGGTGGCCGTAGTTGACGCCGTACGAGCCGGTCTGGATCACCGGGCGCTTCGTGCCGTCCGGGCCGGCGATCGAGTGGTTGTACGTGGCGTGGGTGTGTGCCGAGACGATCGCGGAGACCTTCGACGAGACGCCGGAGGTGATCTTGCCGAAGGCGCCGGAGCCGGTCGCGTCGGCGATCGAGCCCGTGGTCGCGCCCTCGTGCACGAGCAGGACGAGGACGTCGGCCTCGCCGTTCTCGGTCTCGCCGTCGGTCAGCTCGGTCGCGTACCGGTTCACCTGGCTGACGATCGGGGCCATCGCGAGGCCCTCGACGCCGCCGGGGCTGACCAGGCCGGGGATGAGGTCCTCGGTCGTGGCGCCGATGAAGCCGATCCTGACCCCGCTCTTCTCGATGACCTCGAAAGGCTTGAACGCCGGTTCCGTCGTCCCCTCCCTGACGATGTTCGCCGAGATGTACTGCCACTCGGCACGGTCCTCGATGCGCCCGGTCAGGTCGTCCTGGCCCTTGTCGAGCTCGTGGTTGCCGATGGCGCTGACGTCGAGGTCCATCGCGTTCAGGGCGTCGATCGTCGGGGCGTCCTGCTGGATGAGCGACGTGAAGGTCGAGGCGCCGACGTTGTCGCCGACGCTCGCGAAGATGGTGTTGGGGTTGGCTTCGCGGTACGACTGCACGACGCCGGCGAGCTTCGCGGCGCCGGCGGCCTTGTCGGCGGCGGTGCCCTCGGACTCGATGCGACCGTGGAAGTCGTTGACGTCGAGGATGTCGATCGTGGTGTCCCCGTCGGCGGCGAGTGCGGCGGACGGGACGGACAGGGCGACGAGCACGCCGGCGGTGGCGAGTGCTGCGCCGCCGACGAGGCGCCGTCGTCGGCGCGGGGAGGTGTGAGCGTTCATCGCCCACGAACCTATGAAGCCGTACAGCCGACGCGCCAGGGTGTGCCGCAACACGTCATGTGTTGTTCACACGCAACAGTCACTCGACGGCGATGAGCGGCCGCAGCGTGCGGTGGGCGATCCGGAGCCCCTCGAGGACCTTCTCGTCGGTGCCGCCCCACAGCGGGTCCTCGTGCTCGACGCTGAGGGTGCCGTCGAAGCCGGCCTCGTACAGTCGGTCGACGACGTGCGGCCAGTCCACCACGCCGCGCCCGGGCACCCGGAAGCGCCACCAGCCCATGTCCCACGGGTCGTCGCCCTTGTCGACCTTGCCGAAGAACCCGTACTCGTCGCGCTTGCGCGGGAAGAGCTCGACGTCCTTCGCCTGGGCGTGCACGATGTGCTCCGCGAACGGCAGGATCGTCTCCACCGGGTCGATGCCGATCCAGGTCAGGTGCGACGGGTCCCAGTTCAGCCCGAAGCCGAGCCCGGTGACCCAGTCCCAGAGCTCGGGGGAGTACGCGAGGTTGCCCGGGTACCCGTCCGGGTGCCACCCCTCCATGACGCAGTTCTCGATGATCAACCGCACACCGCGCTCGCCGGCGTAGTCGACGAGCTCCGGCAGCACCCGGTCACCCTCGGCCATGTTCTCGCGCACCGACCTCGAGTTGTCGCGGCCGATGAACGTGCCGACGTACGGCACCCCGAGGGCCTGCGCGGTGTCGATCGCGTGGAACAGGTGGGCCTTGACCTCGGCGCGACGGTCGAGGTCCTGGTGCAGGTTGTTCTCGTAGTACGCGAGCGCCGAGATCTCGAGTCCGGTCCGGTCCAGCAGTGTCCGGGTGGCCTCGGCGTCGTCGTCGGTGAAGGTCGCCACGGGGAGGTGGGCCGCTTCGAAGTCGCGTCCGCCCGTGCCGGGCCAGACGCCGACCTCGAGGCGCTCGTACCCCTGCTGCTGCGCGAACCCGGCGATGCGGTCGAGCGACCACCCGGGCAGGCAGGCCGTCAGCATCCCGAGCTTCACCGGATCGCTCCCCACGTGCCGTCGGCCGCGCTGCCGACCACGGCGTCGATGATGTGCGCCGACCGTGCCCCGTCCGCGAACGTCGGCAGGCCCTCGGGCCACCCGTCAGGGTCGGGTCCGCTCCGGACCGCCTCGTAGGTGTCGGCGACGAAGGCCGCGAACGCGTCGAGGTAGCCCTGTGGGTGTCCCGACGGCACCACTGCGAGGCGCCGCTGGTCCGGCGCCCCGAGCGACGGGTCGCGGACGACGATCTGCGCGCCGCGCTCGTTGCCGAACCACGCCGACTCGGGCTGCTCCTGGTCGAAGGCCGCCGACCCGCGGGTGCCGTCCACCTCGAACCACAGTCGGTTCTTCCGCCCGGAGGCCACCTGCGAGATGACCACGTTGCCGATCCGACCGCTCGCGGTCCGGAAGGTCGCGACGGCGGTGTCCTCGGTGGTGACCTCGGCGCGCTGCGAGGCGTCGGCGACGGGGTCGGGGTCGGGGGAGCCGGAGAACGACGGGCCGGACGCCGCCGGACGCGTCGGGTAGACGATGTCGGTCGCTGCCGAGACGGCGGCGAACCGCTCGCCCGTGACGAACTCGACGAGGTCGCACCAGTGCGAGCCGATGTCGGCGAACGCCCGGGACAGGCCGCCCGAGCCGGCGTCGACCCGCCACGACGAGGCGTCCTCGTCGAGCATCCAGTCCTGCAGGTAGTGGCCGTGCACGGCGAGGACGCGTCCCAGGTCGCCGTCGGCGATGCGCCCGCGGATCTCACGGACGATCGGGTGGTACCGGTAGACGAACGGCACCGTGGCCACGACGCCCGCTCGCTGCGCCGCCTCGACCAGTTCGTCGGCCTCGGCGGAGTCGATCGCGAGCGGCTTCTCGCAGACGACGTTGATGCCGGCGCGGATGACCGCGAGGGCCTGCGGGTGGTGCTGGTCGTTCGGCGTGCAGACGTGCACGACGTCGGGAGCATCGGCGATCACCTCGTCGAGCGAGGCGTACCCGCGGGGCAGGTCGAGCTGGGCGGCGACCTGCTCGGAACGGGACGGACTCCGGCCGAGCACCCCGAGCACCTCGGCACCGGCCGCGCGGGCTGCCCGCGCGTGGACGCCGGCGATCATGCCCGTCCCGACCACGGCGACGCGCGTGCGTCGCCCTCCGTACCCACTGCTCATGGTGCTCCCTCGCGCCGGACTGGACCCCACCGTACCGACGTCTCCCGGCCACACGCCGGAACGCGTGAGTACGTTCTGGGGCATGTCGAGCCTCCAGACCTCCCTGCTCATCCTCGGTGCCAGCGGCGACCTGTCCAAGCGCCTGCTGCTGCCGGGCCTGGCCACCCTCCTCGAGGTGAAGGACGACTGGGACGTCCAGCTCGTCGGAGCCGGCGTCGAGGACATCTCCGACGCCGACTGGAAGGCGCAGGTCCGAGAGTCCTTCGAGAACGCGCAGGCGTCGAAGAACGAGGAGGACGAGGGCGCTGCCGACGGCGGTGAGCACCTCAGCAAGCGGCTCCGCGACGTCATCGACGCCTCGACCTACCGCAAGGCCGACGTCACCGACGCGGACGACCTCCGGGCCCTGCTCGGCGACTGCCGCTACGACCCCGCGATCTACTTCGCCCTGCCGCCCGCCGTCACCGAGAAGAGCTGTGAGGTGCTCAAGGACCTCGACCTGCCGTCCGGGACGCGCCTGGCGCTGGAGAAGCCGTTCGGCACCGACGCCGAGAGTGCCGAGCACCTCAACGACGTGCTGCACTCGTTCCTCCCCGAGGAGCGTATCCACCGGGTCGACCACTTCCTCGGCCGCTCCACCGTCCTGAACCTGCTCGGCCTGCGCTTCGCGAACCGCATCGTCGAGCCGCTGCTGTCGTCCGCGCACGTCGCCCGCGTCGACATCGTCTACGACGAGACCCTCGGACTCGAGGGACGTGCCCGCTACTACGACAAGGCCGGCGCACTCGTCGACATGATCCAGAGCCACCTGCTCCAGGTGATGGCCGTGGTCGCGATGGAGGCACCGGCGTCCATCGACGCGGACGACCTGCGCACCCAGAAGGAGCTCGTGCTCCGAGCCGTCCGGCCCTGGGGCGGTGACGTCGTCGCGGCGGGCAAGCGCGCTCGGTACACCGCGGGCACGATCGGCGACCGCTCGCTGCCGTCGTACGTCGACGAGGACGGCGTGGACCCGTCCCTCGGCACCGAGACCCTCGCCCAGCTCACCCTCGAGATCGCGAACTGGCGCTGGGCCGGAGTGCCCTTCACACTGCGGTCCGGCAAGGCCCTCGCGAAGCAGCGGCGCGAGATCGTCATCACGTTCAAGGACTCGCCGCACGTGCCCGACGGTCTGTCCGGCGCCGAGCGGCCCGACCGCCTGCGCATCTGGATCGCCCCGGACGAGATGCAGCTCGAACTGAACGTGAACGGCCCCGGCGACCCCTACACGATCGACCACACCGTGCTCGAGACGACCTTCAACCCCGGACGCCTCAGCGCCTACGGCGAGGTCCTCGCCGGGGTGCTCGAAGGCGACGCCACGCTCTCCGTCCGCGGGGACAGCGCCGTGCAGGGGTGGAAGGTCGTCGAGCCGTTCCTGCAGGCCTGGCGGAGCGGGAAGACCCCGCTCGACGACTACGCGGCGGGCTCCGAGGGCCCCGGTTCCTGGGACAACATCGACTGCTGACCGCCCGGCGCGGCGTAGGTTCGGACGGGTGACCACCGCCCACGACGTCCTGCAGACCGTTCCCGAAGCCGCCGGAGCCGACGTCCACGTCGACGCCGTCCGCTACGACCACGAGGGCACCGCGCTGCTCGGCGTGCTGGCGAAGGACACGGCCCTCGCCGGTCGTCGCCCGGCCGTGCTCGTCGTGCACGACTGGCACGGCGTCAACGAGCACGTCGAGGCGCGCGTCACGATGCTCGCCAGGCTCGGGTACGTGGCCTTCGGTGCCGACGTCTACGGTGAGGGCGTCCGGCCCGGCGACGACACCGCCGCTGAGGTCGCCGGGTCGTTCTACCAGGACCTCCCGCTCCTGCGGGCCCGCGTCCGCGCCGGCCTCGACCGACTCCTCGAGGACCCGGACGTCGACCCGGCGCGGGTCGTCGTGATGGGGTACTGCTTCGGCGGATCGGCGGCGCTCGAACTCGCGCGCACCGGTGCCGACCTCGTCGGAGCGGTCTCGTTCCACGGCGGGTTGCTCACGCACGACCCCTCCGACGCGGCCGACATCCGGGCCAAGCTCCTCGTCCTGACCGGCGCTGCGGACCCGGTCGTGCCGGACGACAAGGTCCAGGCGTGGCAGGACGAGATGCGAGCGACGCCGTCCGTCGACTGGCAGGTCGTCACCTACGCCGGGGCGATGCACGCCTTCGCGGTTCCCGGCACCGACGCACCGGACCACGGGGCGCAGTACCAGGCACGCGCCGACCGTCGATCGTGGCAGGCGCTCGAGGTGTTCCTCGCCGAGGTGTTCGACGAGGAGCTCGCCGCGCTCTGAGGGCCGACACGCCGAGGGGCGCGGTCGGCGGGTCTCGATTGGCGTTCGAGGCCGCAGCTGTTGTAGAGTCTTCCACGGCCGCAAGGCCACGCGCTCGTAGCTCAATGGATAGAGCATCTGACTACGGATCAGAAGGTTGGGGGTTCGAGTCCCTTCGAGCGCACAGCACCACCGAACCGATCGAAGGCCCCGTCGCACTGCGACGGGGCCTTCGTCGTTCCTGGACCGAGTGCGCGTCGGACACGACTGCGCGTCGGGCAGGAGGCGCGGTGCGGCCCCGGCCCGTGCCTCCTGTCCGGCGGTCGGCCGGTCAGCGCAGGCGCGCCGCGTGCTGCCGATCCTTGTCGTGCTCCCGCACGACCGCGCTCACCGCGAGCCACAGCAACAGCGACACGAACCACCAGAAGCTCACGACGGCAGCGGCACCGGCGAGCGACGCCGCGAGCGGCACGAGCTCCACCGAGTCCGGGCCTTTGCCGAAGATGACGATCGCCGAGACCCAGAGCCCGATCGCCGCCAGCAGGGAGATGATCCACACGACCAAGAGACCGTCGCGCCACCCGTTGTTCACGGGCACCACCGTACCGGAGCGTCCGTACAGGGTCGCACCGACGCCGGGCGCCGTCGTCAGGACAAGGTGATCGCCACGATCAACGCCGCGAACCCGAGCGCGACGGTCCCGACGATGAGCACCGTCCCCGCACCCCAGGTCGTCCGGAGCCGCCGTCCGGACGCCGCGACCTCCCGCACCCGCACGACCACGTCCCCGTCAGGGTCGGCAGCTCCCTCGGTGCGTTCGTCCCGCCACCGCGCCCAACGCTCGACCCGGTCGTCGAGGGCATCGACCGCCGCCGCGAGGGCCTCCCACCGCTCCGCCCGGTCGGTGATCAGGTCGCGTGCGCTGATGAGGTACATCCAGTCGTCCACGATCTCGACGTCGAGCCCCCGCAGGTGGTCGACGAGCCGCGCCATCACGTCGGGCGTGAACAGGTACAGCGCATCGCGTTCGTACCCGGCGGGGCAGTGGAGGCGGAAGTACCGGTCGAAGTCGCCCTCCAGCGAGAGCACCTGCGAGCCACGCACGACCGACGAGGTGTGCAGCGGGCGTCGGGGGCCGTCCTCGGACCGCAGCAGGATGTTCGGCAGCGCCACCGGCAGGCGCATCGCGCAGTACCCGCCGAACGCCGGCGAGGTGTTCGTCATCGTCGACCGAGCGAGCTCGTGGTTCGCGAACTCGAGCCCTCGGGGGCCGGGGGTCCGGAGTACCCGGTAGCAGTTCAACGCCCCACGACGTCCGAGTGGTGCGTCACGGAGTGTCCCGGTCGGACCGGGACTGTAGGTCATGCCGTTGGCCGCGGCGAACCGGGCGAGGCGGTGGTGGACGCGCTTCCGCGGGCGTCGGCGCCGCACCCGGATCCACGCCCAGGTGCAGAGGACGCCGGCCAGTCCGAGGAAGGCGCCGATGACGCTCTGCACGAGCACGGCGGTCGCCACGTCCTCGCCGCCCTCGGCGACGGTCGCGGTGATGACGAGGGCGAACGCGAGCAGGCCGATCGGCAGGCAGAGGGCGCCGGCACCGAGGACGATCCGCCGGACGAGTCCGACCAGGTCGCGTGCCTCGGGGTGCTCGGCGACGAGGGCCTTCCAGGTCCGTCGCACGTCGCGGCGGCGCACCGGCTCGGTGAGGGCGGTGGTGTCGATCGGTGTGCGCAGTGCCTGCACGGTTCCCCCCGGTTCGTGACCTCACGACCCTACCGGTCGGACAGACGGACGGGAGGCGCGG
>NZ_JAUZED010000088.1 GCF_030705415.1 Curtobacterium sp. A7_M15 | reverse complement strand
GCCCAGCCCGCCCGGTCCGGCCGAGGCCCGGCGCGCCGCGCCGCGGCCGCCGCACGTGGGTACGGTGGCGGCATGAGTGACGAACGCATCGAGTCCCAGTGGTGGTTCAACGAGAAGACGCACACGGTCGAGCAGGGCCCGCAGTCGCCGCAGCGCGACCGGATCGGCCCGTTCGCCACGCGTGACGAGGCGCAACACGCCCTGGACCGGATCAAGGCGAACAACGAGCGGTGGGACGACGAAGACCAATAGGCTGAGGATCCCAGCTGCACCACGGAAAGGGCGTCAATGGACAAGCAGACGGACTTCGTGCTCCGCACCATCGAGGAGCGGGGCATCAAGTTCATCCGACTCTGGTTCACGGACGTCATCGGGACCCTGAAGTCCGTGGCGATCGCCCCGGCCGAGGTCGAGGGCGCGTTCGCCGAGGGGATCGGGTTCGACGGCTCCGCGATCGAGGGCCTCACGCGCTCGTACGAGGCGGACGTCCTGGCCCACCCGGACCCGTCGACGTTCCAGATCCTCCCGTGGCGCGGCGAGATCGACCCCACGGCGCGGATGTTCTGCGACATCACGACGCCGGACGGGCAGCCCGCCGTTGCCGACCCGCGCAACGTGCTCAAGCGCACGCTGGCGAAGGCGAGCGAGCGCGGCTTCACGTTCTACACGCACCCCGAGATCGAGTTCTACCTGCTGAAGAGCCGCGAGTGGAAGGACGGCGGCCCGCAGCCCGTCGACCAGGCCGGCTACTTCGACAACGTCCCCGGTGGCAGCGCGCACGACTTCCGTCGCCGCTCGGTCCGGATGCTCGAGGACCTCGGCATCTCGGTCGAGTTCTCCCACCACGAGGCCGGCCCCGGCCAGAACGAGATCGACCTCCGGTACGCCGACGCGCTGACGATGGCGGACAACATCATGACCTTCCGCACCGTCGTGAAGGAAGTGGCGATCGAACAGGGCGTCTACGCGACCTTCATGCCGAAGCCGCTCTCGGGCCAGCCCGGTTCGGGCATGCACACCCACGTGTCGCTGTTCGAGGGGGACCAGAACGCCTTCTACGAGGCGGGCGGCCAGTACCAGCTGTCCGACACGGCGAAGCACTTCATCGCCGGCGTCCTCAAGCACGCGCCCGAGATCACCGCGGTGACGAACCAGTTCGTGAACTCGTACAAGCGACTGTGGGGCGGCGACGAGGCCCCGTCGTTCGTCACCTGGGGCCACAACAACCGCTCGGCCCTGGTGCGCGTCCCGCTGTACAAGCCGAACAAGGGCCAGTCCGCCCGCATCGAGTACCGCGGCATCGACTCGGCGGCGAACCCGTACCTCGCCTACTCGCTCCTGCTCGCGGCGGGGCTCAAGGGCATCGACGAGGGCTACGAGCTCCCGCCCGAGGCCGAGGACAACGTCTGGAGCCTCTCCGACTCCGAGCGCCGTGCGCTCGGGTACAGCCAGCTCCCGGCGAGCCTCGACCACGCCCTGAGCCTCATGGAGGACTCGGAACTCGTGGCGGAGACCCTCGGCGAGCAGGTCTTCAACTTCGTGCTGCTGAACAAGCGGCAGGAGTGGAAGGCCTACCGCGACCAGGTGACGCCCTTCGAGCTCGACACGAACCTCGGCGCGCTCTGACGGCACCGGGGGCACGCACCACATGACCGGTCGGACGACGACGTCGCGTTCCGAGTTGGCCCGCCTGGGCTTCGCGGAGCTGTCGGAGAGCCTGGAACGCATCGCCGACCTGGAGGCGCGGTTCGGCCCCGACCTGCAGGTGCCGGCGAGCGGGTCCCCGGCCCTCTGGGAGTCCACGGCGGATCCCGACGGCGCACTCCGCGCGCTCGAGCGGCTGCTCGAGCGCGCGCCGGACGAGCTGCGTCCGGTCCTCGCGGACGAGGCCGCCACCGAGCGTCTCGTGCGACTGCTCGGGGCGTCGGTCGGGCTCGGTGAGTTCCTGCACCGTCGCCCGGCGGAGATCGACCTGCTGCTGGCGCCCGTCACGGCGCCGTGGTCCCAGCAGGAGTACACCGAGTCCTTGCTCGGCGCGATCGACGGAGCGACGGGTGAGGACGCACGGCTCCGGCTCCGGGTGCGCTACCGCCGGCACCTGGCCCAGATCGCGCTGTTCGACGTCCTGAACGCCGCGCCGATGCGGGCCTTCCCCGCCGTCGCGGCCGGGCTGGCCGACCTCGCAGGCGCGGCGCTCGAAGCCGCCGTCGACGTCGCCCGGCGCGAGGTTCCGTTCCCGGCGGCCGACGTCGAGCAGACGCCGCTCGCGGTCATCGCGATGGGCAAGGCCGGGGCCCGCGAGCTCAACTACGTCAGTGACGTCGACGTCATCTTCGTGACCGAACCGACCCGTGACGACGAGGCCGGCACGGGTGTCGGGACGGACCGGGCCGTGCTCATCGCCACACGGCTGGCGATCGCTGCCACGCACGCCATCACCGACCTCGCAGCCGAACCGGCGCTGTGGGAGGTCGACGCGAACCTCCGGCCGGAGGGCAAGGACGGCGCGCTCGTCCGGACGCTCGACTCGCATGTCGCCTACTACGAGCGCTGGGCCAAGGAATGGGAGTTCCAGGCCCTGCTCAAGGCGCGACCGATCGCCGGTTCGGTCGACCTGGGGGAGCGGTACGCCGCAGCCGTCGCCGGGTTCGTGTGGAGGTCGGCGCAGCGACCCGGGTTCGTCGAGTCCGTGCAGCGTATGCGGCAGCGGGTCACGGACAACATCCCCGACGCCGAGGTCGACCGGCAGCTCAAGCTCGGTCCCGGCGGTCTGCGCGACGTCGAGTTCACGGTGCAGCTCCTGCAGCTCGTGCACGGCCGCGACGACGAGACCGTGCGAGTTCGGTCGACGCTCGAGGCGATGGACGCGCTCACGGACGCCGGGTACGTCGGTCGTGCCGAGGCCGCGCGCTTCGGCCCGGACTACGCCCTGCTGCGCCTGCTCGAGCACCGCATACAGCTCCGACGCCTGCAGCGCACCCACCTGATGCCCTCCGACGAGGACGAGCTGCGTGTCCTCGCACGGTCGACCGGCCTCGCACGGTCCGCGGCCGCGCTCGAGACCCGGTGGCGCGCGGTGAAGCTCGAGGTCCGCGGACTGCACGAGCGGCTGTTCTACCGACCGCTGCTCTCCGCGGTGGCCGCGAGCGACGGCGACATCGTGCTCACGAGCGACCAGGCGGTGGACCGCCTCGGTGCCATCGGCTTCGCGGACCCCGCCGGCGCGCTCAGCCACATCCGGGCCCTGACACAGGGCACGAGCCGCCGCGCCGCGATCCAGCGGAACCTGCTGCCGGTGCTCCTGCGCTGGATGGCCGAGGGGCCGGCACCGGACCGGGCGCTCCTGGCCTTCCGTCGGTTGAGCGACACCCTGGGGGAGTCGAGCTGGTTCCTCCGCATGCTGCGCGACTCGTCCGGGGCTGCGCACTCGCTCACGACGGTCCTGTCCGAGTCGGCGTTCCTGTCCGGCCTGCTCGAACGCTTCCCCGAGGCGGTGGCGTGGCTCGACGAGCCGGACACGCTGCTGCGTCCCCGGCCGATCGAGTCGCTGCTGGCCGAGGTCACGGCGACGACGGCGCGGCACGGGGACGACGTCGACGGCGCTGCCGCCCTGGTCCGGTCGGCCAGGCGGCGTGAGACGCTCCGCCTCGGGATGGCGGCCGTGCTCGGGTACCTCGACGTGGACGCCCTCGGCCCGGCGCTGAGCGACGTCACGGAGTCGACCCTGGCCGGTGCCCTCACGCTCGCCCGACGGAGCGCCCCGGCGGGCCTGGAGTTCGGCGTCATCGCGATGGGGCGGTACGGCGGCCGCGAACTCGGCTTCGGCTCGGACGCCGACGTCCTCTACGTGTACCGGGCGACCGAGGACGTCCCCCCGGAGCAGGCATCACGGGCGGCGCAGACCATCGTGCGGGAGCTCGCCCGGCTGACCGACGACGCGATCCACCCGTTCGACCTCGACATCGACCTGCGACCCGAGGGCAAGAACGGCCCCGTGGTCCGCACGCTCGACTCCTACGGCGCGTACTACGCGCGCTGGTCGCTCACGTGGGAGGCCCAGGCGCTGCTCCGGGCACGCGGCGCGGTCGGGGACGCGCAGCTCCTCCGCGACTTCGAGCACCTCGCCGACCGCACGCGCTACCCGGAGCACATCGACGACCAGCAGGTGCGCGAGGTGCGTCGCATCAAGGCCCGCGTCGAGTCCGAGCGTCTGCCGCGCGGAGCGGACCCGGCCCGGCACCTCAAGCTCGGCCGTGGGTCGCTGAGCGACGTGGAGTGGTTCGTCCAGCTCCTCCAGCTGCAGCACGCCCTGACGATCCCGGGCCTCCGGACGACGTCGACGCTCGGGGCCCTCGACGCCGCCCGCGACGCCGGACTCGTCGCGCCGGACGACGCCGAGCGGCTCGGTGCCGCCTGGCGCTTCGCCTCGCGGACCCGCAGCGCGCTCGTCCTCTGGTCGGGCAGGACGACCGACGTGCTGCCCGTCGACCGCGTCCAGCTCGAGGGGATCGCACGCCTCATGGAGTACCCGCCGGGGTCCGCCTCGGAGCTCGAGGAGGACTACCTCGGCGTCACCCGGCGGGCACGGCAGGTGTTCGAGCGCGAGTTCTACGGCGCCTGACGCGGGGCGCGACACGCCCGAGATGACGTTTTTCGCACCATGTTGACATGTCCTCGGAAGTGAATTCCCCGTAACACGACGCGTCCCCCGCCGTCACATGTGTGTACCCCGACCGGCAGGCCCGCGCTGTCCGTTACCGGGCCGTGATCCGGCGGAGCAGGACGAGGTCCGGCGACAGTCGGAGCTGCGCACGGCGCGCCCGGCAACCATGTGCTGACCGGGGCTTTCGGTGTCGATCGGGGTGCGCCTCCTTGACTGCTCGCCGCCCGTACCGGGTGAGTAGCAGGGTGAACGCGGTCCACCGGAGTGCTGTCAGCACCAGTGCGGACACGACCGTCCCGACCCGAGGGGGACCACGGTGTACCCCGTAACGCGTTCGTAACGCCCCCGGACGGGGGTCGCGTTGCGCGCTCGGTCACGGTTCTGCATCAATGGGTCCACCCGAACCGACCCTGATTCCCCAACGACGCGGAATCTCCACCTCGAACGTTGAAGCAGGGATCGATGTTCACCTTCATTCTGCAGATCCGGCAGATGGTCGAAGGGCACCCCGAGTTCTACCTGTTCGCCGTGTACTCCGCGGTGATCTGGCTGCTCTGGCTGCTCAAGGTCGTCCTGTCCGCCCGCTACCGCCCCTACACCGGCACCTACACCGGAACCACCAGCGTCGTCGTCCCCGTCGTGGACGAGCCGCTCGACCTCTTCCGCGACGTGATCGGCCGCATGGTCGAGCAGCGTCCCGGCGAGATCATCGTCGTCATCAACGGCGCCCGCAACGAGGCCCTCGAAGCGGTCTGCGACGAGTTCGCCCCACTCGTCCGCTGGACCCACACGCCGATCCCCGGCAAGCGCAACGCCGTCAAGGTCGGCACCGAGATGTCCAACGGCGACATCACCGTGCTCGTCGACTCGGACACGGTGTGGACGCCCGGCACCCTCGAGGAACTGCTCAAGCCGTTCGCCGACGCCTCGGTGGGCGGTGTGACGACGCGCCAGCGCATCCTCGAGCCGACTCGCAGCTGGATCACCCGCTGGGCGGACTGGCGCGAGAACTCCCGCGCGCTGTACTCGATGCCCGCACAGAGCGTGCTCGGCCAGATCGGCTGCCTGCCCGGGCGCACGATCGCCTTCCGCCGCGACATCCTCGTCCGCGTGATGGACAAGTTCATGCACGAGAAGTTCATGGGCGTCTTCCTCGAGGTCTCCGACGACCGCACGCTGACGAACCTCACGCTGAAGGAGGGGTACCGGACCGTCTACCAGTACACCTCGCTGGTCTACACGGACGCCCCGCTCCAGGTGAAGAAGCTCTTCAAGCAGCAGCTCCGCTGGGCCCGTGGCTCGCAGTACAACACGCTCCGGATGCTCCCGTGGATGCTCGGCCACGCGCCGATCCTCGCGGTGTTCTTCCTCACCGACATCATCCTGCCGTTCATGCTGTTCGGCGTGATCGCCGGCTGGATCTACCGCGCCTTCACCGGCCAGGGCGAGAACCTCTACCAGGGGATCCTGCAGCAGTACGGCTTCTCGACCGGCTTCGTCTACGTCGCCGCGCTCATGGTGGTCTCGTCCGTGCTCAGCATGGCGATCCGGCAGATGCGGCACCTCGCCGAGAAGCCGAGCGACTTCTTCCGCCTGCCGATGTTCATCATCGTGTCGACGTTCTTCCTCATGCCGATCCGGCTCATCGGCTTCTTCCGCCTGGCGCACGCGTCCGGCTGGGGGACCCGTGCCGGTGCCTACGCCGGCGGACCGATGGAGGAGGACCCGGCGGACGCCGTGCAGCCCTCGGCCGGCGCCACCCAGACCCCGGTGAGTCCGATCGACGCGGCTGCCCCGACCCCGGCCGGTGGAACCGCCTACGGCGACGACCAGCGCGCCGTCGACCGGGCGTTCGACGACCTGTTCGGCCCGGACGCCACCACCAACTCCACCGCGACGGTGCTCGCGACCCGCCGCTCGGCAGCCACTGCGGCCCAGGCGACGGCGGCCCCCGCCCCGGCACGCGTCCGTCGGTACAACCCGTACGCAGCGATCCCGTACTGCATCGGCTTCGCCGTCTTCGCCCTGGAGGCCTTCCTCATTGTCTGACCTCATCCGCTCCTCAGGTGCCTGGTGGGCCCAGTCCAGCAAGCACGCACGACTCACCGCGGTGGGGACGACCGCGATCGTCCTCGTCCTCGGTCTGATCACCTGGAACGTCTGGGTCTCCCCGGCCGGCTCGGTCTCGACCGCGGTCCACCAGGCGCTCGGCGTGACGCCACCGAAGAAGAAGATCTCGGCCGCCGAGCTCCAGACGAAGCTCACGGCCGCTCAGAAGGAGATCTGGGCGCTCGAGGGCAAGCTCGACTCCTCGACCGCGCAGGCCGGCTCGCGCGCCGACCAGATCGCCCAGCTCAAGGCGCAGATCGCGTCGCTGCAGTCCGACCTCGGGGCGGCGAAGGCGGCCGGCTCGGGAGGCGCGGCCTCCTCCGACGGTTCGGGCTCCGGGAGCGACGGGGCCGGCTCCGGATCGGGTGACACCGGTTCCGGGGCGGGCGGCACCGGCGGCTCGGGCACCGGCAACGGTTCCGGCTCCGGAGGCGGCCAGGGCGGCGGCTCCGGCAACCACGGCGTGACGAACCCGAACGGCGGCCCCTCGAAGGACCCGACCACCCCCGTGTCCGTGCCGACCAAGGCGCAGATCATGGCCCAGCCCACGCGCTGGTACGGCCTCTACACGGCGCAGTCGCCCTTCAACTGGGCCGAGTACGACGAGGTGTCGCAGCAGGTCGGCAAGGCGACGAACATGACCGGGTTCTTCCAGGGCTTCGACCAGGACTTCAACGCCTCCGCCGTCCAGCGCTCGTGGGCGAACGGCCGCCTGCCGCTCATGACCTGGGAGTCCGCGCCCGCGAAGACGGGCAACGACGCGAAGTACGTCCCGGGCTACACGAACCAGGACATCATCTCCGGCAAGTTCGACGCGTACCTCACGAAGTACGCGAAGGCCCTGGCCGCCAACAAGCAGCCCATGGTCATCCGGCTCGACCACGAGATGAACGGCTCCTGGTACAACTGGTCCGAGGGGACCGCCCAGCAGAACGCCGCCGGCTCCTACGTCGCGATGTGGCAGCACGTGCACGACGTCTTCCAAGCCAACGGTGCGAACCAGTACGTCATCTGGAACTGGGCTCCGAGCCGCATCGACAAGCTCGGCAACGACAAGTACATGCAGCTCGACTACCTGCGTGAGTACTACCCGGAGTCGAAGTACGTCGACTGGGTCGGCATGAGCGGCTACTACCGCACCGCCTCCGAAACGCCGACCTTCGGCAACACCTTCGGCAAGACGCTCGCCCAGCTCCGGCAGATCGCGCCGGACAAGAAGATCCTCCTCAGCGAGATCGGCGCAACCGAGACCGGCACGTCCGTGAGCAACGGGCAGAAGGCGAAGTGGATGACCTCGCTGTTCGACGGACTCGCCGACCCCGCGAACGACGACGTCATCGGCTTCTCGTACTTCAGCGAGACCGCCACGACCATCGTCGACGGCACCAGGACCACCAACGACTGGCGACTCAACTCCCGCGCCGACAGCCTCCAGGCCTTCGTCGACGGCATCGCGCGGACCGACACCGACTACGACCTGCAGGAGGTCAAGCAGTGACCGCTCAGAAGAAGACCGCAGACTCCCGTCCGGCACCCGTCATCAGCGTCATCGGCACCGGCTACCTCGGCGCCACCCACGCGGCCGCCATGGCCGAGATGGGCTTCGAGACCATCGGCGTGGACGTCGACCCGGCCAAGCTCGCAGCGTTGTCGGCCGGCGAGGTCCCGTTCTACGAGCCCGGCCTGCCCGAGCTCATCACGAAGCACGTCGCCAGCGGCAAGCTCCGCTTCACGGCCTCGCTCCCCGAAGCCGTGGCCGCCGCGGACGTCCACTTCGTCTGCGTCGGCACCCCGCAGCGCGCCGGGTCGCACGCCGCGAACCTCACCTACGTCGAGAACGCCACCCGCGGCGTCGCCGAGAACCTCACCCACCCGGGCCTCATCGTCGGGAAGTCGACCGTCCCGGTGGGCACGGCCGAGCGGCTCCGCGGCATCGTGCGTGAGTTCGCGCCGTCGGGCATCGACGCCGAACTCATCTGGAACCCCGAGTTCCTGCGCGAGGGCAAGGCCGTCGACGACACCCTGCACCCGGACCGGTTGGTCTGGGGCGGTGCCTCGGCATCGGCCGACGCCGTCATCCGCGAGGTCTACGCCGCACCCATCGCCGAGGGCACCCCGGTCATCACGACCGACCTCGCCACGGCGGAGCTCGTGAAGGTCAGCGCCAACGCGTTCCTCGCCACGAAGATCTCGTTCATCAACGCGATCTCCGAGATGTGCGCCATCACCGGAGCCGACGTGTCGACCCTCGCGGACGCCCTCGGGCACGACGCCCGGATCGGCCGGAAGTTCCTCAATGCGGGCCTCGGTTTCGGCGGTGGCTGCCTGCCGAAGGACATCCGCGCGCTCATGCACCGCGCGAACGAGCTCGGCGCCGGCCGCGTCGTGGGTCTCATGCAGCAGGTCGACGAGATCAACATGGGGCAGCGCGAACGCGTGATCGACATGACGATCGACGCGCTCGGCGGCTCCGTGCTGAACCGTCGCGTGGCCGTGGTCGGGGCGGCGTTCAAGCCCCTCACCGACGACGTCCGCGACTCGCCGGCGCTCAACGTCGCCGCCGCGCTGCACCTCCGCGGCGCCCAGGTCACGCTGTGGGACCCGGAGGCTATGGAGACCGCACGTCGCTCCTTCCCGACGCTGACCTACTCGTCGTCGATGGAGGGAGCGATCGAGGACGCCGACGTCGTGCTCGTCCTCACCGAGTGGGACGAGGTCATCGCCGCCGACCCCGCCGCCCTCGCCTCGATCGTTGGGCGTCGCACGGTGATCGACGCCCGCAACTGCCTCCCGGTCGCCGACTGGGTCAAGGCGGGATGGACCGTCCGTTCCCTGGGACGGCCCACTCCGGTCACGGGTGCACCCGTGAGCGTCGCTGCGGGGACGAACGACGCGGTGGCCACTGCGCGCTAGTCACGTGGACGCGGAAGCGGGGTCTGTGCCGGGGCGGCACGGGCCCCGTTCTCGTGCACCCGGCTCACCGTGCTCCCGGGGTACCTGGCGCTCCCGGGGTACCTTGCGCGTTCGGGCGTACCTGGTCGAATCGGGCGTACCTGGTCGGAAGTTCCTGCCAGGTACGCCCGATTCGTCAT
The DNA here is from genome assembly GCF_030705415.1 of Curtobacterium sp. A7_M15. GTDB lineage: Bacteria > Actinomycetota > Actinomycetes > Actinomycetales > Microbacteriaceae > Curtobacterium. The sequence continues at coordinate 5,299 of NZ_JAUZED010000088.1, read as the reverse complement.
GGCAGTGCGCGTGCCATGGGAAGGAACGTGCGAGGTGACCGCCTGGAGGCGCGGTTCCGGCCCGCCGGGCGTGCGCCGCGCCTCCAGGCAGGCACGTCCACGGCGCCTGCCGCAGCCCGCAGGCGAGACTCGGCCGTACGGACACCCCCGCGGTGCTGCGCACCGCGCACTGTCCGCCCTGCCGAGGCTCGGCACAGCGGAACGCCCCCGCGCCGGAGACCGGTGCGGGGGCGTTCGTGGCGTGTGGCGCGTCAGACGCCGAAGTACAGCTCGTACTCGAACGGGTGCGGGCGCTGTGCGAGCGGGAGGATCTCGTTCTCGCGCTTGTAGTCGATCCAGGTCTGGATGAGGTCCTCGGTGAAGACGTTGCCCTTCGTGAGGAACTCGTGGTCCGCCTCGAGGGCCTCGAGCGCCTCGTCGAGCGAGCCGGGGACCTGGGGGATGCCCTTCGCCTCCTCGGGCGGGAGCTCGTACAGGTCCTTGTCGACCGGCTCGTGCGGCTCGATGCGGTTCTGGATGCCGTCGAGGCCCGCCATCAGCTGCGCGGCGAACGCGAGGTAGGGGTTGCCCGAGGCGTCCGGCGCGCGGAACTCGATGCGCTTGGCCTTCGGGTTCGTGCCCGTGATCGGGATGCGGATCGCGGCGGAGCGGTTGCCGGCCGAGTAGACCAGGTTGACCGGCGCCTCGAAGCCCTTCACCAGACGGTGGTAGGAGTTGATCGACGGGTTCGTGAACGCGAGCAGCGCCGGAGCGTGCTTGAGGATGCCGCCGATGTACCAGCGGGCGATGTCCGACAGGCCGCCGTAGCCGTTCTCGTCGTAGAAGAGCGGCTTGCCGTCGTTCCACAGCGACTGGTGCGTGTGCATGCCCGAGCCGTTGTCGCCGAAGAGCGGCTTCGGCATGAACGTCGCGACCTTGCCCCACTGGTCGGCGGTGTTCTTGACGATGTACTTGAACTTGAGGATGTCGTCCGCGGCGTGGACCATCGTGTCGAACTTGTAGTTGATCTCCTGCTGGCCGCCGGTGCCCACCTCGTGGTGCGAGCGCTCGAGTTCGAAGCCCGCCTCGATCAGCTTCAGGGTGATGTCGTCGCGGAGGTCCGCCGTCTTGTCGACCGGGGAGACCGGGAAGTAGCCGCCCTTGTACGGGGTCTTGTTGGCGAGGTTGCCGCCCTCTTCCTCGCGGCCGGTGTTCCACGCGCCCTCTTCGGAGTCGACCGAGTAGAAGGACTTGTTCTGCGTGACCGAGTAGCGGACGTCGTCGAAGATGTAGAACTCGGCCTCGGGGGCGAAGAACGCGGTGTCCGCGATGCCCGTCGACGCGAGGTACTTCTCCGCCTTCTTGGCGACCTGGCGCGGGTCGCGGCCGTAGATCTCGCCGTTCCGCGGGTTGTAGATGTCGAAGATCATGATCAGCGTGCGCTCGGCGCGGAACTGGTCGATGTACGCCGTCGTCACGTCGGGGATGAGCTGCATGTCCGACTCGTGGATCGACGCGAAGCCGCGGATCGAGGAGCCGTCGAAGAGCTGGCCGACCGAGAAGAAGTCCTCGTCGACGGTGGAGGCCGGGATGTTGAAGTGCTGCTGCACACCCGGGAGGTCCGTGAACCGGATGTCGAGGAACTTGACGTCGGTGTCCTTGATGAAGGCCAGGACCTCGGAGGAATCGCTGAACATGTGGGCCGATCTCCAATGGGTTGGGTGATGTCGGAGGGTCCTTCTCGGCACCCTCCGACGAGGCTATTGACACCGAGTTTCCCGGACATGACTGGATTGTTTCGTCCGTGTTACGTCGACCGGTTCGCCTACGCTGGTGGTATGTCCCGCAGCACCAGCCCGTCGTCCGCGTCGTCCTCCGGGGGTTCGTCGCATCCCGACGGATGGCCGGGCAAGGACCTCGGTCTGCCCGAGGAGGGGCCCCGCAGCGTCGGGCGCATCGGACGCCGGATCGTGGCGTTGCTCATCGACGGGGCGCTGGCCGACCTGGTGGCCTACGTGACCGGTGTGTGGTCGCCGCTGCACGGCTCGGGGGACATCGCACACTCGTGGATCCAGATCGCGATCTTCGCCGCGTTGCAGATCCTGTTCATCTGCCTGCTGTCGGGGTCGTTCGGCCACATCTGCGTCGGCCTGCGGGTCGTCCCCCTGCGTGGGGGCTACGTCGGGGTCTGGCGGCCGGTGGTGCGGACGCTCCTGCTGTGCCTGGTCGTGCCGGCGCTGATCATCGACCGCGACAGCCGTGGGGCGCACGACCGGATCGCGGGGACGGTGCTGGTGCGGCGCTGACGCGCGCGGCGCGGGGCGCGCGGCGGTGGGGGCTGCATGGTGCGAGGTTCCGTCCTCGGTGGGAGCCGCGAGCCGTCCCACACTGCGCGGAACCTCGCACACTGCAACGCGTACCTCGCACGGTGCGAGGCCGCGACGCCGCGAGGCACCCGCACCCGCACCCGCACGCAGAACGCCCCCGACCTGGCACGGTCGGGGGCGTTCGTGGTCTGTGGGGGAGTCCGTCAGCGCGGACGTCCCGCGCGGGCCCGCATCGGGTCCATCCCCTTGGGGATCGCCGCGGCCGGGCTCTGCGTGAGCGAGTCGAGCCGGTTCGCGACCGCCAGGACCTCGTTGCGGTTGAGCGCCTTCTTGAACTTGTTCATGGCGCGGGGGAGCTTGTGCAGCGTCACGGAGTCGTCACCGTCGCCGTCCGTGCCGCTCGCCACGTGCACGACGTGCACCGGGACGTTCGGGACGATGCGCTGGACCTTGCGGCGCTCTTCGTCGACCTGCCGGTTGAGGTTGCCGCGCTGCCCCTCGGTGATGAGGACGACGCCCGGGGTGCCCACGGCTCGGTAGACGGCGGCCTGCGAGCGACCGTGCACCGCGACGGGCATCTCGCTCGAGCGCCACTGCCGGCGGAGCGAGTTCGACAGCACGGCACCGACGGCTCCGGGCTGCCCCTCGATCTGCGAGTAGGCAGCACGCTCGGCGAGGCGTCCGAGGACGATCAGGAAGAGGAGGACGCCGAGCAGCACACCCGCGACGATCCAGAGGATGATCGCGAGCCAGTTCTGGCCGGGCAGCAGCAGGGCGAGCAGGACTCCCAGCACCACCGGGACGACGAACGCCAGGGCGAACCACCAGACGGAGCTCGGGTCCGCCCGACGGGTCATCGTGAAGACCTGGTACATCTGCTTGAGACGACCCGGCTCCTTCGCCGTCGTACCTTGAGAACTGCTGCGTGCCATGCGACCAGGATACGGCCTGTGTCGGCGTCCGAGGACCGTCGGTGGTCCGGCTGTGGGCGAACACCGTTCTCCACAGTCCGGAGTCCGAGCCGCCGACCGCGGTGCCGGATCGGCCAGGCTGACCGCATGCAGACGATCTCCGATCACGCCCGGTGGCACGCGGTGGCCGACGAGCACCCGTTCCTCGCGTGGGTCGCCGACCGTGCTGCCGCCGCCACCGATCCCGCAGCGCGGCACCTCGCCCCGGTCGTCGACGTCGGTCGGCTGGCGGACGGACGGCTCGCGGCCGACGTCCTCCGGCCGGTGGGGAGCGCGCTCTCCGCGGCGCTCGACACGCTCGGCACACCGACCACGGGCGTCGCCGTGACGCTCACCGTGCCGATGCTCGAGCTCGCCCTGGCCGAGCGGTCGGGTGCGCTGCAGATCGGCTCGGCAGGGCTCGACGACGTCCTCGTGGACGATGCGGGCGCCATCGTGCTGTGCGACCGCCCACCCGCGTCGGACGGTGTCCGTCGATCGGACCAGAGCGGCGCCAGGGTCCTGGTCCTCGCAGCCCGTCTCGTGTGGGAGCGGACCGATGCCCGGGCGGCGGACCGACCCGCTGTGGACGCGGTCCTCGCCGAGGCGCTCGACGGGGACACGGCGACGGTGCGGACGGCGTTGTCGGTGGTCCGGGGTGCAGCGGCCCCGCGACCGATCCGGTGGGAGCGGCCGTCGGACGACCTGTTCGTCGGCCTGCCGGACGGCCCAGCGGCGGTGGCGGGGTCGTCCGGTTCGCTCGGGACGGCGCTGCGCGGAGTCGTCGAGCAGGGCATCCCGCTCGGCGGCGGGAGACGACTGCCACTCCGGCGTGCGCTGGTGGGGATCGTGGTGGCGGCCGGCGTGACCGCGGCGACGGTCTTCACGATCGGCTGAGTACATGGTCGGCCATCAGCGGGAACGGCCCCGATCCACAGTGGGATCGGGGCCGTCCTGACCGGGAACGCCGGGACTCAGTACCCGAGGTTCGGGCCGAAGTTGCCCTCTTCGAGGCGGTTCTTCACCGCGACGAGGTACCGCGACGCGTCCGCACCGTCGATGATCCGGTGGTCGTACGACAACGCGAGGTAGACGAACGAACGGATCGCGATGGCCTCTTGCCCGTCGACCTTCACGACCGCCGGACGCTTCGTCACGATGCCCGTGCCGAGGATCGCCGACTGCGGGAGGAACACGACCGGGGTGTCGAACAGCGCGCCGCGCGAACCGGTGTTGGTCAACGTGAACGTGCCGCCCGCGAGCTCGTCCGGCTTGAGCTGGTTGTTGCGCGTGCGCTCGGCGAGGTCAGCGATCGACTGCGAGAACTGCGCCAGGTTCAGCGAGGCGGCGTCCTTGATCACCGGAGTGAGCAGGCCGCGCTCGGTGTCCACCGCGATCGAGACGTTCTCGGTCTCCGGGTAGACGATCTCCTCGCCCTCGACCGTCGAGTTGATCTTCGGGTGGGCCTTGAGCGCCTCGGACGCCGCAAGGGCGAAGAACGGCATGAAGGAGAGCTTCGAACCGGTCTTCTCGAGGAACTCGGCCTTGTGTGCGTCACGGAACTGCGCGACCTTCGTCACGTCCACCTCGACGACGCTGGTGAGCTGCGCGGTCGACGTCATCGACTGCACGGCGCGCTCGGCGACCACCTTGCGGAGGCGGGTCATCTTCTCGCGGGTGCCGCGCAGCGGCGAGACCTCGGCGACGAACGGGCCGGCCGGTGCCGCGGCGGCGGAACCACCGGTGGCCGGTGCCTTCGCCGCAGCCTCAGCGGCGGCGAGGACGTCCTCCTTGCGGATGCGTCCGCCGACACCGGAGCCGGTGACGGTCGACAGGTCGACGCCCTGCTCGTTCGCGAGCTTGCGCACGAGGGGGGTCACGTAGCCGGTGGCCGAGGCGTCCTGCGTCGGGTTCGGCACCGATGCGCTGGCCGACGAACCGCCCGCGGCGGCTGCCGGAGCCGGAACGGCGGCCGGAGCCGGGACCGCTGCCGGCGGGGCGGCTGCGGGCGGCGGCACCGGGGCAGCCTGCGGCACCGGAGCG
>NZ_JAUZED010000087.1 GCF_030705415.1 Curtobacterium sp. A7_M15 | reverse complement strand
GTCGCGGCGGCCGTGGCGCCGACGGCGCGACCTCCGGCGGCCAGCGGCGCGGCGGCAGCCGTCGCGCGTCGAGTGACGTCGTGCGGGGCGGGTCCGCTCCGGTGTGGTCGTCCGAGGGCGGTTACGCGGCGGGCCGTGGTGCCAGCTCCGAGTCGGGCGCTGGTCGACGTCGTGGCTCGCGCCGCGCCTCCCGTCCCGCGGGTGCTGCCGACCGCCACTGAGGCTCGTCGTCCCCCAACCTCGACGTCTCCTTGGAATGCGGCCTGGGGGCGGGCGTAGTTTCTGCTGCACCGGATGCCGCGCGAGCGGCTGACGGGGAAACGTCCGTCGTTGGAAGGAGACCGTATGGCTGGCAGCGAAGAGAACCACACCGGCGAGAAGCTCGTCGGCAAGGTCAAGGAGGGCATCGGCAACCTCACCGGCAACGACAAGCTCAAGGCCGAGGGTCAGACCGACCAGGCCAAGGCGTCGGCCAAGCAGGGCGTCGATGACGTCAAGGACGCGGCGCACGGCGTCGCGGACAGCCTCCGCAACGAGAAGCACTGAAGCCGGTCGCACGACCGAGCTGCGAAGCCCCCGGGACCACGTGGTCCCGGGGGCTTCGTCGTGTCCAGCTTGGGTCGGCCGCTACATGAGGGCGCCCACCGACGCGAGGCCCGCGCGGAGGAGCGCCCCGCGGCCGCCCTCCATCTCGTCCGCGACGGCGTCGGAGGCTGCCTCCATCGGGCTCATCCAGGTCAGCTCGAGGGCGTCCTGCCGGGGCTCGCACGTGCCGGTCACCGGGACGACGTACGCGAGGGAGATCGCGTGCTGCCGTTCGTCCGTGTAGACGGACGCGCCGGGCAGCGGGAAGTACTCGGCGACGGTGAACGGGGTGGGGCTCGACGGCAGCTGCGGGAAGGCCATCGGCCCGAGGTCCTTCTCGAGGTGCCGGAAGAGCGCCGTCCGGATCGACTCGCCGTACATCACCCGGCCGGACACCAGCGTCCGCGCGATCGACCCGCTCGGAGCCACACGGAGCAGCACCCCGACCTCGGTCACGACGCCGAGGCCGTCGGTGCGGACGGGGATCGCCTCGACGTAGCAGATCGGCAGTCGACGACGGATGTTCGCGAGTTCCTCGTCGGACAGCCAGCCGGAGTCGGGGTCGGGGGTGCGCAGCGAGGCCATGCACCGTGTCTACCAGTCGCCGCGGCGAGTTCGGCGGAAGGCGCGGGGGTTGGGGATGGTTGATGCGTCAACTACAGTCGGGCGCATGATCGATCGCGACGCCGTGCAGTGGACCCGGAGCCCCTCGGAGCGGGCGGGGACGCCGCTCCTCGTCGCGATGCACGGGGTCGGTTCGAACGAGCGCGACCTGCTCGGACTCGCCCCGGCGCTGCCGTCCTCGTGGACGATCGCATCGCTGCGTGCGCCGATGCCGTTCGGGCAGGGGTACAGCTGGTACCCGCTCGGCACGCCGGGCTCCCCGGCGCTCGGACCCGTCGACGAGTCCGTCGCCGGTGTCCTCGAGTGGATCGACTCCGTCTCGGCGGACCACCCGCGGATCGGCCTGCTCGGGTTCTCGCAGGGCGGCTCGATGGCGCTGCAACTGCTGCGTGCACGGCCCGCCGCGTTCGCGTTCGCGGTGTCGCTGTCCGGGTTCGTCGTGCCGGGGGTGACGGATTCGCGTGACGATGCCGTCGGTGCCGTCCACCCTCGGGTGTTCCTCGGGCACGGTGACCTCGACCCGGTGATCCCCGGCGAGGCCACCGCCCGGACGCAGGCCTGGGCCGCCGCGAACACGTCCGTGACGGACCGGGTCTACGAGGGGCTGCCGCACGCGGTGTCCGCAGCGGAGCTGGCGGACGTGGCCGCGTTCATCGGCGACGGCGCCTCGCGCTGACTGCGCACGCCGAGGACGGCTGACCTCGTCGCCAGGGTTCGCAGATGACGGACGGGGGGCGCGGTGCCAGCTGGCACCGCGCCTCCCGTCCGTCATCTGGTCGTGTCGTTCAGTCGGCGAGGATCTGCAGGAGGTCCTTGCGGAGCTGGTCGATCTTGGCGGTGGCTGCCTTCGCCTGCTCCTCGGTCGCGCTCGTGCGGTACATGTGCAGGACGCCCATGGTCTTGCGGAGCGCCTCGACGAACTCGCGCGACGAGTCCGGCATGCCCGGCGCGTCGAAGGCCGCGGCGATCTCGTCCGCCTTCGCCTCCGCCTCGGCCTTGCCCGCGTCGGTGAGCTCGAAGAGCGTCTTCCGGCCGTCACCCGTGGAGACGACGAGGTCCTCGTCCACGAGCTGCTGGAGCGTCGGGTAGACCGAACCGGGGCTCGGCTTCCAGGCACCGCCCGTGCGTTCAGCGATGGTCTTGATGACGGCGTAGCCGTTCTGCGGGCCCTCGGCCAGCAGGCCGAGGATCGCGAGGCGGACGTCGCCGCGGCGACGGCGCTCACGGCCGAAGCCGGGCCCGCCGAACCCCGGACCGCCGAAGCCGGGGCCGAAGCCACGCCCGAAGCCGGGGCCGAAGCCGCCGCGCCCGCCGTGGTCGTGGTCACCGCGGTCGCGGCCGGGGAAGCCGGCGCCGTGGTGGTGCCGCGCGCCGCCGAAGCGGGGGCCGCGCGGGTGCTGGTCGGTGTCGAAGTCGTTGTGCATGGGTCGCATGGTGCGTCCTTCCGTCGTGCTGAGTCGGCTCGCGAACGGTCTGACGGATCCGTCTTCGTCGTATCGCGATGTGTTAACGATAGATCGGTAACTATCGTTGTGTCAAGGGGTACGTGCGCACGGGCCGCTGTCGGTGGTGCCGGGCAGGATGGGACGGACCATGACGGACGTCCTCGAGCGCTTCTCCCCCGCCACCGCGGAGTGGTTCCGCGGTGCCTTCGCCGCACCGACCGCGGCACAGGCCGGTGCGTGGGACGCCGTCTCCACCGGTCAGCACGCGCTCGTCATCGCCCCGACGGGGTCCGGCAAGACCCTCGCCTCGTTCCTCTGGTCGATCGACCGGTTGATCAGCTCGACCGACCACCCACCCGCGAAGCAGCGCACCCGGGTGCTCTACGTGTCCCCGCTGAAGGCCCTCGGTGTCGACGTCGAACGGAACCTGCGCAGCCCGCTCGTCGGCATCACCCAGACCGCACGGCGTCTCGGGCTCGAACCGCCCGACGTCACGGTCGGGGTCCGGAGCGGTGACACCCCGTCGTCCGATCGGCAGAAGCTGCTGCGGCAGCCGCCGGACATCCTCATCACGACACCCGAGTCGCTGTACCTCATGCTCACCTCGCAGGCGCGCGAGACCCTGGTGAACGTCGACACCGTCATCGTGGACGAGGTCCACGCCGTCGCGTCCACCAAGCGCGGTGCCCACCTGGCGGTCTCGCTCGAACGCCTCGACGACCTGCTCGAGAAGCCCGTGCAGCGCATCGGGCTCTCGGCGACGGTGCGCCCACCGGAAGAGGTCGCACGGTTCCTCGGTGGACGCGCGCCGGTGTCGATCATCGCCCCGCCGGCGCAGAAGACGTTCGACCTGCGGGTCGTCGTGCCGGTCGACGACATGGCCGAGCTCGGCGCGCCACCCGTCGGAGCGGACGCGACCGAGTCGCCCACGAACGGGTCGATCTGGCCCCACGTCGAGGAACGCGTGGTCGACCTCGTCGAGGAACACCGGTCGACGATCGTGTTCGCGAACTCCCGCCGACTCGCCGAACGGCTGACGGCGCGGCTCAACGAGATCCACGAAGAACGCGTCCTGGCGGCGGCCGGCTCCGTCGGTGACGGTGTGCTGGTCCCGGCCGGGGCGTCCCCCGCCGACGACGGACTGCCGGTCGCGCGTGGTCGTCCGCAGTCACCGGCACGGACCTCGGCCCACGCCGTCGCGCCCCAGGGGACCAAACGTCCGCCGGCGCAGGTGATCGGTGCGTCGGGGCAGACCGGAGGCGGGGGCTCCGACGCCGCGGTGCCGGTGCTCGCCCGCGCGCACCACGGCTCCGTCTCGAAGGACCAGCGCGCGATCATCGAGGACGACCTGAAGTCCGGTCGGCTGCGGTGCGTCGTCGCGACGAGTTCGCTGGAGCTCGGCATCGACATGGGCGAGGTCGACCTCGTCGTGCAGGTCGAGGCGCCGCCCTCGGTCGCCAGCGGCCTGCAGCGCGTCGGTCGCGCCGGGCACCAGGTCGGCGAGATCTCGCGCGGCGTGCTGTTCCCGAAGCACCGCGCCGACCTGGTCAACAGCGCCGTGACGGTCGAGCGCATGGTCGCCGGGCAGATCGAGTCGATCTCGGTGCCGGCGAACCCGCTCGACGTGCTCGCGCAGCACACCGTGGCGGCGGGTGCGATCGACACGGTCGACGTCGAGCACTGGTTCGAGCTCGTCCGGCGGAGCGCCCCGTTCAGCGGGCTGCCCCGCTCCGCGTTCGAGGCCACGCTCGACCTCGTGACCGGGCGCTACCCGAGCGACGAGTTCGCCGAGCTCCGCCCGCGCCTGGTGTGGGACCGCGTGCACGGCACCCTCACCGGGCGTCCGGGCGCCCAGCGGCTCGCGGTCACCAGTGGCGGGACGATCCCCGACCGCGGCATGTTCGGCGTCTTCATGGTCGGCGAGAAGGCCTCGCGCGTCGGCGAGCTCGACGAGGAGATGGTCTACGAGTCCCGGGTCGGCGACGTCTTCGCGCTCGGTGCCACGAGCTGGCGCATCGAGGAGATCACCCACGACCGCGTGATCGTCAGCCCCGCGTTCGGGCAGCCGGGCCGGGTGCCGTTCTGGAAGGGCGACGGCATCGGTCGGCCGGCCGAACTCGGCCGTGCCACCGGGGCCTTCGTGCGCGAGGTCGAGGGTGCCTCGGACGACGACGCCCGCGCCCGGGTGGCCGCCGGCGGACTCGACGAACGCGCCGTCACGAACCTGCTCACCTTCCTCCGCGACCAGCGCGCCGCCACCGGACACGTGCCGAACGACACGACGCTCGTGATCGAGCGCTTCCGCGACGAACTCGGCGACTGGCGGCTCATCCTGCACTCCCCGTACGGCATGCAGGTGCACGCGCCGTGGGCCCTGGCGGTGGCCGCTCGCCTCCGTGAACGACACGGGATCGACGGTGACGCCATGGCCGCCGACGACGGGATCGTCGTGCGGATCCCCGAGACCGATGCCGAGCCCCCCGGCGCCGACCTGTTCGTGTTCGAGCGGGACGACCTCGAAGCGCTCGTCACGGACGAGGTCGGAGCGTCGGCGCTGTTCGCCGCTCGGTTCCGCGAGTGCGCCGCGCGAGCGCTCCTGCTGCCGCGCCGGAACCCCGGCCAGCGGTCACCGCTCTGGCAGCAGCGGCAACGGGCCTCGCAGCTGCTCGAGGTCGCCCAGAAGTACCCGACCTTCCCGATCGTGCTCGAGACCGTGCGCGAGGTCCTGCAGGACGTGTACGACGTGCCCGCGCTGCTCGGGATCGCCGACGACATCGCCGGTCGCCGCATCCGGCTGGTCGAGACCGAGACGCAGACACCGTCGCCCTTCGCGCGGTCACTGCTCTTCGGCTACGTCGCCGCGTTCATGTACGAGGGGGACTCGCCGCTCGCCGAGCGTCGGGCGGCCGCCCTGTCCCTCGACTCGACACTGCTCGGCGAGCTGCTCGGTCGTGCCGAGCTGCGCGAGCTGCTCGACCCGACGGTCATCGCCTCGGTCGAGCGCGACCTGCAGCGGCTCTCACCCGACCGCCGCGCGCGCGACGCCGAGGGGGTCGTCGACGTGCTGCGGCTCGTGGGCGCGCTCGACCTCGACGAGATCGTGGACCGGAGCTGGCTGGCAGCGACGGACGACCGTGCCGCCGCTGCCACCGAGGCGCAGACCGTGCTCGCCGCGCTCGAGCGGGACCGCCGCGTGCTCTCCTTCTCGCACGCCGGCTCGACCCGGTGGGCGGTCATCGAGGACGCCTCCCGCCTGCGCGACGCCCTCGGCGTCCCCCTGCCGATCGGTGTCCCGACGGCGTTCGTCGAGCCGGTGGCCGACCCGCTCGGCGACCTGGTCGGCCGGTACGCACGGTCCCACGGGCCGTTCTCCGCGCAGGACGCCGCCGGGCGGCTGGGGCTCGGGATCGCCGTCGTGCAGGACACTCTGCGCCGCCTCGTCGCCGACCGCCGCGTGGTCGAGGGCGAGTTCCGTCCCGACCGCCAGGGTGCCGAGTGGTGCGACGCCGAGGTGCTCCGACGCATCCGCACGAAGTCGCTCGCGGCACTCCGGCACGAGGTCGAGCCGGTCACGCCGGACGCCCTCGCGCGGTTCCTGCCCGCGTGGCAGCACGTCCGGACCTCCGGTACCCGCGGGGGTCTGCGCGGTGTCGACGGGGTGCTCCAGGTCGTCGACCAGCTCGCCGGCGTGGCACTGCCCGCGAGCGCGTGGGAGACCCTCGTGCTGCCGGCACGCGTCGGTGACTACGCGCCGAGCATGCTCGACGAGCTCACCGCCACGGGCGAGGTCCTCTGGTCCGGTGGGGGCACGCTGCCGGGCAACGACGGATGGATCCGTCTCCACCTCGCCGACACCGCGTCCACGACGCTGGCCGAGCCTTCCGGAGACGAGACGACCGAGCTCCAGCGGGACGTGCTCGGTGCGCTGGCGGGCGGCGGCGCCTACTTCTTCCGGCAGCTCGGACAGGCCGTGGGCAGCACCGACGACTCCGCCCTGTCCACCGCGCTGTGGGACCTGGTGTGGGTCGGACAGATCACGAACGACACCTTCGCGCCGCTCCGGGCGATGCTCGGTGGGAAGGCGAAGAGCTCGAGCGCACCCCGCGCACGCGCCTACCGCGGACGTCGTCGGCCGACGATGCCGACGCAGTCCGGTCCGCCGTCGGTCGGTGGCCGGTGGTCGCTGCTCCCGCTCGCCGAGTCCGACTCGACCGTCCGGGCCGCTGCCACCGCCGAACAGCTGCTCGAGCGGTACGGCGTCGTCACCCGCGGCGCGGTGCAGGTCGAGGGGGTCCGGGGCGGGTTCGCCGGGGTGTACCGGGTGCTCTCCCGCTTCGAGGAGTCCGGTCGGGCGCGTCGGGGCTACTTCGTCGAGGGCCTCGGCGCCGCACAGTTCGCGACCGGGCCCACCGTCGACCGGCTCCGGACGTTCGCACGGGACCTCGACGACGACGAGCGGGCCGATCCGGACCGTGCGCGCGAGGCGCTGACCCTCGCGGCGACCGATCCGGCGAACCCCTACGGGGCGTCGCTGCCATGGCCGTCGGACACCGCCGTCGGGGCCGACGACGACGGTGTCGGCAGCTCCGACGCCGTTGGCAGCACCGGGGGTCCCGGCAGCACCGCCGGCACGTCCTCGGCCAAGACGACCGGCCGCGGTCACCGGCCGGGCCGGAAGGCGGGGGCGCTCGTCACGACGGTCGACGGGCACCTCGCCGTGTACGTCGAACGGGGCGGCAAGTCGGTGCTGACCTTCACCGACGACCCGGCGGACCTCGCCGCGGCTGCATCGTCGATCGCCGCGACCGTCCGGAGCGGCCTGCGGAAGCTCTCGGTCGAACGGGTGGACGGGGACTTCGTCCTCGAGACCCCGCTCGGTTCGGCGCTGCGCGAGGCCGGGTTCACCGCCACCCCCCAGGGACTGCGTCTCCGTGTCTGAGCGCAGGATCGGGGCGCGCGGTGCCTGAGGGCGACACCGTCTTCCGTGCCGCACGTCGCCTCCACGCGGCGCTCGCGGGCAAGGTCCTCACCCGCAGCGACTTCCGCGTCCCCGCGTTCGCCACGCTCGACCTCGTCGGCCGCACGGTGGACGAGGTCGTCCCGCGTGGCAAGCACCTGCTGCACCGGATCGGCGACCTCACCGTGCACTCCCACCTCAAGATGGAGGGGCGGTGGGACGTCTACGCGCCCGGCGACCGCTGGCGTCGCCCGGCGCACCAGGCGCGGGTGGTGCTCGACGCGACCAGCGGCGGGACCGGCAGCGCCACCGACGTCTCGACGGTCGGGTTCGCGCTCGGGGTGCTCGAGGTCGTCCCCCGCGACCATGAGTCCGAGGTCGTCGGGCACCTCGGCCCCGACCTGCTCGGTCCGGACTGGGACGCCGACCTCGCCCTGGCGAACCTGACGCGGGATCCTGATCGTCCCGTCGGCCTTGCACTGCTGGACCAACGCGTGCTCGCCGGCCTGGGGAACGTCTACCGCAACGAGCTGTGCTTCCTGCGCGGTGTCCTGCCGACCCGACCGGTGCGCGAGGTCCACGACCCGGCACGGATGATCGCCCTGGCGAGCCGGCTCATCCTCGCCAACCGTGACCGCAGCGCTCGTGTGACCACGGGGGTCGACCGCCCCGGTCGGCGCTTCTGGGTGTACGGCCGGGCGGGGAAGCCGTGCCTGCGGTGCGGGACACCGATCCGGTACGGGGAACTCGGCGAGTCCGAGCTCACCCTCCGGGACACCTACTGGTGCCCGCGCTGCCAGACCTGACGCGGCGGCCGGTCAGTGGTCCGTCGACGCGATGACGCACTGGGCCACGGCCTGCGCGGCGTCAGCGTCCGCACTGAACCCGGACGGGGCAGCCGTCGCGTCGGTGGACTCGTCGGCGACCGCGGTCTTCGCGGCCTCGTTCACCGGGTAGACCGTGCCGTCGAACTCCTCGGACGTGGGGTCGGACGTGGTCGCCCACACCGTGACCTCGTCCTCGTTCGGGTCGTCCTTCTGGTTCGGCGTGATCGACGCGCCGAGGTACCAGCCGCCGTCGCCCTTGCGGATGCTCGCGTAGTCGGTGTCGTCGTGGCCGCCGACGGCGGCGTCAATCGCGTCGACCGCCTCCTTCGCCGCCACGGCACACTGCACCTTCTCCGCGGGGTCGTCGCCCGCCGGTCCCTTGCCGACGGGGTTGCCGTTCTGCGCGCCTGCGCCGTAGCACGAGGTGAGGAGCAATGCGATGGTTCCGGCACCGACGAGCGCCGTGACGGTCTTCACTCGGATGGACATGGAGGGGACGGTAGGACGCGGCGCATGGGTGCCCGCGCAGACGATCCAGCATGCGCGGGGCGCCGCCGCTACCCGCGGGACATGATCCAGGCCAGCATGTACGACCGCGAGTTCGCCGAGTCGATCACCGCGTCCGGCAGGTCCCGGGCCTCGCGCAGCGCCGCCGACGCATCCGTCTGCGACGCCAACGCCCGGTACATGAGCAGGTAGTCGCCGAACTGCACGTCGTACCGCCCGTCCGGGACGGCCTCGGCGAGCACCCGGCGGATCTGGGCGGCCCCGCCGGCATCGACGTACGAGGCGGCGACGGCCGGCATCGGGATCAGCTCGATCCCCGCGGGGGCGGCCGCGGCGGCACTGAACCACGTGGCGTGGTCGCGCTTGCCGCCCCAGGTCAGCGAGACGACCTCGTGCTGGAACTCCGGGAACTCCGACAGCGACGGGTCGAGGACGTCCCGTGCCGCCGAGGCCGCCTCGTTCGAGAGCAGCCAGGTCCCGACGGCTCGGAGCGACGACGACCCCGACGACGAGCCGGACACCGCTCCCCACAGCGCGACGCCGTTCCACGCCGACACCGCCTCGGACGAGGACTCCTGGTTGTTGCCGTCGGCGAACGGCGAGAACCCGGACGCCCACGAGTGCTGCGCGTACGGGTCGTAGACGCGGAGCGCGGGGAACGAAGCGGTGGCCTCCGGCGAGGCGATGTCCGCGGCGACGAGGTCAGCCACGGTCCGCCACCGGCTGACGAGCGCGGGGTCGTCGGCGGCGAGGACCGCGGCTGCGGACAGGACGTAGCCGTAGTGGAAGTGGTGGTCGTTGAACTCGTCGGAGCCGAACGACGCCTCCTGCCCCACGAGCCCGTGCAGGGTGGGGTCGTACGCGAAGCACCGTGCCGTGCGCGTCCCGCACCCGTCCGCGTCGAACCACTGGTCGAGCTCGTCGACGACCGAGGTCTTCAGCGTCTCCGCCACCGACGTGAGGTCGAGCTGCGTCGCCAGCCGGTACAGGTTCGCGACGCGGTAGAGGTCCTTCCCGCCGCCGTAGCTGTCCGCCGCGTACGACGAGGCATCCACCCTGGAGGCGTCCTCGCGGACCTGGGCGACGAGCTCCGAACGCTGCGAGGAGGACAGCCCCGACAGGTCGAGCGTGTCCGAGGGCCGGACGGTGTCGACCGCGAACCGCAGCGCCGTGCCGGTGCAGACCGGCGCGGCTCCCTGCACGGTGTCGTAGTGCAGACCGGTGCACTCCAGGCCGGTCGTGCCCTGCCCTGGCTGCGGGACGAGGACACCCCGGTCGCCACCGAAGTCGTACGTCAGCGTGGTGCGCTGCTTCCCCCGCGACGCACTGCGGTCGAGCACGACCCCCGAGAGCGGACGCGCGGCATCCACGAGCAGGGCGGTCTGCGCCGCGGTCGCGCCGTCCGGGACCGGCAGGAGGACGACACTGCCGCCGGATCGCAGGTCGATCGCGTCGCCGTCGATCGTCCCGTCCCGCACGACGAGCTGCCAGGTCCGGCCGCCCGCCGTCACGGTGCCGGTCCGGTCGCCGGTGCGGTCGATCGGAGCGGTCGCGGTGACCGTGCCGGCACGCGCGGCGGTGTACGTGACGAGCGGCGAGCCCTCGGCGATGACGGTGTGCCCGAGGACGGTGGAGCCGTCACGGTGCTCGACGGTCACGGACACCGAGTCGTAGGTGGACACCCGGGTCGAGGTGGCACCGAGGTCGAGTCCGACCTGTTGCGTCGCGCCGCCGGCGATGGTCTTCTCGGTCGCGGTCACGGTGGGGAGGCCGGCCGCGAAGCCGTCGTCGGTCACCTGCCACGAGATCGGGCTGGGGAACACGGGCTGTGGTGCCGCTCCGAAGACGAGCCCCGAGAACCAGCGGTTCGTGGGCGGCAACAGTCCGTCGGCGAGGCGCATCGTGCCTGCCCCCGACGACGCGACGTCGCCGAGACCGGCGACCGCGCGCGTCTGTGCCGCACCGTCCGTGGGTGGCGAGGCGCTCTCGCCGGGGTGATCCGTGCCTCCAGTGCCGGTGCACGCGGTCACGAGCATCGTGACGGCCGTCACGACGGTGACACCGGTGATCAGCCTGGAGGCACGGCGCGCGCCGACCCGACGGCGCGCGTCCGGCGCCTGGTCACGACGGACGGACCGAGGCAGCCGGAGCATCGGCTACAGTCCGATCTGCCGTGCGAAGTCACGGACGAGGTCCGTGACGCCCGCGAGCCGGCCGTCGTCCCGCAGGTGCAGGGTGGCGTCCACCGGGGTCCCGGGGCTCGTGACGCCGCTCGACGGCGACGCGGAGAGCTCGGGGCTCTCGACGTCGACCGTGGTCTTCGCCTGCCCCTGGTCGTTGGTCTCGACGCTGACGCTCTTCACGGTGCCCCGGATCGTCGTGTCGTTCGGGAGCACGAGGTCGACCGCTGCGCCGTTCTGGATCCGCCCGTAGTCCCGAGCGGTCACGATGAAGCTCGAGGTGACGAAGAGGCTGTCCTCCTTGTGGATGGTGCCGAGCTCGGAGCCGGCCTGCACGTAGCCACCGGTCTTCACGTCGACCTTGGCGACGGTCCCGGAGACCTCGGCCTTGAACGTGATGAAGCCGTCGGCGCCGATGTCGTAGGCGCTCGTCTGCGTGTTCGCGCCCACGACGCCCTTCCGGATGTCCTGTGCGAGCTGGAGGCTCTGCACCTGGAGGAGCCGGTCGCCCTTCCGGACGGAGTCGCCCTCCTGGACGTACTCCTCCGTGACGGTCCCGCCGTAGTCGGTGCCGACGGCGTACTCCTGCGCGGCGATCGCCGCCGAGGTGCTCGCCACGGCGCTCTGCCGCTGGTTGAAGACGAGCGTGAACGCCGCCACGACGACCAGCACCGCGACGAGTCCCGCGAACAGCCGGAGTCGGTTCGTCCAGGTCATGCCGCCACCCCCTGCAGCATCGCGGTCAGCCGGTCGGTCACACGGTTCCGCGCCTGCTCGCGGAACGCGGCGATGATGAACGCGAGGAACACGAGGGTGTTCGTGATGTTCCAGGCCGTCGCGAGCGTCAGCTGCCCGTTGTCGAGGTCACGCCAGATCGCCACGACGCTCGTCAGTGCCAGGAACACGAACACGAGCACCTGCGGGACGATGAAGTTGAACGGCGACGGCGTCCGACCGCGGGAGGCACCGGTGACGTGCCACGCCTGCTCCTTCCCGCACACGACGTTCCAGAGCGCACTCGCGTAGATCGGGAACGAGACCGCGGCGAGCAGGAGCGTCTCGTACCGGAACGACCCGAGGGCGTAGAACGCGAGGAGCACCTGCGCGCCGTAGAAGCCGAGGTAGAACAGCACCCACTCGCCGGCCCCGATCGTCAGGTTCATCGGGCGCAGGTCGAAGTAGATCTCCAGGGGCGGCACGAGCAGGAGGAGACCGGGGACGATGCCCGTCAGGTAGAAGCTCGCGGTGACGAGGTACTGCAGCCGCTGGTCCATCGTCAGCCGGTGCTTCGGGCGGAACGGGAAGTGCGTGAGCAGGATCTCGAAGCCGCCCGTGGCCCACCGGAGCTGCTGCTTCGTGAAGCCCTCGATGGTCTCCGGGGCGTCGCCGACGGCGAGGGTCATCGGGATGAAGACGGTCTTCCAACCACGCTCGTGCAGCATCAGGCTCGTCCAGACGTCCTCCGACTTCGAGTCGGTGTACATGCCACCGATCTCGTCGATGGCCTCGCGCCGGAAGATGACGTTCGTCCCGACGCAGAACGCCGCGTTGAACCGGTTGCGTCCAGGCTGGATGAACCGGTAGAACACCGTCTGCATGTACCCGGCACCCCGGGAGACGAGGTTGTGGAGGTTGCCGTACGACTGCGGGGTCTGCACGAAGGCGATCCCGTCGTCGGCGAAGAACGGCACGGTCTCGAACAGGAAGTCCGGCTTCGGGACGAAGTCCGCGTCGAAGACCGCGAAGTAGTCGCCCTTGGCGAGGGTCAGCGCGTGGTTGATGTTGCCGGCCTTCGCACCGTGCGACGAGAGGCGGCGGACGTACCGTGCGCCGAGCTCCTCGGCGAGTGCGCGCACCTCGTCGCTCCGACCGTCGTCGAGCACCCACGTGCGGTGCTCGCCGCGCATCGCCACCGCGGCCTGCACGGTAGCGGCGATCTTCGTGAGTTCCTCGCCGTAGACGGTGATGAAGACGTCGACCTCGACCCTCCGGCCGCGCACGTGCATCGGCCAGCGGTGGGGCTGGTCGGCGGCACCGCTCCGGGCGATGGTGTCGCGGTCGAACAGGGTGTCCTGGGTGTGGTGGAACGCGAAGTCCCGGGGGTCGGCGCCGCCGGACAGGATCGTCCACATGGACAGGAGCGCCTGCCCCACGAGCACGCTCTCGGCGACGATCACGAGTCCGTACGGCAGGAAGTCGCCCCGGTTCGCCGGGTCGAGGAGGAACACCGCGTACGCCATCACGCCCAGCGTGGCGACGAGCACGATGAGCACCATCACGGGGCTGTGCGCCCGGCTCTCCGCCCGTGGTCGGACGTACGGAACCGGCTCGGTCTGCCGACGACGTCGGGCGCGCTCGCGGTCACGCGGTGTGAGCGGGGCCGGGAGCTGGAAGTCGAAGGACTGCAGCTCGTCGGCCGCTTCCGGTGCTCGGAGTGGCGTCCGGGTACGACGGACGTCGGGCGGTGCGGACATGGCGTGGTCTCCTGTCGGGTTCGGAGAGGACTCACGCGTCGTCGGGCGCAGGCGCCGACGCGTCGTGAGACGGGGCGTCGGCGGCTGCGGCGACAGTGGTCCGGACCCTCGGGAGGTCCGGCCGGCGAGGGACTAGGGATCCTGCGCCGGCGGTGCTCGCGACCGTGGGTGCGGTCGCGGTGTTCGGTGGTGCGGTCGTGCTGTCGACGGCCCGTCGCCGTCGGTGCTGTGAGCGTAGGTCCGCCGGTGGTGCCGGTTCGTGACGAACGTGTGAACAAGTCCCCGGGGGCGGCGATCGTGCGGTTTCCCGCAAGTCGCCGGTGCCCGGCATGCCGGGCACCGGCGCCGGTCAGGCCTCGTCGGGCTGCTCGTCGACGGACTCCGTCACCGCGCGACGGTCTGACCGACCGGGTGGAGCCGCCTGGCAGCGGTCGCCCGGACGGCCTCGGTCACGCGCTCGAGCAGCGGTGACGCCAGGTTCCAGCGTTGCCACCACAGCGCCACGTCCGCGCGCCGCCCGGGGGTGAGCTCCACGAGGTCGCCCCGGTCGAGGGCATCGAGGCACTGCGCCTCCGGCAGCATCCCCCAGCCGAAGCCGAGCGACACCGCACGCGCGAAGTCCGCCGACGTCGGGACGAAGTGCCTCGGCCCGGACGGTGCGTGCCCGAGCACCCGCCGCAGGTACCCCTGCTGCAGGTCGTCGTCGCGGTCGTAGTCCACGAGCGGCACCCGGTCGAGGAGTCGCGTCATCCGCTGCTCGCTGCCGACGCCGGGCAGGTACCTGGCGACGAACGACGGCGAGGCCACGGCACGGTACCGGTCGATGCCCAGCGGCACCGACGAGCACCCCTGCACCGGCTCGGCCTCCGCCGTGACCGCCGCCATCACCGTGCCCGCGCGGAGAAGCTCGGCGGTGCGGTCCTGGTCCTCGCGGTGGAGGTCGAACACGACCTCGGTGTCGGCACGGACCAGGGCGAGCGCGTCGAGGAACCAGGTGCCCAGCGAGTCGGCGTTCACCGCGAGCGGGATCGACGGGACGACCGAATCGCCGCCGCCGAGCGCCCGGGCGGTCTCCTCGTCGAGCAGCTGCGCCTGCCGTGCGTGGCGGAGGACGACCTCGCCGTCGGGTGTGGGGCGGACCGGGGTCGTCCGTTGCAGGAGCACCCGCCCCACCTGCTGCTCCATCGACTTGATCCGCTGTGACACCGCCGACGGCGTGATCGACAGTGCCCTGGCCGCGGCGTCC
Source organism: Curtobacterium sp. A7_M15 (assembly GCF_030705415.1). Taxonomy (GTDB): domain Bacteria; phylum Actinomycetota; class Actinomycetes; order Actinomycetales; family Microbacteriaceae; genus Curtobacterium. The sequence goes on along the minus strand of NZ_JAUZED010000087.1, from coordinate 563 downwards.
AGGGTCCCGTGGTCGACCGCAGCGACGAGGGTCTCGAGGTGCTCGCGCTGCAGTCGTCGCATGCAGCAGAGCTTACGCAGCATCAGGAACATGAGCTGTACTGTTCATGGGCGCCGTCCTACGGTCGGACCGTGACCGCTCTCCTCCCCCTGCTCGCCGGCCTCGGGACCGGGCTCGCGCTCATCGTCGCGATCGGGGTGCAGAACGCCTACCTGCTCCGGATCGCGGTGACCTCGTCCGTGCGGGTCGTCGCGGCGGCGGTCGTGGTCTGCGCGCTGTCCGATGCCGTGCTGATCCTCGCCGGGGTGCTCGGCGTCGGAGTAGTGGTGGAGCGGTTCCCGGTCGCGCTCGTCGTGATCCGGTTCGTCGGTGCTGCGTTCCTGGTGACCTACGGGGTGCTCGCGGCGCGTCGGGCGCTCCGGCCGACCGGCGCTGCCATGCGTGTGGAGTCGGAAGCGGCGGAGGACGGGGTCGCTGGGGCGGCCCGGGGAGTCCCAGCGGCGGGTCACGCCCCTGCGGACGCCGGCGTGGCCGCGACGACCGCGCCCGCGGACGGGCATCGC
>NZ_JAUZED010000086.1 GCF_030705415.1 Curtobacterium sp. A7_M15 | reverse complement strand
GGTCATTGCGCCCCCAGGAAAACGGGCGCAATGACCGCCACGGGGCGCGGACGGGGGGCGCGGTGCCGGTCCGCCGCGCAGCGAGCGACCGCCGCGCGGGCCGGACGGTCGCGTCAGTCGCGGGGCTGGATGTTCCAGGCGTCGATCACGGGGCGGCCGTGCTCGTAGCCGAGGATGCTCACCGAGGCGGTGCCGAGCTTCAGCACGGCGCCGTCCTGCGGCGCGAGGCGGATCCAGGCGGCGCCGAGGGCGCGGAGGACGTGCCCGTGCGCGACGACGATCGCGTCCTGCCCCTCGGCGAGGACCGGACGCGCTCGGTTCAGGATGCGTTCGACGCGGACCCGGACCTCGGCGGCGTTCTCCCCGGGAGTGTCGCCCGCCGGTACGCCGTCGGTCCAGAGGTCCCACGGGCCGTGCCGGAGGACCTTGATCTGCGGCGTGGTGAGTCCCTCGTACGCGCCGTAGTCCCACTCGTAGAGGTCCTCGTCGAGTTCCGGGTCGACACCGACGAGCGCCGCCGTGTCCCGGGCGCGCTGCAGCGGGCTGGACAACGCCAGCGCGAACGAGCGGTCCGCCAGGTACCTGCCGGCGCGCTTCGCCTGCTCGATGCCGTTCTCGGTGAGCGGGATGTCGGTGCGGCCGGTGTGCTGCCCGCTCTTCGACCACTCCGTCTCTCCGTGACGGACGAGGACGAGTTCGCCGGGGCGTTCCGAGGTCATGTGTTCCTTCCGATGAGCAGGCCGAGCGCGGCTGCGCCGACCGAGACGACGAGCATCCCGAGGCCGTTCAGGACGGCGAGCCGGGGCTTGCCGGATCGGAGGAGCTGTACGGTCTCGACGCTCGCCGTCGAGAACGTCGTGTACCCACCCATCATGCCCGTTCCGAGCACCGCGACGACCGGGAGCGGGATCGTGCCCGCCTGCCCGAGGCCCGTCAAGACCCCGAGGACGAACGATCCGGTCACGTTGATGACGAGCGTGCCGAGCGGGAACCGGGACACACGGGCCTTCACGACGCCGTCGAGGACGAACCGGAGCGCGGCGCCCACTCCCCCTCCGACCGCGACGACGAGCAGCTCGAGGGCGTTCACCGGTCGCCTCCCACCCGATCGGCTGCGACGTCGCCGGAACGGTCGTCACGGCGTCGTACCAGCCCGGCGATCCCGATGCCCGCCACGACGGCGACCAGCCCCGTCACGACGGTGAGCAGGGCGTACCCGCTCCCGGCGCCCCAGCGGCCGGCGTCGAGCAACTGCGCGGTGTCGTCGGCGAGGGTGCTGTAGGTCGTGAAGCCCCCGAGGATCCCGGTCCCGACGAACAGGCGCAGGCGCCGACGACGCCCGACGTCCGGGCCGCGGTGGGCCAGCGCCTCGAGCAGGAGGCCGAGGCAGAACGCACCGACGACGTTGATCGTGAAGATCGCCCAGCTGATGCCACCGACAGCCGGGAAGGCCGCGGCGAGGACCGCTCGGACACCGGTGCCGATCGCTCCGCCGAGCGCGACGACGGCCAACATCGACCAGCGGAGGTGGGGTGGACGTTCGCGCACGGTGCTCCTATCGCCGAGCACGCGGGATCGGCTCCGCGCGTGCGGTGTTCTCGGGATAGGGACCGTTGGCGGCTCGGCCGCGGTTGGGTCCGGCAGGCCCCACTGCCGGGTCGGACGACTGCTGCAGCCTACCGTGTCAGTCGGCGACCGCGGCGATGCCCTCGATCTCGACGAGCTGGTCGTCGTACCCGAGCACGGTCACGCCGACGAGCGTGCTCGGCACGTCGTGGTCGCCCGTCGCCGCGCGGACGACCTCCCACGCGGCGACGAGGTCGGCCTGCTGCGACGACGCGACGAGGACCCGGGTCTGGGCGAGGTCGGTTATCCCCGCACCCGCGGCGGCGAGGGCGGTGCGGAGGTTCGCGACACACTGCGCCGCCTGTCCGCGGACGTCTCCGACCGCGACGGTCCGGCCGTCGGTGTCGAGGGGGCACGCTCCGGCGAGGAAGACGAGCCGGCTCCCGGCCGGGACGGACGCGGCGTACGCGTACTCCGCGACGTCGCTGAGGGCACCGGTCCTGATGAGCTGCACGACGCTGGTCACCGGACCAGTCTGGCCCGCGCTCGCTCGGGCTGACACCGCGGGCACCACCAGACCCGGCGCGGGGGCGATCCGACACGCTCGACCTCGTCCCGCGCCACGATGGTCGTCCGGCACCGCAGGCACGGTCGCCCGGCGCGCCCGACGACCCAGTGCCGGGAGCCCTTGCCGGGCCGCCCGGTGGTGACCTGGTAGGCATCCGGACGCGTGGCCGAGTGCACGAGCATCCGTCGGGCGAGCTCGAGCAGTCCCACCACGTCGACCTGCTCGACCGGCGTGTCCGGGTGCAGCCCCCGGAGGAAGCAGAGCTCGCCCACCCAGAGGTTGCCCAGACCGGCGACGTTCCGCTGGTCGAGGAGCGCGGCGCGGACCGTCCGAGCGGGCTGGGCGGCGAGCCGGGCGGCGGCTGTGTCCTGGTCGAAGGGGTCGTGCAGGAGGTCCGGCCCCAGTCCCCCGAGCACGCGTGCCTCGTCCGCCGTCGCCACGTGCTCGACAACGGGGAGTGCGATGCCCCAGAGCGTCCGACCGTCCTCGAACGCCATCCGGACCCGCGCGTCAGCTGCGGCTCGTCCGGGGAGGCGTCGACCAGTCGCGGTGAGTGTCCACGAGCCCGTCATGCGCAGGTGCGTGTGGAGCGTCGTCGCGTCGTCGAACCGCGTGAGCAGGTGCTTGCCGTGCGTCGCATGGGAGAGGACGGTGCGACCGGCGAGCGAGCGCCCGGCAGCCGAGCCGCCCCGGAGCTCCCCTGAACGGATGCGCGCGCCGTCGACCTGTCGCAGTCGCGCGGCGAGGCGGAAGACCGAATCACCCTCGGGCATGTCGCGACCGTACCGCCCACGACCGACACCCGGGGACGACGAAAGCCCCCCGGCGAACCGGAGGGCTTGTCGTACTGGTGTGACCCCAGCGGGATTCGAACCCGCGTTACCGCCGTGAGAGGGCGACGTACTAGGCCGCTATACGATGGGGCCGTCACACATGGGAATCCCCCGCCCGGAAGCGGGGGTCATGGTCGTTGCCGGAGTCGGAGGCTAGCCACCTGTGGTGACCCCAGCGGGATTCGAACCCGCGTTACCGCCGTGAGAGGGCGACGTACTAGGCCGCTATACGATGGGGCCGTTCCGACAACTCGACAAGTATTGCACAAGCCCGACGCCGAGCCAAAACGAGGCGTGTCGCCCGGGTGCGCCGCCATGCCGCGGCGGGCATACGGTGGGGCGGTGATCTGGCGTAGCGGGCTGTCGGGCTGGCAGTACGACTCCTGGCGAGGCGACTTCTACCCCGTCGAGGTGCCGAAGCGCCGGTGGCTCGCGTACGCGGCCGAACACTTCTCGACGGTCGAGGTCAACGGCTCGTTCTACTCCCTGCAGCGACCCGAGCGCTACCGGGCGTGGCGCGCGGCCGTCCCGAAGACCTTCCGGTTCGCGCTCAAGGGCGGGCGGTACGTGACGCACATGCTGCGGCTCCGGAACGTCGACACCGCGCTCGCCAACTTCTTCGCGTCCGGCCCGCTCGAGCTCGGGTCGACCCTCGGGCCGGTGCTCTGGCAGCTCCCCGAGGCGCTCCTGCCGACCCCGGAGGTACTCGACGACTTCCTCGGTCGGCTCCCGCGCACGCACGGAGCAGCGGCGGCGCTCGCCCGACGGCACGACGACAAGGTCCCGGTGGCCGCGGTCGAGGCGGAGGACCCGGACCGAGTGATCGAGCACGCGCTCGAGGTCCGGGCAACGGGGTTCGGCGCCGAACACGTCGAGGTACTACGACGGCACCGGATCGCCCTCGTCGACTCGCACGCGGGCGACTTCCCGCGGCTGCGGGCCGACACCAGTGCGCCCATCGCGTACCTCCGGTTGCACGGTGCTCCCCGGACCTACCACGACGGCTACTCGCCGCAGGCGCTCGGCCGGTGGGCCACGACCGTCGTCGAGCACCTCGACGCCGGTCGGGACGCGTACGTGTACTTCGACAACGACGCCGAGCGGCACGCCCCGTGGGACGCACTCGCGCTCGACCGGATCCTGCGCGACCGCCTGCGGGGGCGGGCCGACGGTCGGGGGTGAGCCGCGCCTCCTGGACCGCCCCGGTCAGATCGTGAGCGACTCGCCGGGACGGAGGACGACGAGCGAGCCGGACGGCTCCACCGCCTCGCGGAGACGCCCGGTGTGCATGCCGTAGCCGACGTCGGAGAGCGTCGCCTCGTGCACGGGGTAGGCCAGGCGGGGCGCGACGGCGAGGACGTAGTCCATCATCTCGGAGACCTTGAGCCACGGGGCGCCGACGGGAGCGGCGAGGACCTCGACCGGGACCTCGGGCACGGTGTACGAGTCTCCGGGGTGGAAGAGCCGGCCGTTCACCAGGACACCGGTGTTGTCGACGATCGGCACGCTCGAGTGGATCAGGTTGTGCCGCGTGCCGTAGAACGACAGGTCGAACGGTCCGATCGTGCGACGGTCCCCGGCGGTGACGACGTCCACGTCGGACCCGGCGAGCGCCCGGGCCACTCCGGCGGGGCCGACGACGATCGCTCCGGGGTTCGCGTCGAGGATCCGCCGGACCTGCTCGGGCGTCACGTGGTCGGGGTGCTCGTGGGTCACGACGACGGCGACCACCCCCGTCGCGTCGACCGGTCGGGTGAAGTCGCCGGGGTCGATGACGAGGCGTGCGCTGCCCTCGGTGACGATCTGACAGGCGTGTTCGAGCTTGGTGACCTCCATGCCGGCGACCCTACGCGGGGACCGCCCGCGGCGGCCCCGTCGGCGACTCTCCGCGGGGACCGCCCGCGGCGGACCCGTCGGCGACCCTACGCGGGGACCGCCCGCGGCGGCCCCGTCGTCGACCGCACCACGAGGTGCGCCGGGGACGCCGGCAGCGGCCCCGCGACCCCGCCGTCCACCTCGGCGAGCACGGCCCGTGCGGCGACGCGACCCTGCGCCACCGGGTCCTGGGCGATGGTGGTGAGCCCGGTGACCTCGCCGTACTCGTGGCCGTCGATGCCGATGACGGAGACGTCCCCCGGGACCGCGAGCCCCGCCCGGCGCGCGGCGAGGACCACGCCGAGCGCCATCTCGTCCGACGCGCAGAACACCGCGGTCGGCGGCGCTCCGAGGGCGCCGCCGAAGAGCGCCGACCCCGCGTCGACGCCGCCCGCGAAGGAGAACCGCCCGTCGAGGAGCCAGTCCTCCCGCACCGCGATGCCCCTCGCCGCGAGCGCGTCCACGAACCCGTCGCGCCGCAACCACGGCACCGCCACGTTCATCCCCGCCTCGTCCTGTCCGCCGACGTACGCCACGTCCCGGTGCCCGAGTCCGCAGAGGTGCTCGACCGCGATCCCGGCGACGGCGACGTCGTCCACGCCGACGTTCCGCAGGCCCGGTGCCGGACCGCCGATGACGATCATGGGGTGCCGCGTGAGCTCGAGCTCGGCACGCTCGGTCTCGTCGAGCACGAGGGACAGCAGGACGAGACCGTCGACCCGGTGCCGCAGCATCGACCGGCGGAAGGCTCGGTCGCGGTCCCCTCCGGGCCCACCGAGGTTGTACAGCACCAGGTCGTACCCGGCTCGCCGCAGCTCGGCGTCGACACCGCCGAGCGCCTTGACGTAGAACCACCGGTCGATCACCGGGACGACCACGCCGATCGCGCGCTGTCGACCGGTGGCGAGACCGGCCGCCGCCGAACTCGGCACGTACCCGAGTTCGTCGGCGACCCGTCGCACCTCGTCGATGGTGGTGTCCGCGACCGTCGGCATCCCGCGCAGGGCGCGGGACACCGTCGACTTCGACAGGCCGGTGACGGTCGCGATCTCCTGGATGCCCATGGACCGTTCCGGGAGGCCCGTCACCCGTCCGACGGCCGCCGCACGTCGGCGACGTGGCCGGGCTGCGCTGGCGCGGACGTCGGCGCACGGTCCGCCCCGTGGAGCGCGGACGCACGCTGTGCCCGGGTGGCGCGTCGCCCGGCGGGTGCGAGTTCGTCCCACCCGACGTGGCGGTGCACCCGACCGTCCGCCGCGGGCCGCACGGCGATCCGGGACGGATCCGACCGCCGGTCCGACGCGGCGGCCGGCCCCGCTCCGCCGATGCCGTCCGTCGACCCGGCGCGCCGGAGCACCGACACCCGCCACCGGTCGAGCACGACGACGGCGAGCACGCAGACGAGCAGGGTGAGCGCCCAGCCGAGCGCCGGGCGACCGGTGAGCTCGCAGAACACCGTGGCGCCGAGGAAGAGGATGCCGAAGGTGCCGACGAAGCCGATGGCCTCCTCGATCCGGGCCGTGGGCCGTGCGGGTCCGCGCTGTGCCATGGTCGTCACCCCTTCACGCCACCGGCGGTCAGGCCGGCCACGATGCGTCGCTGGAAGATGAGCACGAGGATGACGAGCGGGATCGTGACGATCGTGCCGGCAGCCATCACCGCCGTGTAGGGCTCCTGGTGCGGCTGGGACCCGGCGAAGGACGCGATCGCGACCGTGACGGGTTGGGTGGCGTCCGACGAGAGCTGGGACGAGATGAGGTACTCGTTCCACGACGAGATGAACGCCAGGATCGCGGTGGTGAACACCGCCGGTGCGGCGAGCGGCATGATGATCCGTCGGAACGCCTGGATCCTGGTGCAGCCGTCGATGCGGGCCGCTTCCTCGAGGTCCCACGGCATCTCGCGGAAGAAGCTCGCGAGCGTGTAGACGGTGAGCGGCAGCACGAACGAGATGCTCGGCAGGATCAGGGCCTGGTACGTGCCCATCCACCCGATGTCGGTGAACAGCTGGAACAACGGCGAGATGAGCGCGACACCCGGGAACATCGACGCCGCGAGGATGGCACCGGCGATGACGGACTTGCCCTTGAACTCCAGGCGGGCCAGGGCGTACGCCGCGCTCGTCCCGACGAGCAGCGCGATGATCGTCACCACCGCGCCGATGAACACGCTGTTGAGCAGGGCGCGTCCCAGGTGGTTGCCGAGCGCGGTCGAGAACGCCGTCGCGTAGTTGTCGAGCGTGAAGTGGGTGAACCACGGGGTCGGGTCGAACGTGAACCCGACGTCACGGAACGACGTGACGACCATCCAGTAGAAGGGCAGCAGGCACCAGACCGCGATGACGAGGGCCTGGATCCCGGTGCGCAGCTTGTGCCCGGTGTGGCGCTGGACCCGCACCTGCGTGCGGTCGACCTCGCGCTCGCGGGACCGCGTGGCGGATCGGGGTCGATCGGCTGCGAGGCTCATCGGAGTTCACCCTTCTGCTGGGCAGCCTGGGTCTGCACGACGTTCGCGCCGAGGAACCGGACGAAGACGAACGCGACGATGAAGACGACCAGGAACGTGATGGTGGAGAGTGCGGACGCGGAGTTGAAGCCCTGCCGGATCTGGTCGACGACGAGCACGGACAGCGACACGGTCGCGTTGCCGGAGCCGCCGCCACCGCCGGTCATGATGGCGATCAGGTCGTAGATGCGGAGCGCGTCGAGCACGCGGAAGAGCACCGCGACCATGAGGGCCGGCTTGACGAGCGGGAGCGTGATGTTCCAGAAGCGCTGCATCGTCGAGGCGCCGTCCATCTTCGCGGCCTCGTAGACCTCGTCGGGGATCAGCTGCAGCCCCGCGAGGATGAGCAGCGCCATGAAGGGCGTCGTCTTCCACGTGTCGGCGATGATGATCGCCCAGCGCGAGGCCCACTCACCGGAGAACCAGAGGACCTGGTGCCCGATGACGTGGTTCAGGACGCCGTTCGCGTCGAAGATGAAGTACCAGAGCTTCGCGGTCACGGCGGTCGGGATGGCCCACGGCACGAGGATCGCCGCACGGACGAACGCGCGACCCTTGAAGTCGCGGTTCATGATGATCGCCATCCACACGCCGATGACGGTCTCGAGCGCGACCGTCACGACGGTGAAGAAGAAGGTGTTGCCCATCGCGGTCCAGAACTGCGACCCGAGGTTGCCGGGCGGGCAGGCGGTGTTGCCGCACTGCTGGCCGAGCCAGTGCACGTAGTTCGTGACCCCCGCGAAGCCGCCCTGCACGAACAGTCCGGTCGCCTTGTCCAGACCGGCGTCCAGCTGGAAGGACTGGATCACCGCGCTGACCACGGGGTAGCCGATGACGATGGCGAGGAGCACGATCGTCGGGCCGATGAGGTAGACGGCCCACCGGCCGTGCTCGGCGTTGAGGCCGCCTCGCCGCCGCTTGGGCGGCTCCATCCCCGTCGGGTTGGGGATGGCGGCGGGGATCTCGGTTGCTGCTGACACGTGACGGCCTCCTTGCCGGGTGTCGGGACGCAGGATGGGGCGGACGGGAGGCGCGGGGCGGGGTCGACCCGCGCCTCCCGTCCGGTGCGGCGTGCGCCGCGTGCTCCGGTGCTAACTACCGCTGTTGGTGGCCGTCTCGAGGGCTGCCTGCATGTCCTTGAGCGCCTCGTCCACGCTCTTCGATCCCTTGAGGGCGGCGTAGGTGTTGTCCTGGATCGCCTTCGTCACGGCCGGGTAGAACGGCGTGACCGGACGCGGCTCGGCCGACTCGATGGACTTGAGCAGGGTCGGCAGGTAGGGCAGCTTCGCCGTCAGCTCGGAGTCGGTGTAGAGGTCGCCGACGACCGGGGCGAGGGAGCCCTGGGTCGCGAAGAACTTCTGCGTGTCGTTCGAGATGAGGAACTCGAGGAAGTCGTGCGCGGTCGCCTTGTGCTTCGAGTAGACGCTGATCGCGGCGTTGTGGCCACCGAGCGTCGACGCGCCGGTGCCGTCCTTGCCCGGGATCGGCGCGATGCCGAAGGTGTCCTTGACCGTGCTGGAGCCGTCGGTCTTCGCGAGGTTGTAGACGTACGGCCAGTTGCGCAGGAACAGCAGCTTGCCGGCCTCGAAGGCGGTGCGTCCCTGCTCCTCCTGGTAGGTGATCGCCTCGGCCGGGATGTTCCCGTCCTTGAAGGCGTCGACCAGGTTCTGCAGACCGGCCTTCGCGTCGGACGTGTCGACGTCCGGCGAGCCGCTCTTGCTGAGGACCGAGCCGCCGGAGCCGTTGATCGCCTCGGAGGCGTTCACGGTCAGGCCCTCGTACTTGGCGAACTGCCCGGCGTAGCAACCGATGCCGGCCTTCTTGGCGATGTCGCAGTCCTGCATCATCTCGGCCCACGTGGTCGGGGGCGTCTTGACGAGGTCCTTGCGGTAGTAGAGCAGCGCACCGTCGGAGGTCTGCGGCGCGGCGTAGAGCGTGTCGTTGTACGTGGCGGTCTTCACCGTGGCCGGCAGGAGGTTCGAGGTGTCGATCTTCATGTCGCCGGTGAGCGGGGTGAGCCAGCGCTTCGCCGCGAACTCCGCGGTCCAGACGACGTCCACGTCGACGACGTCGTAGTTCGCGTCCTTCGCCTGGAAGTGCTGCACGAGGTCGTCGTGCTGCTGGTCGGCCTGGTCGGACTGCTCCTTGAAGGTGACCTTCTCGTCGGGGTGGGCCTTGTTCCACTTCGCGATGAGCGGGCGGACGACGTTGGAGTTGTCCTTGCCCTGCACGTAGGTGATGGGTCCGCGGCTGTCCTGACCGGCCTTGGCGTCGTCCGACGCCGAGCTGCCACTCGAGCACCCGGTCAGCACGAGGCCGATGACCGCGATCCCCGCTACGGATGCGATCCGCACTTTGGCGCGTGTTGTCTTCACAGTGTCGTCTCCACGTTGAGATCACCAGGCGAGGACCATCGGGTCGACGCTGCCTGGAGCAGGCGACGCTGCCTGCTGGAGGAGGAAGCTACGCCCGCTCTCAGTCGTCCGCAACCGGTTGCAAAGAATCCGTGACCTGCTCGTGACCACCGTACGACGCTCGCTTTTCCGCTGTGAGCGCTCACCCTGGACGGGCGCTCGCCGGCGCGGACGTGCGGGGTTCCGCACGATCACCGCCAGCGGCCCCGCTCCCCGTTGTCGCCGCCGAGGCCCGGCACCTAGCGTCCACACCATGGCCACCACCAGCACCGCTCGCGCACTCCCCGCGCCCCGACGCGTGATCGACGTCGACCTCGACGCGCCGCTCCCCCGCCTCGTCGCGGACGGCACGGGTTCCTCCGCGCTGGTGATCGGCTACCGCGGTGGACGCCCGACGGGCACGCTCGACGTCGAGCTGACCGACGACCCCGCCGACGCCGCACGCGCCCTCGGGGCGCTGCGGGAGACCGTGCTCGCCGAGGTCGAGCCGGTGCCGGACGCGCTCCTGCCGACGATCTCCGTCGTCGTCTCGACGGTGGTGGACCGCGTCGAGGATCTCGGCGCGCTGCTCGACGTCCTCGAGCACCTGGACTACCCGGACCACGAGGTGATCGTCGTGGACAACCGCGTTCGGGTGCCCGCCGACGACCGGCTCCCGGCACTGCTCGCGGGTCGCGGCGTCCGGCTCGTCACGGAACGCCGGCCGGGTCTGTCGGCGGGTCGCAACGCCGGGGTCGCCGCCGCCCGGGGAGAGGTGATCGCCTTCACCGACGACGACGTCCGGGTCGACCCGCAGTGGCTGCGCGCACTCGGTGCGCGGTTCGTCCGCGAGCCCGGACTCGACGCCGTGTCCGGGGTGATCCTGCCGACCGAGCTCGCAACGCCCGCGCAGATCTGGTACGAGGCGTACTACGGCGGGTTCAGCGGCGAGCGCACCTTCGCCCCCGTCACGATCGTCCCCGACGACGTCGCCGGCACGATGCGTCACGCGCGGGTGCGGGCGGTTCGGCCGGACGGGTCGGTCGTGAAGCACTTCGCCGTGTACGGCATCGGTGCCTACGGCGCGGGCGCGAACATGGCGTTCCGCCGATCGGTGATCGACGCCGTCGGTGGGTTCGACACCACGCTCGGCGCCGGCTCCCCCGCCCGTGGCGGCGAGGACCTCGCGATGTTCATCGAGACGCTCTGGCGCGGGGGCCGCATCGGGTTCGAGCCGCGCGCGGTCGTGCACCACCGGCACCGCCAGAGCATCGAGGACCTGCACAAGCAGCTGCACGGCAACGGCGTCGGGTTCACCGCGCTCATGTGCGCCCTCGCGGCCAAGGACCGACGACACGTGGCGGTCCTCGCCCGGCTCGTGCCGACCGCTGCGGTGGTGAAGCTCCGTGAGACGGTCGGACGACTGCGCACCGGGAGCGCACCGGCCCCGGCCGCCGACGAGTCCGCACACGTCGACGCCGCACTCCCCACGGTGCCGGACGCCGGCGTGCCGCGGTCGTTGGCGTACCACGAGCTCCGGGGCTTCCCGGCCGGCCCCGCAGCCTGGTTCCGCAGCCGTCGTCGCTGGCGGGACGTCGAGGCCGGGCGGTTCCACGCCGGGTGACCACCGGGTGACCGCGGACGGTCCCGTGCCGCGCGGCCGGCCGGCGGACGCACACGTTCCTGCACCGTAGGATCGGTGCAGCCGCCCGTGCCGTGCGGGCCGCGAGGAGGACGCATGCCGCAGGGGCCCACACCCGTGCTCGAGCCCGTCGTCGTGCCGTCGTCCGTCGCCACCACCACGGAGACGGCCGTCTGCGTGTGCGGGCACGTGCAGGACGCGCACGAGCACTACCGGCCGGGCAGCGACTGCGCCCTCTGCGACTGCCCGAGGTACCGCCGCCGGCGGTGATCGTCGCGGCCGGTGCGGGAAACCGCCGCTTCCCCGCACCCGCCCCGAGAGCGCCTTGTCGGTGCTCGGACGGCCCTGTTCACTCGAGACATGGCCAACTCCCCCGCGGCGCTCGCGTGCATCGTCCTCGCCCACGAGGACCCCCGGCACGTCCGACGACTCGTCGAGGCTCTCGACCCGTTCCCGGTGTTCCTGCACGTCGACGCGCGGACTCCGGACGACGTCCACCGTGCGATGACCGAGGGCCTCCCCGACCGGGTCCGCCTCCTGCCGCGACTCCGCACGGGCTGGGCGAAGTGGGAGAACGTCGCGGCAGAGGTCTCCGGGTACCGTGCGGCCCTCGCCGAGACCGGCGCGAGCCACGTGGCGGTCCTCACCGGGAGCGACTACCCGCTGGCGAACCCCGCCGAGATCACCGCGGTGCTCGACGCCCACCGCGACCGGTCCTTCCTCATCCCGCACCCCCTGCCGCACGCGCCGTGGGGCGCCAGCGGTGGGGTCGCCCGGATGCGGTACCCGCACTGGGCGTGGCGGAAGCACATGCTCCGCCTGCCGATCCCCCGTCGGCTCCCACGTGACGTCGTGCTCACGGGCGGGTCGCAACTCAAGGTCCTCAGCGCCGCGCATGCAGCCGCGGTCGTCGAGGTCGTCGATTCGCGCCCCGATCTGGTCCGCTTCTGGCGCCGCACCTGGATCGCCGACGAGTCGTTCGTGCCGACCGTGCTGAACTCCCCCGCTCTGGTCGACGGCTTCGCCGAGGACCACGTCCCGCACACCCTGTGGTTCATCGGCTGGGACGGCTCGAAGATGAAGAGCCCGCCGTGGCTGACGCTCACCCACGCGGGTCGACTGCTCGAACGATGGACGACGGACCCCACCGCGATGCCGCACCTCTTCGCCCGCAAGTTCTCGACCGCTGCGAGTTCGGACCTGCTCGACCTCGTCGACCAGGCGTTCGGGCTCCGGCAGCAGGTCCGGACCCCCGAGGTGGGTGTCTCGTGACCGTTCCCCAGACCCGCCGCGAGGCCCGCCTCGCCGCAGCCGGAGCCGCCACCGCCCCTGCCCCCGCCCCCGACACCGGCAGCACCGCGGTCCAGAAGGGTGCGTCCGTCCTGTTCGGCCGTGGCCTGCTGTACGTGGTCGTGTGGTCGATGCAGCTCGTCGTGAGCTCGCTGATCTCGCCGGTCCTCGCGCACCTCATGCCGCTCTCCGAGTTCGGTGTCCTCGCCTCGGCGATCGCGCTCTACCAGGCGCTCGTCGTGCTCGCGGTCGCAGGACTCGACCAGGCGTCCGTGCTGCAGCGGGCCGAGGACGGCGGCGACGACCGGAAGGCACGCGGGCTCATCGCGGTCGGCATCGTCCTGGCGGCCGTCGTCACCGCGGTCGCCCTGGCGACGATCCCGCTCTGGGGTGACGTCGCCGGGTTCGTCGGCGAACATCCGATCCTGCTCGTCGCGGTCCTCTGGATCTTCCCCGCCGCGGTCGTGCAGCTCTCCCTCGCGATCCTGGTCGCCCAGGACCGCATCCGCGTCTTCGCGGTCACCAGTCTGCTGTCCTCGGTCGGTGGCTCGATCATCGGTCTCGGCCTGCTCGTCTTCGTGCACGCCGACGCCACGACGTACGCCTGGGGCGGCGTGTTCGCACAGGCCGCCGCGATGGTCATCGGCTTCGCAGCGACGCGGCCGCGTCTCGCCGGCCTGGCCGACCGCCAGACCACCGCACGGGCCTTCAAGCTCGGCGTGCCGATCGCGCTCGGCAACCTGTCCTACTTCGTGCTGAACGCCGGCGACCGGATCGTCGTGCAACGGCTGCTCGGCCCGGACGAGGTGGCCCGCTACCAGATCGCCTACGTGGTCGGCTCCGCCGTGATCCTCCTGCTGACCTTCACCAACCAGGCCTGGGCACCGCACTTCGCCGCGCTCCGGGACGCCGTGGCCCGTCGACGGCTGGCCCTGCACGCCCGGGACCAGCTGTACCTGCTGCTCGCCCCGGTGCTGCTCGCGGTCACCCTCGTGTCACCGGTCGCACTGCCGATCCTCGCGCCCGCGTCGTACCGCGTGCACGAGCTCACCGCCGTGGTCTTCATCGTGGCGCTCACGGCGTTCCCGGTGGTCGCCAGCGGCGCGACCGGACGACTCCTGCTCGTGGAGCGTCGCGGCGTCGCCGTCGGGGTGATCGCGGCCGTTGCGGGAGCCGTGAACATCGGCGCGAACCTCCTGCTGGTCCCGCTGCTCGGCATCGCGGGCGCCGGCGTCTCCACGGTCTTCGCCTACATGGTGCTCGCGGCACTCCAGCAACTCTCGCTCCCCGACCGCCGGGAGTGGCGCGGTCCGCGTACCCGGACGGTCCTCGTGCTCGCGGCCGTGGTGGTCGTCGCCGGGGCGTCCGTCCTCGTGCCGCAGGACCTCGTGTGGAACATCGTCCGCGTGGCCGGGGTCCTCGGCTGCTTGCCGTGGTTCGTCCGCAGGCTCAGGATCGCTCGAGGAGGCACACCGTGACCCAGGCACCGGAACACTCTGCGCGTCGACTCCGGATCGCGGTCGTCACGAACGGGCTCGCCATCACCGGCGGAGTCGAGCGGTGCGTCCTCGAGGACACCCGCGAGCTCGTGCGCGCCGGGCAGGACGTCGAGGTCTGGCACCGCGGCCACCTCGCCCCGCGACCCGACGGCACCGAGCCCGGCAGCGACCAGTTCGCCGAGCTCGAGGTCGCCATGCACCGCACCGGCGACCGGTCCTTCGGCCTCCGCAGCGCAGCCGGCGACGTCGCACGGTTCGTCCTCGACGGCCTCCGTCTGCGCCGATCGCGCCCCGACGTCATCTGGCTGAACCGACCCGAGCACCTCCCCTGGGGCAGGGTGGCGTCCTCGGTCTCCGGTGTCCCACTCGTCGTACACCTGCACCACGCGCCGAACTACCGCCGGCTCGGACCGATCGCGGGCGGTCGGACGCACTACCTGGCCGTCTCGCACACCATGGCGCGTGCGTGGGCCGACGTGGGCGTCCCCGCCTCGCGGATCACCGTCGTCCCGAACGGCGTCGACACCGCGCTGTTCCCCGTCGCCACCGCCTCGACGGCGCTGAACGCCCGTCGCACCCTCGGCCTCGACGACGACTCGCGCACGGTGCTCTACTACGGCCGCCTCACCCGGTCGAAGGGGGTGCTCGCGCTGCTCGACGCCTGGCGCCTCGTGCTCGAGCAGGACGCCGAGCGCCACCACTCACGCGCACCGCGCGCCGCCGTGGGCGCCCTCACCCCCGCACTCGGGCCCGCCGGCTCGCAGGACACCGCCGGCGCCCACCGTCCGCCGGTGCTCGTCCTCGCCGGAGCGGCCGGACCCGACGACGCCGAGGACGTCCGACGCGCCGTCGCGTCACTCCCCGCCGGCTCCGTCGTGGTCCTCCCCGAGCGGGACGACGTCGTCACCCTGCTGCACGCCGCCGACATGGTCGTCGTGCCCTCCATCGAGCCGGAGGGGTTCGGCCGCGTGGTCGTCGAGGCGATGTCCGCCGGCCGTCCGGTCGTCGCCGCCGAGAGCGGCGGCACGGGCGAGATCCTCGCCGACGAGTGGGCGACGTCGACCGTCGACCCCACCGACCCCGAGGCGCTCGCCGGCAAGGTGCTCGACACCCTCGAGCGCGCCGAGCGCGATCCCTCCCTCGGCGAGCGCTGCCGAGCATGGGTGCGCGACCACTACGGTCGTGGACCGCACGTGGCCGGTCTCCTCCGCGCCCTGCTCACGCACGCCCGTCGCTAGACACTCGTCCAGGACGATCCAGGACGGTCCAGGAGGCGCGGCTCCCCGCCGACACGCCCCTCCCGCCCTCCCCGTGGTCACCCCGCTGGATCGGCTTGCTCGCCTGACAGAGAGCGGCCTCCCGTGCGGCTCCTGACCGTTCTGGTTCGCGATCCCCGGGGA
>NZ_JAUZED010000085.1 GCF_030705415.1 Curtobacterium sp. A7_M15 | reverse complement strand
CGCGGCCCGGCGCTACGGCGCGAGCGTCGGGACCGTGCCCGTCCCCGTCAGGTCCGGCACGGTCACCCCGACCAGCGGCAGCAGCGCCGAGGCCACGGCCCACACCAGCACCAGCGTCCCGACCCCGCCGAGCACGGCCCCCAGGAGCGCCAGCGGCCGCTGCCACGTCACCCCGGGCCGCCGCAGCGTCACGATTGAGAGCAGGAGCGCGAGCACGCCGAGCACCAGCCCGACACCGTGCACCGTCGCGGGGGCCGTGAACCACCACGCGCCGAGCCCGAGCGTCGCGACACCGGCGACGGCGCCGAGCACCGCGGCGGGCGTCGTCCCCACGAGCTGCGGTGCCGGAGCAGCGGCCTGGAGGCGCGGCTCACCCTGACCACGCACCGTCCGCCCCGGGGTGGTCGCCTCCACGGCCGTGGCCGCGTCGTTCGCGGTGCTCGCGGCAGACCCCCGCGTGCTCTTCGGTGCTCGTCGGCCCGTCGTCCGACCGCGCCCCGGTCGGTGCGGGCCCCGCTTCGTGCTCCTCGCGCCGGTCCCGCCGCCCGAGCCGCCCGCCGTGTCGCGGGTCGGGAGGTCGATCAGTGGGATCGCCTCGGTCGGCGGCAGCGCATCGCCACGGGGATCCGGGGTCGCGGGGGCAGGCGGAGCGACGACGGCCTCGAACGCCGGAGCCGGAGCCGGGGCGGCCGGAGTCGGGGCGGCCGGACGCTGGTGGGCGAACCGGGCGGGCGTGCGGTAGCCGATCGGCCCCGAGGGTGCCGGTTCCGCACCCTCGACGACGACGTGCTCGAGACCGGGCACCGAGAACCGGGGCTGCCCGACGGCCGGGACGCCGGGGGCGGCCGGGACGACGGGCGCGGTGCCGACGGCGTCGATCGGCGAGACCGGCGCGGAGCCGACCGGCGCGGAGCCGATCGGAGCACGGCCGACCGAGGCGGTGTCGACCGGGAGGGTGTGCACCGCGGGCGACGTCGGGGCCGGCGGGAGGAGGTGGTCCTCGGGCGGGAAGTCGGGCACCACGATGTCGTCGTCGACGCGTCCGGGTGTCGGCGGCTGCGCCGGGAGCGTGCTGCCGGGCCCGGCCGTCTCCGGAGCGGGGGCCGGTGCTGCGGCGGTGGGGCGCGCCTCCAGGTCGTCTGCTGGGCCCTCGGGGGGAGCCGTGACCCAGTCGGGGACGGCGCGACGCGGCCGGTCCTCGTCCGGCAGGCGGTGCGATGCCACTGCGGTGTTCCCTCCGTAGGCTGATCCATCGTCAGTTCTAACGGCAACGCGTCCGACTGGCGCAGCCCCAGTTCCGGGGTCGCCGGTACGGTCGACGCATGACCGGAATCGAACACCGTCCACTCGGGCCGTCGGGGCTCGTCGTCTCCACCGTCGGCATCGGCTGCAACAACTTCGGCCGGCCGGGCACGCTGACCGAGACGCAGGAGGGCACGGACGCCGTCGTCCACGCGGCCCTCGACGCCGGCGTCACCCTGTTCGACACGGCGGACGTCTACGGCGGCCGTCGTGGGCTCTCCGAGGAACTGCTCGGCAAGTCCATCGCGGGTCGTCGTGACGAGATCGTCCTCGCCACGAAGTTCGGCATGGACATGCAGGGGATGAACGGTCCGGACTGGGGGGTGCGGGGCTCCCGCCGCTACGTGCGGCTCGCGGTCGAATCATCGCTGAAGCGCCTCGGGACGGACTGGATCGACCTCTACCAGATGCACGGCCCGGACGACGTGACCTCGATCGAGGAGACGCTGTCCGTGCTCGACGACCTCGTCCGCGAGGGCAAGATCCGCTACATCGGCCACTCGAACTTCGCGGGGTGGCAGATCGCGGAGGCGGAGCTCACCGCCTCGATCGCCGGCACCACGGCGTTCGTCTCCGCGCAGAACGAGTACAGCCCCTTGGCTCGGGGTGTCGAGGACGAGGTCCTCCCGGCGGTCCGGGCGTACGCGCTCGGGTTCCTGCCGTACTTCCCGCTGTACAACGGCCTGCTGACCGGCAAGTACACGAGGTCGGGCGGCCCGTCGGACGGACGGCTCACAACGGCGAAACCGCAGCTCCTGCAGGACGCGCCGTGGGCGATCCTCGAGGAGTTCCAGCGGTTCTGCGACGAACGCGGTGTCACCATGCTGCAGGCGACCTTCGCCTGGTTGCTGGCGCAGCCCGGGCTGTCGAGCGTCATCGCGGGGGCGACGAAGCCGGAGCAGATCCGGCAGAACGCCGAGGCGGGGACGGCGTGGGAGCCGTCCGAGGACGACCTCGCCGAGATGACGCTCGTCTTCGACGGCGCCTGAGCTGGCGGCGCGGGCGGGTGCCGAGCCTCGGCTGGGCGGACGGTTTCGTGGCCGAACGGGCGCGGAACTGTCCGCGGGGCCGAGCCTCGCGTCACCTCGCCGGCGCGCGCGGGCAGCGACCCGTGCGCTACCGGTCGCGGTACCGCTTCGCCGCCGTGAGCGCCTCGCGGAGCTCCGCCGCGGTCAGGCGCGGGCCGTAGCCGGGGGTGTCCCGCTGGATGCGCCAGCCCTCGGCGAGGGGCCCCGCGTCGACGACGTCGAAGCCGAACTGGTCGATGAGGTCCGACACGACCCGCTTCGCCTCCGGGTCGTCCCCGGCGACCACGAGCGCTCGGCGGTCCGGGGTCCCCGCGGGCGCGGCGTGTCCGGTGAGGTCCGCGGCGCCGATGTGGTTGAACGCCTTCACGACCCGGGAGTCGGGCAGGTGGTCCTGCAGGAGCTCCGCGGTCGTGGTGGTCTCGGACTCGAGCGCCTCGATGTGGCCGTCGCGCTGCGGGTAGTAGTTGTTCGTGTCGATCACGACCTTGCCCGCGAGGGGACCGACCGGGATGGTCTCGATCGCCGCGAGCGGGGTCGTGACGACGACGAGGTCGCCCGCTGCGGCGGCGTCGTCGCGCGTCGCCGCGCGTGCACCCTCGCCGAGCTCCGCGACCAGGTCGGTCAGGGTCTCGGGGCCTCGGGAGTTCGCGATCACGACCTCGTGTCCGTTCCGCACCGCCAGCCGTGCGAGCTGGGATCCGATGTTGCCTGCGCCGATGATGCCGATTGTCGTCATGGTGTCCGACCAACGTCCGACCCCGACCCGCCCATTCCCGGCGGCCCGACCACAGGCCGCCCACGCGGCCGCCGAAGGTGCATGATGGCGGCATGGACCACGAGTTCCGCGACGAAGCCGACCAGGACCGCTACGCGATGTACGTCGGCGGCGAACTCGTGAGCGTCCTCGACTACCGCGAGAACGGCGACGCGATCGCGTTCCCGCACACGTACACCGTGCCGAAGCACCGCGGGCACGGGTACGCGGCCGAGCTCGTCGACTTCGCGGTCGCCGACGTCGAGGCGAACTCGACCAAGCGCATCGTCCCGATGTGCTGGTTCGTCGGCAAGTGGTTCGACGAGCATCCCGAGAAGGCAGACCTGCTCAGCCGCGGCGCTGCGGACTGAGCCGAACCGGAAGGCACCGCCATGCCGACGATCACCCCGTTCCTCTGGTACGACGACCAGGCCGAGCAGGCGGCGGAGCACTACGTCGCGCTCTTCCCCGACAGCAGCATCGACAGCGTGAGCAAGACCCCGGACGGGCAGACGCTCGTCGTCGAGTTCACGCTCCTCGGCAAGCCGTACCGTGCGATGAACGGCGGCCCCGGGCACGAGCACACCGATGCGGTGTCGTTCCAGGTGGACGTCGACGACCAGGAGGAGCTCGACCGCGTCTGGGACGGCCTGCTCGCGGACGGCGGCCGTCCGAGCCGGTGCGGGTGGCTCTTCGACCGCTGGGGTGTGGCGTGGCAGGTCACCCCGTCGATGATGGGCGACCTCATGACCGGCTCGGGGGACCCCGAGGCGAACGCCCGCGTCTTCGAGGCCATGATGCAGATGGTCAAGCTCGACATCCCCGCGCTGCAGGCCGCCGCCGCGCGTCACTGAGTCGGCCCGATCCGTACCCGCCGGTATGGTGGCGGGACCGAACACCGCCGGCAGGTCCCGGCGCAGACAGGCTGGAGTCCGTCCGATGAGCGAACCGAGGCCCGATGTCCGCAACAGCGACATCGGACGCGCGTACACGGAGCTCGCCCGCATCACCCGTCGAGCGAGCATCCGAGCACGCGGCTCGGACTCGATCCTGAGCGTCGTCGACCAGTCCCTCGTCGACTTCGTCGTCCAGCACGAGGGCTGCATGGCGATCGACATCGCCCGCTACCTCCGCCTGAACCGTTCCACGATCTCGCGGCAGCTGTCCGGGCTGCTGGCGGCCGGCCTCATCCGGACGCTCGACGGCGGCTCCGGCAACGCGAAGCCGCTCGTCGTGACGGACGCCGGCCGCGCCGCGCTCGACCGGTCCGTACGGCTGCACCGCGATGCCCTCGACGAGCGGCTCGCGAGCTGGTCGGACGACGACATCGCGCTCCTCGCAGGGCTCCTCGAACGGCTCGGCGCCGCGGACGAGGCGGGGTTGCCGATGCCCGGACGCACCTCGTCGTGACGACCTCGTTCGTCCTGCTCTCCGACACCCACCTGCCGAAGCGCGCGAAGGACCTGCCGGCCGGGCTCTGGGACGACATCGACGCCGCGGACCTCGTGGTGCACGCCGGCGACTGGGTGGACCTCGCGACGCTCGACGCTGTCGAGGCCCGGTCGGCCCGCTTCGAGGGCGTCCGCGGCAACAACGACGGCCCCGAGTTCGACGACCGACTACCGCTCGAGGCCCGCTTCGCCGTCGAGGACCTGCGCTTCGCCCTGGTGCACGAGACCGGTGCCGCCACGGGGCGCGAGCGTCGCATGTCGACGGCGTACCCGGACGTCGACGTGCTCGTCTTCGGCCACTCGCACATCCCGTGGGACACCGTCGCACCGTCGGGCCTGCGGCTGCTCAACCCGGGTTCGCCGACGGATCGTCGCCGCCAGCCGGACCACACGTGGATGCGCGGAGCGGTCGACGGCCGCGACCTGTCCGTCGAGCTGGTGCGGCTGGCTCCCGCGACCCGCTGACGGACGGGAGGCGCGGGTCGGCCCCGCACCGCGCCTCCCGTCCGTCCCCACGTGCGTCCAGTGCCGCTCGTCGTTTCGCGCCCAGCGACACCTCCCGCCCCGTCCGGCGCGTGAGGTGTCGCTCAGCCCGTGACGACGTCCCCCACGTCAGAGCCGCCGCCCGCGCCCGCCGTCGGCATCCGGAAGAACGCCAGCTCCCACGCGGTCGACGCGCGGAACGCGCGCGTCATCGCCCCGCGCTCGGCGGGCGCCGCCGCCGCGGCGAGCCGCTCGACCCAGGTCGTCGCCTCCGCCGAGGCCTCGGCGAAGCCCGGGTCGCCGTACGCCCCGATCCAGTCGGCGAACGGGTGGTCCGCCGGGACCGTGCCGATCTGCGTCCCGACCCACGCGTACACCCGGAAGCACGGCAGGACCGCCGCGGCCAGCACCCCGACCGACCCGGAGTCGGCAGCGGCCTGCAGGTGGGCGAGGTAGCCGGCGCAGACGGGGTGGACGGGGTCGTCGGCGTGCGTGCCGGCGAGGCGTCGGTGGTGCAGGTCCCTGGCCTCGTCGGCGCAGCCCCGGGCTGCCGCCTGCCAGAAGGCGGCCTCGGCTCCGGATGTCCACGAGCTGAGCAGTGCCAGGTGCCGTTCGTACGCGCGGAGGTAGTGGACGTCCTGCGCCAGGTACGCGGCGAACACCTCGGGGTCGAGCGTCCCGGCGCGCATCCCGGTGAGGAAGTCGCACGCGATGGTGTCCCGCAGGACCTCGGCGACGTCGTCCCACCAGCGGTCGGTCCATGCCGGCCCGGGCATCGCGGCCCGCACGAGCGCGCCGTGGTCGACCGGGCCGTTCCCGCTGCCGACGTGCAGGGCGTCGGCGCCGCGCAGGGCCGCGGTCAGCCAGTGCTTCGCCGTGCCGATCGCGAGCTCCCAGTCGCCGTCGCGGGCCGCGAGCGTCGCGATCGCACTCGACAGCGAGCACCCGGTGCCGTGCGTGTTCGCGGTCCGGACGCGTGGCGCGGTGAACGTCCGCAGGACGCCGGCGGGCCCGACGAGCACGTCGTCCGAGGTGTCACCGTCGTCGTGCCCGCCCTTCGCGAGCACCAGCACGTCCCAGGCGCGGGCGATCGCCAGCGCCCGGTCCTCCGCACCGTCGGGGCGCCGTCCGTGCGGTGCGGTGGGGCCGTCCGGGCGCCGTCCGTGCCGTGCGGCCAGCTCGGCGAGCACCGCGAGCTCCGCCCGGTTCGGCGTCACCAGGTCGGCGAGCCCGAGCAGCGTCACCATCGCCCGCGATGCGTCCTCGTCGAGCAACCGGTCCCCGCTCGTCGCGACCATCACGGGATCGACCACGACGACGGGCGGGCGGTGCTCGCGGAGCCAGTCCGTGACCGTCCGCACGACCTCGGCGGTGCCGAGCATCCCGATCTTCACGGCGTCGACCACGACGTCGTCCGAGACCGCGTCGAGCTGCTCGCGCAGGAACCCGACGTCCGGCACGTGCACCGACCGCACCCCGTGCGTGTTCTGCGCGACGAGTGCGGTCACGACGCCCATGCCGTAGCCGTCGTGCGCCGCGATGGCCTTGAGGTCCGCCTGCATCCCCGCCCCACCCGTCGGGTCCGTCCCGGCGATGCTCAGCACACGCGGGATGCGCGCTCCGTCGGTGCTCATGCGTCCGCCCTGTGGCGCGTCGCGTCGGACGGGAGGCGCGGGTCGCCCCCGGCACGTCGGCCGTCCGCGCCGTCCCAGGCTGCGACCAGTGCGGCGGCCGCCGATCCCGGGTCGGCAGCCACGCAGATGCCGGAGACGACGGCGACCCCGGCCGCACCCGCAGCTCGTAGTGGCGCGACGTCGTCGAGGGTCACCCCGCCGATCGCCACGCACGGCAGGTCTGTGGCGCGGGCGAGCCGGCCGAACCCGTCGAGTCCGAGCGCCGGCGGGTGGTCCGCCTTCGTCGTCGTCGGGCGCACCACGCCGACGCCGAGCAGGTCGACCGTGCCGCGGGGCAGTGCGGCGACCGCGGCGAGGTGTTCCGGGGTGTTCGCGGTCAGCCCGACGTGCGCGTCCGGGCCGAGCAGCGCGCGCGCCGCCGTCACCGGGACGTCCGACTGCCCGAGGTGCACCCCGGCGACGCGGTGCCCGTCGTGCCGAGCGGCCAGCGCGACGTCCAACCGGTCGTCGACCACCACCGTCGCCCGGTCGCCCACGGCGTCGGCCACGGCGGCCGTCAGCGCCAGCAGGTCCCGCGCCGAGGCGTCCTTGTCGCGCACCTGCACGATCCGCACGCCGCCCTGCACCGCGGCACGGACGACCCCGAGGACGCCGATGCCGTGTCGGTCCGACAGCACCGGGTCGGTCACGAGGTACACGCCGAACGCACCGGCGCTCATGCGGACACCGCCGGCGACTCGACGGTGATGCGCGCCGTGCGCACGACGTCCTCGGGTGCGAGCGACGCCAGACGGTCGAGGAACAGCGGCTGGAACGTGCCCGGTCCGCCGGCCTCCCGTGCGGCGAGCTCGGCCGCGACCGTGTGCACCGCGGTCGCGGCGACGGCTGCCGCCCCGGGGTCGTCGGGGGAGACGGCGGTGAACGCGGCGACGACGGCACCGAGCGCACACCCGCCGCCGGTGATCCGCGTGAGCAACTCCGTGCCGTTCGCGACCCGCACCGCACCGATGCCCGGCGCGACCACCAGGTCGACCGGACCCGACACGGCCACCGCGGCCACGCGTCCGCTCGACCCGCTCGGGCCGGACACGGCGGCGACCGCAGCTCCCCGAGCGTCGTCGGTGCCGACCGTGCTGTCCACGCCGCGACCGCCGTCCGAGGCGCCGAGCACGGCGAGCACCTCGGAGGCGTTGCCCCGCAGCACCGTCGGACCGAGCGCCAGCAGGTCGCGGGCGAGGGCCGTCCGCACCGGCAGGGTGCCGACGGCGACCGGGTCGAGCACCCACGGCGTCCCCGCCTCGACCGCCGCCGACGCCGCTTCGAGCGACGCGGCCCGGGGTTCCGCGTGGGGCGTGCCGGTGTTCACCAGGAGGGCGTCGGCGACGCGGGCGAACGGGCCGGCCTCGGTGACGACGTCGACCATCGCGGCCGAGGCACCGAGCGCGAGCAGCGCGTTCGCGGTGACGTTCTGCACCACGGTGTTCGTGATGCAGTGCACCAGCGGGCTCCGGGCGCGGACGGCCTCGAGGAGTTCGGCGGTCCGACGGGCCCAGTCGTGTTCGGGCGCAGCAGTGTGCATGGACGATCCCTTCGCGAGTACGAGCTCGAGCAGGTTCGACGGGTGTGATCTCAGCCGCTGGTTGCGGCACCCCGTGTCTCGACCGACACCGTACACGAGCTGCGCCGACGTCTCCGGTCACATGACGGGCCGCGTGTGACAGGGTTGACGGGTGCCAGACACCACGCCTCCCGGGCCTCCTCCCGGCCCCCGCGACCCCGGCGACGCCTGGGCGGTCGGCCCCGACGGCACCAAGGCATGGGGGCGCTTCGGCGCTGCCGGACTCCTCGTCGACGACGGCTCCGGCCGCGTGCTCCTGCAGCACCGCGTCGAGTGGAGCCACCACGGCGGGACCTGGGGGATCCCCGGCGGAGCACGTCACCTCGGCGAGGACGCCGTGACCGGGGCGCTCCGCGAGTCCGCCGAGGAAGCCGGCGTGCCCCTGGACGGCGTGGACCTGCGGCACACCTCCGTGTTGGACCTCGGGTTCTGGACGTACACGACGGTGGTGGGTCGCGCCTCCCGGCCCTTCGAACCGGTGATCGCGGACCGCGAGAGCCTCGAACTGGCCTGGGTGCCCGTCGGCGACGTCGAGGACCTGCCGCTCCACCCCGGGTTCGGGGCGTCGTGGCCGGCGCTGCGGGCGCGGATCGAGACGACGCCGCACGTCGTCGTGGACGCGGCGAACGTCGTGGGCAGTGTGCCGGACGGGTGGTGGAAGGACCGGCAGGCGGCTGCCTCGCGGCTGCTCGGGTCGGTGGGGGCGCTCGCCGAGGCGGGGATGCCGGCGTCGGTCCTGGACCTGCCGTTCGACCGGTGGTGGCCGCGGTGGACCGTGGTGCTCGAGGGCGCGGCGCGTGGTGGCTCGGTCCCGTCCGGCGGGCAGGCCGCTCCGGCTGGGTCGTTCGGTGAGCAGAAGACGTCGGGTGCGCACCACCGATCCGACCGTTTCGGCTCACTCGACGTCGTCCGCGCGCCCGGATCGGGAGACAACGCGATCGTCGAGGCCGCTCGGACCGCGGTGGACTCCGGGCACGCCCCGGTCGTCGTGGTGACCGCCGACCGCGAGCTCCGTGCACGGGTCGAGGAGTTCGGCGCCGCGACGCACGGCCCCGCCTGGCTCCGCGACCAGTTCTGACACCGGGCCGCGCGCCCGTCGTGCGCCCGACCGTCGTGCCGCAGTGTGCGAGGTTCCGCGGCCGGTGGGACCCGATCTACCCCGCACACAGCGCGGCACCTCGCACACTGCGGAGCGCGCCTCGCGCCCGCCCGCGCTACGCCGGGATGTGCTTCCTCGACGACACCAGGATCGCCACCCACGACAGCGCCCCGAGCCCGACGACCACCCACAGGATCGTCGGCACCGCGACGACGTTCGCCACCGCGGCGATCACCGCCGGCGCGAGGAACCCGGCGTACGCCGCGGCGTAGAACACCCCCGTCAGACCGGCCAGGTCGCGTGTCCCCGCGATCCGCTGGACCTCGAGCAGGCTCGACACGAGCGCCAACCCGATGCCGAGGCCGATCACCACGTTCGCCACGAGCCCGACCGCCACGGACTGCAGCTGGACCGCCACGACGACGACGGCGATGCCCGCGGTCATGAGTGCGACCGCGGACAGCAGCCCGCGCGCCGACAGGACCGACGTGACCCGACCGGCGAAGGGCTGCACGGCACTCGACACCCCGAGCGCGACGACCGTCGCGGCGGTGGCGAACACGAGCCCCCACGTGCCGGTCGCCCCGGCGAGCTTCGTCGGCAGGTACCCGTACCCGATCGCTGCGGACCCGAAGATCCACGGCGCGGCGACGAGCACGACCCGGGTGAACCGGCGGTGCCCGGCGCTCGGCACGGCGAGCTGCCTCCACCAGGGACCCGGCAGCCCTCCGGAGCGGCTCGTCTCCGGCGTCCGCCAGACGATCACGGCGAACGGGACCGCGACGCAGATGTGCACGAGGAAGGGCAGGACCTCGGGGATCGGGCCCCACTGCGCGATGAGGCCGGCGACGAGGGCGCCGGACGCCGACCCGAGGGTGAACGCCAGCGACGCCCGGCGCGCCCCGGACCCGGCGTCGGCCGACGGGTCGAAGCGTCCCTGTGAGAGCTCCTTCACCCAGCTGTTGCCGACCGCCATCGCGATCCCGACGGTGACGCCGGAGAACAGGCGCCCGGCCATCAGGAACCCTGCGCCGAGCGGCCCGAAGGCCAGCAGTCCGCTCCCGAGGACGGCCGAGGCGATCCCGGCGAGCATGAGCGGGCGTCGGCCGTGGCGGTCGGACAGCGAGCCGGCGACGAGGAGCGCCGGCGCGAGCCCGAGCACGTAGACGCCGAGGAAGACGTTGACGAGCAGCGACGAGTAGTGCGCCCGCTCCTCGTACATCAGCAGCAGCGGGGAGAACTGGTTGCCGCCCCACGAGCACACGAACACCGCGCCCCACACCGCGACCCACGGCAGGACACGCGTGCTCGGGACCGCGATCGAGCCGGTGGTCGCGCTCACAGGGCACCCCGGTGGGACGCGACGTGGGCGCGGAGGACCTCGGCGTAGCGCGCGGCGTCGCCGGCATCGAGCGCGGCGGCCAGCGCCCGGTGGTCCTCGAGGGACGCCTGCAACTGGGAGGGCTGGAGCCGCATCAGGTGGTGCCGCAGCCGCTGCTGCCGGTCGCGCAGGGTCCGGGCGAACATGACGGCGATCGCGTTCCGCGACGCGCCGATGACGGCTCCGTGGAACTCCGCGTCGACCTCGATGAACCGGTCGACGTCGCCGGTTGCGACCGCCTGCTCCTGGTCCGCGAGGAGGGCCTGGAGGAACGGGGTGACGTCCGCCACGCGGCCGTCGGTGACGACGCGGGTCGCCGCGGTCGACTCGATCGCCTCCCGCATCTCGAGCACGTCGGCCGCCTCGCTCGGGGACATCGGTCGGACTACGGCGCCCTTCCGGGCCTCGAGGGTGAGCAGGTCCTCGGCGGCGAGACGCAGGAACGCCTCGTGCACGGGTGTCCGGGACACGCCGATCTCCTGACAGAGCGCGTTCTCGCTGATCGCGGTCCCGCCGGACAGGTCGCCGCGGATGATCAGACGCTTCACGTGGTCGTAGGCCCGGTCCGACGCGGCCTGGGCGGTGGTTCCCGTGCTCGGAGTGCTCACGATCATCGATCCTACTCCTTGCATGCAACGGTGCATGCAGTCCTGTCACGCGCTGTTCACACGTGGACCGGTACACCCACGGGGAGCGCCCGATACGCTGGACCACCACGTCAACGGAGACGTACAACAGGAGGTTCCGATGGAGCGGATCACCAGAGCCGACGATCGCGTGCACCGCCCGGCAGGGCCGTGGACGCGAACCGTGCACCGGCTGCTCGCACACCTGCACGAACAGGGGTTCGTCGCGGCACCGGAACCGATCGAGCTCGGGCAGACGCTCGAGACCGTCTCGTTCGTCCCCGGCGCGGCGGGGGAGTACCCCTGGACGGCCGACGTCGCGAGCGAGGCCGCCCTCGTCACGACCGCTCGCCTGCTCCGGCACTACCACGACGCCGCCGCCACGTTCCCGCGTGACGACGACCACGACGTGTGGTCCCAGGCGGAGCGGTACCCCGCCGAGACGATCGTGCACGGCGACTTCGCCCCGTACAACTGCGTCTACGACGGGATCGCCGCGGTCGGACTCATCGACTTCGACACCGCGCACCCCGGGCCCCGCGTGTGGGACGTCGCCAGCGCCGTGTACCGGTTCGCACCGTTCACCACCGGGGCCGTCGAAGGGTCGACCGCGCGGTCCCTCGACGAGCGGCTCGACCGTGCCGCCGAGTTCTGCCGCGCCTACGAGTTGGACGCCCGATCGCGCGCGGTCCTCACCGAGACGATGCTCAGCTCCCTCGTCGCGCTGGTCACCACAATGGAGACCGAGGCGGCGGCCGGGAACCCGAAGTTCGTCAGCGACCTGCAGCACGGTCACGCGGACCTCTACCGGGCCGACGTGGCGTACATCGAGCAGCACGCGGACGACATCACCGCCGCCGTCGCCTGACCCTTGCCGCCATGCTGGTGCCATGACGACCACGCCGGCCCAGCTGCGCGCGATGCGCCTCGCCGCCCAGGGCATCGCGGTACCCGGAGCCGGACCGACCGCGGTGGTGGAGCGCATGCTCGCGGTCCAGGGACAGGACCTCGGGCAGGTGACGTGGGCCGTCGGCGTCCGCGCGCCGGGATCGACCCGCGACGACGTCCGCGCGGCGTTCGACCGCGGTGACGTCGTCCGGTCGTGGCCGATGCGGGGGACCCTGCACGCGATGCGCCCCGACGACCTCCGACTGCTGCTCTCCCTCACGGCCGAGCGGACCATCCGCTCCATCGCCCGACGCGCTGCCGAGCTCGGGATCGACGACGCCGTCCTCGCCACCGCCCGTGACGCCACGGTCGACGCACTGTCCGGCGGCCGGTCGCTCGCGCGCGACGACCTCTTCGCCGTCCACCGGGCCGCCGGCATCGACCCGACCGGCGGGCGCGGGTACCACGTGCTGCTCCGCCTCGCCCTCGAGGGCATGGTCGCCTGGGGACCCACCGCCCGCGTCGGCCAGGAGCTCGTGCTCCTCGACGAGTGGGCTCCGGCCGCCTTCCCGCTGCCGGACCGCGACGAGGCCCTGGGTCGGGTGCTCAGCGGTCACCTGCGCGGCCGCGGGCCGGCGACCGAGGCCGACACCGCCGCGTGGACGAAGCTGCCGCTCGGCGACGTCAGACGTGCGCGATCGGTGGTCGGTGACGCCGTGGAGGACCTCGGCGACGGACTCCTCGCCCTCGCCGACCGGCCCAGCCCCGGGGGAGTGCAGACGGGACACCTCCTGCCCGGGTTCGACGAGTACCTCCTCGGCTACGCGGACCGCTCCGTCCAGCTCGACCCAGTGCACGCCGACCGCGTCGTCCCCGGTGGCAACGGCATGTTCCTGCCGATGGCCGTCGTGCGGGGTCGGGTCGTCGGCACCTGGACCCGCACCGAACGCACCCGCGACGTCCGGGTCAGCGTCACACCCTTCGCGCCGCTCGACGGCGCTGCGGTCCGCGCACTCGGGGCCGCCGCCGAGCGGTACGGCGCGTTCCTCGCGGCCCCCGTCAGCTTCGCCGTCGCCTGACCACCCTGTCCCGCACGCCGTCCGCGACACCGCACCGGTCGATCGCCAGGTGCCTCGTCGCGGACCCGGTGCCGACGTACCGGGCCCGACCCGTTCCTCCAGGCAGCACCCAGCAGCCACGCGGCGGACTCCGACGCTCCCTCGGGTAATGTCGCAGGGCCATGACCGACAGCCCGGCCGACGCCACCCCGTACGAAGTCCTCGGCGTCCCCGCGTCCGCCGACGACGAGGAACTCCGCCGCGCCTACCGCCGCGCCGCCCGCGAGTCCCACCCCGACCTCGGCGGCGACGCCCGGCGGTTCCGCCAGGTGCAGGTCGCCTGGGAACGCATCGGTACCCCCGCCGCACGGCGGGCCTACGACGCCGGATCGCAGCGTGGCAGCGGGCAGCGCGCGTCCGGGCCGTCCGGTTCCTCCGCCTGGGCCCACGCCGCCGGTCGCGACGCGTACGCACCCCCGACAGCGCGTCGCGACACACGTCCGCGGGCCCGCTCCCACGGACACCCCGGCGGACGGTCGCGCGAGGTCTTCCTGCAGGCCGAGCGCGAGTGGGTCGGCCTCGGGGACCCCATCGAGGACCCGTACGACCCCACGCTGATCCGCTCCGCCCCCCGACACATCCGACGCCTGCTGGCCGAGGCGCTCGCGGAGGAGGCGACCGCGTCGATCGTGTCCGAGATGGGCATCGGCGTCACCGTCTGGCACGACCTCGACGCCGGCGCCGAGGGCAAGCTCGACCACGCCGTCCTCACGCCGAGCGGCCTGTGGGCCGTGGAGTCGATCGACTGGGGCGCTCCCGTGCGCGTCGAGCACGGTGAGATCGTCGGTGAGACGCTCGCGCCGGGGGAGCGTCCCGTCAAGGAGCTCGTCCGGGCCGCCCGCGCGGTGCAGAAGCAGACCCGGGTGCGCTTCACCGGCCGACTGCTCGTGGTGCCCGACTCCGCGGTGGACGAGGACGTCGAGCTCGTCGGCTCACCCCGGAAGCCCACCGCCCTGGTGGTCCGCCGCAGCGCGCTCGGCCAGGTGCTGAACGGCGTCTGGTCGCCCGAGGGGCGGGTCGACGTGTTCGAGGTCCGCGACCGCCTGCAGCAGACCGTCCGCTTCGTCTGATGCCGGAGCCGATCGTGGTCCTCGTCGGAGGCTGGGAGCACATGTGCTGCGGACTCCCCGTCGAGATCGGCGACGTCGTCGAGTACGGGGTGGTGTCGGCCGACGGTGCGCGGCGGTTCGAGGAGATCCGACACGACACCGTGCCGAACCAGGCCGTCCGGGGCCGCGTCGTCGAGCTCTACGCCGTCGGCCCGGGCGGGCGCGTCGCGATCGAGCGTGTGCCGAGTGGTCGAGCGCTCCGCGGCTTCGACGATGACGACGACGGCCGCCTCGAGGCTCGGTGGACCGGTCAGCCGGTCACGATCGCGTGGGCGGGCGACCCCGAGTTCGAGGTCGTCCTCGATCCCTTCGGGAAGCGGGATCGTCAGTAGCCGCGGAGCTTCTCGAGGTCGCGGCG
Organism: Curtobacterium sp. A7_M15; assembly: GCF_030705415.1. Classification (GTDB taxonomy): domain Bacteria; phylum Actinomycetota; class Actinomycetes; order Actinomycetales; family Microbacteriaceae; genus Curtobacterium. The sequence goes on along the minus strand of NZ_JAUZED010000085.1, from coordinate 895 downwards.
CTCCCGCTTGCTCGGGCGTCCGGCACCCCGGTCGCGCATCGGCACGAACCCGGCCTCCTCCTTCGGGAGCCTCGGCGGGGTCCTGTCCTCGTAGTGCTTCGCGGCCTCGGGAGCACTCGTCCGCTTGAGGATGATCCCCGTGACGACGACGATCCGGTCGAACCCGTTCTGCCGCACCCGGACCTCGTCCCCCGGACCGATCGGCTGCGCGGGCTTCGCACGCTCCCCGTTCACCCGGACGTGGCCGGCCTTGCACGCGGCGGTCGCGGCGGAGCGGGTCTTCGTGATCCGCACCGCCCAGATCCAGCTGTCCACGCGTGCCTTGGCCATCCCCACACTCTAGGCGCGCCCTACGCTGACGGATGTGGACGGCACGGGACAGGACGCGATCGCCCGGGCGCTCGCGCTCGGGGTGCTCCGTGACGCAGCGATCGGGGACCGGCTGGTGATCCGTGCGCACGACGGCGCAGGGGCACGGGACGCCCTCGGGGTGCTCGTCGCTCGGAACTCGTCGTCGGTGACGATCGACACACGCCGCGGTCCGGTCGAGGTGGCGCTCGCCGACGTCGTCGCCGCGAAGCCCGTCCCGCCGCCGCCGACGCCGCGGACGCGCCGCCTCTGACACGCCCCCTCGCACCGTGCGACCCCGCGCCTGCACTGTGCGAGGTTCCGAGCGGCGTGTGGGGCCGCGCGGGTCCCACGGAGCGCGGAACCTCGCACACTGCCGACCCGCGCCCGACCGCCACGGACTGCAGCGGCCCCGCCACGCCGCCGAGGGCGAGGCCCGCGGTCATGAGTGCGACCGCGGACAGCAGCCCGCGCGCCCACAGGACCGACGTGACCCGACCGGCGAAGGGCTGCACGGCACTCGACACCCCGAGCGCGACGACCGTCG
>NZ_JAUZED010000084.1 GCF_030705415.1 Curtobacterium sp. A7_M15 | reverse complement strand
CGCCTCCCGTCCGTCAGGTGGTCGCGACTAGATCGAGAACCCGAGCGCGCGCATCATCTCGCGCCCGTCGTCGGTGATCCGCTCCGGACCCCACGGCGGCATCCAGACCCAGTTGATGCGGAACGCGTCGACGATGCCGTCGAGCGCGTTGGCGGTGTCACCCTCGATCACGTCGGTCAGGGGGCAGCCCGCGCTCGTCAGCGTCATGCTGATCACGAGCGCGTTCGCCTCGTCGTCCATGGCGAGGTCGTAGATCAGACCCAGGTCAACGATGTTCACGCCGAGTTCCGGGTCCTGGACCTCCTTCAGGCCCTCGACGACCTCGTCGAACTTCTCCGGTGCGAGTGCGGTGATCATCAGTTGCCCGCCGCTGCGGCTGCGGCCTGCACGTAGCGGTCGTAGCCCTCGTTCTCGAGGCGCTCGGCGAGCTCCGGGCCGCCCTGCTCGGCGACCTTGCCCGCGACGAACACGTGCACGAAGTCCGGCTTGATGTAGCGGAGGATGCGCGTGTAGTGCGTGATGAGCAGCACGCCCAGGCCGGTGGCGGCCTTGGCGCGGTTGACGCCCTCGGAGACGATCTTCAGCGCGTCGACGTCGAGGCCGGAGTCGGTCTCGTCGAGCACGGCGAACTTCGGCTTGAGGAGCTCGAGCTGCATGATCTCGTGGCGCTTCTTCTCGCCACCGGAGAAGCCCTCGTTGACGTTGCGCTCGGCGAACGAGCTGTCCATCTTGAGGTCGGCCATCGACTGACGGAGGTCCTTCACCCAGCCGCGCAGGGCGGGCGCCTCGCCGTCGATGGCGGTCTTCGCGGTGCGCAGGAAGTTCGACACCGTCACGCCGGGGATCTCCACCGGGTACTGCATGGCGAGGAACATGCCGGCACGGGCACGCTCGTCGACGCTCATCGCGAGGACGTCCTCGCCGTCGAGCGTGATCGAGCCACCGACGACGTTGTACCGGGGGTGGCCGGCGATCGTGTACGCGAGGGTGGACTTGCCCGAGCCGTTCGGCCCCATGATCGCGTGGATCTCGCCCTCGTTGATGGTGAGGTCGACGCCCTTGAGGATCTCCTTGACACCCTGGTCGGTGTCGATCGAGACCTGCAGGTCGCGGATTTCGAGAGTGGACATTGCGTTCCTTCGGTTGCAGCTGGTGTGCGGCGTCAGCCGCGGGAAGTGAGTGGGAGCGGGGTCGGCCGGGACGGTGTCAGTCGACCGGGACGGGGTCGTGCACGTCGACGTAGACCTCGCCGTCGCGGACCTCCACCCGGAAGACCGGGACGGGCTCGTAGGCCGGGAAGTTCTGCGGCTTGCCCGTGGCCAAGGAGAAGCGGGATCCGTGCGCCCAGCACTCGAGCGTGTCGCCCTCGACGAAGCCTTCGGCGAGGGAGATGTCCCCGTGCGTGCAGGTGTCGCCGATGGCGTGCACCGTGCCCGCGGAGTCCTTGACGATGGCGACCGCGGTGCCGTCGACCACGACGCGCATCGGGCTGTCCACCTGGATGTCCGCCTCGGCACAGACCTTCGTCGACATCAGGCGGAGGCCTCCGGCGCGGCTTCGGCGATGACCGAGCGACCTTCGGCGAGCTCCTGCTCGACGGCGGCGATGAGGCGTTCCTCGAGCTCGGGCGCGCCGATCTTCTGGATGACCTCGACGAGGAAGCCGAGCACGACGAGACGACGGGCTTCTTCCTCGGGGATGCCGCGGGACTGGAGGTAGAACAGCTGCTCGTCGTCGAAACGACCGGTCGCACTCGCGTGGCCGGCACCCTCGATGTTGCCCGTCTCGATCTCGAGGTTCGGGATGCTGTCCGCGCGCGTGCCGTCCGTGAGGACGAGGTTGCGGTTCTGCTCGTACGAGTCGGTGCCGTCACCGGTGCGGCCGATGAGCACGTCGCCGATCCAGACCGTGTGCGCGCCCTGGCCCTGCAGCGCGCCCTTGTAGTTGACCCGGCCGCGCGTGTTCGGCGCGTCGTGGTTCACGTAGACCTGCTGCTCGATGTACTGCCCGGCATCGGCGAAGTAGACGCCGTACATCTCGGTGTCGGCACCCTGCGCGCCGAGGTGCGTCGACGGGTTGACCCGGACGACGTCGCCGCCGAGCGAGACCACGACGTGCTTGAGGAAGGCGTCGCGGCCGACCTCGGCGAAGTGGGTCGACACGTGGACGGCGTCGTCGTCCCAGTCCTGCAGGCTGACGACGGTCAGGCGGGCGCCGTCGCGGACCACGATCTCGACGTTCTCGCTGAGGAGCGCAGAACCGCGGTTGTCCAGCACCACGATGCCCTGCGCGTGCGCCTCGGCCGTGACGACCGTGTGCGCGGCGCGGGGCTGCGTGCCGAAGTCCGATCGCGTGATCGTGATGAACTCGTGGGCCTCGGTCGCCTTGACCGTGACGGCGAGGACGGCATCACGAGCGGTCCAGGCTGCCGCAGCCGCACGGTCCTCGGGGAGGCCGGCCGTGCCGACGCGCGGGTCGTCGCTGCGACCCCACTCGACGTCGGCGCCGTCGGACTGCCGGGCGAGGAACGGGTAGGCGGATCCGTCGAGACCGCCGTCGAGCAGTGGCTGGAGCTTCGCGAGGGGTGCGAACTTCCAGTTGACCTCGCGGCCGGTCACCGTCGGGAAGGCGTCGATGTCGCCGGACTGCGGACGCTCCGACCGCGTCTGGACCGGCACCTTCGCGCCGGGTGTGTCCCAGCCGCCGTCGGAGTGCGCTCCGGCACCGTGCTGGGTGCCGCCCTGCGCAGCGGCAGCGGGCTCGATCGGCTGGTCGATGTGGGGAGGGGTGGTGCTGGACATCTAGCCGACGGATCCTTCCATGCTCATCTCGATGAGCTTGTTGAGTTCGAGTGCGTACTCCATCGGGAGCTCACGGGCGATCGGCTCGATGAAACCACGGACGATCATGGCCATCGCCTCGTCCTCGGGCATGCCGCGCGACATGAGGTAGAACAGCTGCTCCTCGCTCACACGGGAGACAGTGGCTTCGTGCCCGAGCTGGACGTCGTCCACGCGGATGTCGATCGCCGGGTAGGTGTCGCTCCGGCTGACCGTGTCGACGAGCAGCGCGTCGCACCGCACGGTGTTCGCCGCGTGGTGCGCATTCGGGTCCACCCGGACCTCGCCGCGGTACCCCGCGCGACCGCCGCCGCGGGCGATCGACTTCGAGACGATCGAGGACGTCGTGTACGGCGCCATGTGGATCATCTTCGCGCCGGCGTCCTGGTGCTGGCCGGGGCCGGCGAAGGCGACGGAGAGCGTCTCGCCCTTGGCGTGCTCACCGGCGAGGTAGATCGACGGGTACTTCATCGTCACCTTGGAGCCGATGTTGCCGTCGATCCACTCCATCGTCGCGCCCTCGTGCGCGATCGCACGCTTGGTGACGAGGTTGTAGACGTTGTTCGACCAGTTCTGGATCGTCGTGTAGCGCACGCGGGCGTTCTTCTTCACGATGATCTCGACGACGGCCGAGTGCAGGGAGTCCGACTTGTAGATCGGAGCGGTGCAGCCCTCGATGTAGTGGACGTAGGAGTCCTCGTCCGCGATGATCAGCGTCCGCTCGAACTGGCCCATGTTCTCGGTGTTGATCCGGAAGTAGGCCTGCAGCGGGATCTCCACGTGCACGCCCTTCGGGACGTAGACGAACGAGCCACCGGACCACACGGCCGTGTTCAGCGCGGCGAACTTGTTGTCGCCGGCCGGGATCACGGTGCCGAAGTACTCCTCGAAGATGTCGGGGTGCTCGCGGAGCGCCGTGTCGGTGTCCATGAAGATGACGCCCTGCGCCTCGAGGTCCTCACGGATCTGGTGGTACACGACCTCGGACTCGTACTGCGCGGCGACGCCGGCGACGAGCCGCTGGCGCTCGGCCTCGGGGATGCCGAGCTTCTCGTAGGTCTCGCGGATGTCCTCGGGGAGGTCCTCCCACGACTGCGCCTGCTTCTCGGTGGAGCGCACGAAGTACTTGATGTTGTCGAAGTCGATGCCCGACAGGTCGGCACCCCACGTCGGCATCGGCTTGCGGCCGAACAGCTGGAGCCCCTTGAGACGGTTCTTGAGCATCCACTCGGGTTCGCTCTTGAGGTTCGAGATGTCGGTCACGACCTCTTCCGAGATGCCGCGACGAGCGGAGGCGCCGGCCGAGTCGGAGTCGGACCAGCCGAACTCGTATTGGCCGAGCCCTTCGAGCTCGGGACGGTCGATGAGCACGTCGGACATGGTCTCCTCGTTTCCTTCTCGCGGCAGCGTGTGCGGGTGTCAACCCGTGGCGTCTGGACGCCATTCCACCGCGAACCGCCGACACGGCGGACACGGTGCTGCTCCCTCGCAACGTCGATGGTTCCACGCAGTCCTGGGTGTGGACGGCGATCTCGGACCATTCGGAGCCGGCGCCTGCCTAGACTTGACTGCTGCTGAACCCTCCGATCCTACAGGTTCGCTGCACGGAACAACAGGAAGGCACCACGCTCGTGACTCGCGTCGCATCACCCGTCGACCAGGACGTCCGCCCCGCGCGGTGGTGGTCGCTCCCCCGTGTCGTCGACCAGCGGGTCGTCGTCCTCGCCTGGGCGTCGTTCGTCGTCGAGGTGATCCTGATCGGCACGGGCGGCCTCGTGCGACTCACCGCCTCCGGACTCGGGTGCCCGACCTGGCCCAAGTGCACGGCGGACTCCCTCGTCTCCACGCCCGAGATGGGCATCCACGGCGTCATCGAGTTCGGCAACCGACTCCTCACCTTCGTGCTGGTCGTCGTCGCCATCGCGATGTTCCTGCTCGTCGTCCGGATGCGCCGCACCCGTCCCGAGCTGTTCTGGCTCGCGTTCGCCCAGGGTGTGGCCATCCCGGTGCAGGCCGTGATCGGCGGCATGAGCGTCTGGTCGAACCTGAACCCGTTCGTCGTCGGCCTGCACTTCGTCGTCTCCGCCGCGCTCACCGCGGTGACCGCCGCACTCGTCTACCGCGCGATGCGCGGTCCGCGCACCGCCGAACGACTCGTCCCCGGCTGGTACACCGGTGTCGTGCGCGGCACCATCGCCGCGGTCGTCGTCACCGTGCTCGTCGGCATCCTCACCACGGGCAGCGGCCCGCACGCCGGCGCCGACAAGCGGGTCGACGGCGGCCGCCTGCACCGTACGGGCTTCGACCCCGCCGTCATGGAGCACCTGCACGCGGTCCCCGCCTACGTCCTGTTCGCCCTGACCCTCGTCCTCGTCGTCGGCGCGGTGCGCCTGCGTCTGTCGAGCAAGTGGGCGCTGCTGCTCCTCGTCGTCGAGTTCGTCCAGATCGCGGTCGGGCTCACCCAGGCGCGCACAGGGCTGCCGGTCGGCCTGGTGGGGACGCACATGGTCCTCGCGGGGCTGCTCGTCGGTGCCACCACGGTCGTGACGCTCTCGACGCGGGGCACCGCCGGCCGCGACGCCGTCCGGGAGCCGATCGCGGGCTGACGCGTTCCGCCGCAACCATCTGACGGACTGGAGGCGCGGCGTGGGCCCGCACCGCGCCTCGAGTCCCGTGGGTGGTCGCGTCGAGGGCCGCGCGTTGCGTCGTGCGTGCTGCCGGGTCGGTGCGGGCGTGCCGGAACGACATCGTCGACGTCGTTCGACAGCGGTGTCGTCGCACCGACGCGGGCGCGAAAGCCCGCGGACGCAACCATCGACAACGTCGACGTCGTACGACAACGGTCTTGTCGCTCCGAGTCCGCCCCGCGACCACTCCCCGCGACCGTCCGCGCCTGCAACCACCGACAACGTCGACGTCGCACGACAGCGGCTTTGTCGCTCTGACCCCGGCGCGAAAGCCCGCGGCCGCAACCATCGACAACGTCAACGTCGCACGACAGCGGCTTTGTCGCTCTGACCCCGGCGCGAAAGCCCGCGGCCGCAACCATCGACAACGTCGACGTCGTACGACAGCGGCTTTGTCGCTCTGACCCCGGCGCGAAAGCCCGCGGCCGCAACCGTCGACAACGTCGACGTCGTACGACAGCGGTGGTGTCGCATCGAGTCCGCCCCGCCCTCGCGACCGCGAACCTGACCGCGACCGCGACGGCCCGCGCCTGCCGGCCCGCGCCCCGCGCCCGCGCCGACCGCGCTAGAAGGTGAACACCTGCGGCAGCAGCGGGTCGATGCCCACGGCGATGAACAGCAGCGTCAGGTACGTGATCGAGCTGTGGAAGACGCGCATCGGCTGCACGTGCTCCACGTGCTGGATCGCCCGCGAGTACAGCCGGTGGGACTCGACGACGAACCAGATGCCGCCCGCCAGAGCGACGACCGTGTAGAGCGGCCCCATGTGCGCGACCGGGATGAGCAGGAGCGAGCAGACGAGCGTCGCCCACGCGTAGAGCACGACCTGGAGCCCCACGACCGTGCGACCGCGGACGACCGCGAGCATCGGCACGTCTGCGGCGTCGTAGTCGTCGCGGTACTTCATCGACAGCGGCCAATAGTGCGGCGGCGTCCAGAGGAAGATCACCATGAACAGGATGACCGGCGCCCAGCTCAGCGATCCGGTGACGCCCGCCCAGCCGATCAGCACGGGCATGCAGCCGGCCGAACCGCCCCAGACGATGTTCTGCGGCGTGCGGCGCTTGAGCCACAGCGTGTAGACGAACACGTAGATGAGGATCGCGATGACGCTCAGCGCTGCCGCGAGCCAGTTGACGAGGAACCCGAGGACCGCGGTCGACGCGACCGCGAGCACCCACGAGAAGACGAGCGCTTCACGGTCGGACAGCTCGCCGGTGACGAGCGGACGCGTGCTCGTGCGCTTCATCAGACGGTCGATGTCACGGTCGATGTAGCAGTTGAAGGCCGAGGCGGACCCCGCCGACATCGCGCCGCCGAGCATCGTCCAGAGCACGAGCCAGAGGTCGGGCACCCCGCGCTCGGCGAGGAACATCGTCGGCGCCGTGGTGACGAGCAGCAGTTCCATGACCCGCGGCTTCGTCAACGAGACGTAGGCACGCACCTTGCGCGACAGCGTCGAGCGGGGTCGATCGGTGTCGGGCCGGGTCACGGTGGCAGTCGGCAAGGGAACCTCAGTCTGTTCGCGTCAGCTCACACGCTCGGTGGACGGCTCCGTCGTCGTCGGGGCGTGCGTCGACCCGGAATGTGCACGGGTCCCGGACAGTTTACGTGATCGAGGCGCCGCGATGATGCCCCGCCCCGCCATCCGGACCGAAGTCACCCACCGACACGCCCGGCCGACGGCGGGTCCCCCTGACGACGAGTGAACAACCGACGTCACCTGAACCCCTTCTGAGTGCATGGTCACTATGCTGGAGTCGCCCTCCCGCAGTGCGTGCCCCGATGACGTCGGCCGCGAAGAGCCGGTCGGCCGCCGCGAGACGGCGACCCGACGAAGGCCCCGGGATGGCGATCATGTCCGTGCGATGGCACGAGCCCTCGCACATGTCGCATCAAGAAGGGTCAACATCCAAGTGGCTGAATTCACCTGGGACGCCATCGACCGGAAGGCCGTCGACACGGCCCGCGTACTCGCCGCCGACTCGGTCGAGGCCGCCGGCAACGGTCACCCCGGCACCGCGATGAGCCTCGCGCCGCTCGCCCACCTCCTCTTCCAGAAGGTGATGCGTCGCGACCCGAGCGACTCCACCTGGATCGGCCGCGACCGCTTCATCCTCTCCGCCGGTCACGCCTCGATCCTCCAGTACGTGCAGTTCTACCTGCACGGCTACGGTCTCGAGCTCGAGGACCTCCAGCACCTCCGCAAGTGGGGTTCGAAGACGCCGGGTCACCCCGAGTACGGCCACACCGACGGTGTCGAGATCACCACCGGTCCGCTCGGCCAGGGCCTCGCCTCGGCCGTGGGCTTCGGCTACGCGCAGCGCTTCGAGCGCGGCCTGTTCGACCCGGAGACCGCCGACGGCGAGTCGCCGTTCGACCACTTCACCTACGTCATCGCCGGTGACGGCGACATGCAGGAAGGCGTCACGAACGAGGCCGCGAGCCTCGCCGGCCGCCAGCAGCTCGGTCGCCTGGTCGTCTTCTACGACTCGAACCAGATCTCGATCGAGGACGACACCGACATCGCGTTCTCCGAGGACGTCGCCGCCCGCTACGAGGCGCTCGGCTGGCACGTCCAGCACGTCGACTGGAAGAAGACCGGCGAGTACTCCGAGGACGTCGAGGAGCTCTACCGCGCGGTCGAGGCCGCCAAGGCCGAGACGACCAAGCCGTCGCTCATCGTCCTCAAGACGATCATCGGCTGGCCGTCGCCGACCAAGCAGAACTCCGGCAAGATCCACGGTTCGGCGCTGGGTGCCGACGAGCTCAAGGGCCTCAAGGAGGTCCTCGGCTTCGACCCGGAGCAGACCTTCCACGTCGACCCCGAGGTGCTCGAGTACACCCGCGGTGCCGTCGCCAAGGGCCAGGCCGAGCACGCCGAGTGGAACACGACCTTCGACGCGTGGGCCGCGGCCAACCCGGAGAAGAAGGCGATCCTCGACCGCATCAACGCCGGCGAGCTGCCCGAGGGCCTCGAAGAAGCCCTCCCGGTGTTCCCGACCGAGAAGGCCGTCTCGACCCGCGCCGCTTCCGGCAAGGTCATCAACGCCATCGCGCCGCTGATGCCCGAGTTCTGGGGCGGTTCGGCGGACCTCGCCGAGTCGAACCTCACCACGATCGAGGGCGCGAAGTCCTTCGGCCCGGCCGAGGCGTCGACGAAGACCTGGAGCACCGACCCGCACGGTCGCGTGCTGCACTTCGGCATCCGCGAGCACGCGATGGGCTCGATCCTCAACGGGATCGTCCTGCACGGGAACACCCGCCCGTTCGGCGGCACCTTCCTCATCTTCAGCGACTACATGCGCCCGGCGGTCCGTCTCGCCGCGCTCATGAAGGCGCCGGCGATCTACGTCTGGACGCACGACTCCATCGCCCTCGGCGAGGACGGCCCGACGCACCAGCCGATCGAGCAGCTCACCGCCCTCCGCGCGATCCCGGGTCTCGACGTCGTCCGTCCGGCCGACGCCAACGAGGTCGCGTACGCCTGGCTCGAGATGCTCAAGCACAAGGACCGTCCGGCCGGCATCGCGCTGAGCCGCCAGAACCTCCCCGTCTTCGAGCGCGGCGAGGGCGAGGCCTCCGGTGACACCTTCGCCTCGGCGAAGAACGTCGCCAAGGGTGCGTACGTCCTGGCCGAGGCGCCGAACGGCACCCCGGACGTGATCCTCATCGCGACCGGTTCCGAGGTCCAGATCGCCGTCGACGCGCGCGAGCAGCTCAAGGGCGAGGGCATCAACGCCCGCGTCGTGAGCGCGCCGTCCCTCGAGTGGTTCTTCGAGCAGTCGGAGAACTACCGCGAGCAGGTCCTGCCGAAGGCCGTCACCGCCCGTGTCTCGGTCGAGGCCGGCATCGCCATGAGCTGGCGCGACATCGTCGGCGACAAGGGCCGCAGCGTCTCGATCGAGCACTTCGGTGCCTCGGCCGACTACCAGACGCTCTTCAAGGAGTTCGGCTTCACGACGGAGCACGTCGTGGCCGCCGCGAAGGAATCCCTCGCGGCTTCCTGACCCTCGAGGGCCGGGTCCGGTTCGCCGGATCCGGCCCTTCTTCCGGGAGGCGCGGCTCGGCCCCGCCACGCGCCCCCGGTCCCACGGACCCCGACCACCAGGTCGATGAAGGAAAGAAGAGAAACACATGGCTGAGACCACCCCCACCGCCGCCCTCTCCGAGGTCGGCGTCAGCATCTGGCTCGACGACCTCTCCCGCGAGCTCCTCGAGACGGGAAAGCTCGAGCAGCTCATCGCCGAGAAGAACGTCGTCGGCGTCACCACGAACCCGACGATCTTCGCGTCGGCCCTCGCCAAGGGCGAGCGCTACGACGCGCAGGTGAAGGAGCTCGCCGCCGCGGGCACCGACGTCACCGACGCGATCTTCGAGATCACGACCCAGGACGTCGCGAACGCCTCCGACGTGTTCAAGCCGATCTACGACGAGACCAAGGGCTTCGACGGCCGCGTCTCGATCGAGGTCGAGCCGGGCCTCGCGCACGAGACCCAGAAGACCATCGAGCAGGCGAAGTTCCTGTTCGACAAGGTCGGCCGCGAGAACGTCCTCATCAAGATCCCGGCGACGCTCGAGGGCCTCGAGGCCATCACCGAGGTCATCGCCGCCGGCATCTCGGTGAACGTCACCCTGATCTTCTCGCTCGAGCGCTACCGCGCCGTGATCGACGCCTACCTCGGTGGTCTCGAGAAGGCCAAGGCCGCCGGCCACGACCTCTCGAAGATCCACTCGGTCGCGTCCTTCTTCGTGTCGCGCGTCGACTCCGAGATCGACAAGCGCCTCGACGCCGTCGGCACCGACGAGGCGAAGGCCCTCAAGTCGAAGGCCGGCATCGCCAACGCGCAGCTCGCCTACCAGGTCTGGACCGAGGCCTTCGCCACCGAGCGTGCCCTCGGCCTGCTCGAGGCCGGCGCGAACACGCAGCGTCCCCTCTGGGCGTCGACCGGTGTCAAGGACCCGTCGCTGCCCGACACGCTCTACGTGACCGAGCTCGCCGCGCCGAACACCGTCAACACCATGCCGGGCAAGACGCTCGACGCGACGTTCGACCACGGCGAGATCCACGGCGACGCGATCGCCGGTTCGTTCGACGCCGCGCAGCAGGTCCTCGACCAGCTCGCCGCCCAGGGCATCGACTACGACGACGTCGTGGCGCTGCTCGAGAAGGAGGGCGTGGACAAGTTCAACGTCTCGTGGGGCGAGCTCGTCGACACGGTCAAGAACGCACTCGAGGGCGCCAAGTAGTGACCGTCTCCATCGCCGCCAGCGGTGACGCGGCGCGGGCCATCGACCAGGTGGTCCCGCGTCTCGTCACCGATCTGGTGGCGTCGGGCATCACTGCCCAGGACCCCGAACTCTGGGGTCCCGACGCCGAGGCCGAGGCGTCGAAGCGCCTCGGCTGGGTGGAGGCCGTCTCGGTCTCCCGCCCGCTCGTCGCCGAGATCGTGGCGTTGCGCGAGTCGCTCCTCGCCGAGGGGATCGACCACGTCGTCCTCGCCGGCATGGGCGGCTCGTCCCTCGCACCCGAGGTGATCACCAGGACGGCGGGCGTACCGCTCACGGTCCTCGACTCGACGAGCCCCGCGCAGGTCCGCGCGGCGGTGCAGGACCGACTGGACCGCACCGTGCTCGTCGTGTCCTCGAAGTCGGGTTCGACCCTCGAGACCGACTCGCAGCGTCGTGTGTACGAACAGGCGTTCCGTGACGCCGGCATCGACCCGGCCGACCGCATCGTCGTCGTCACCGACCCGGGCTCCCCGCTCGAGGCCGAGGCGACGGAGGCGGGGTACCGCGTCTTCACCGCCGACCCCACCGTCGGCGGCCGCTACTCCGCGCTGACCGCCTTCGGGCTGGTGCCGTCCGGCCTCGCAGGCGCCGACATCACGGAGCTCCTCGACGAGGCCGACGCGATCTCAGCACTCCTCTCGGTCGACATCGACGAGAACCCGGGTCTCGTGCTCGGCGCCGTCCTCGGTGGCACAGCGCCCCTCCGCTCCACGATCGGCATCGTCGCGGACGGCACGCACATCGTCGGCTTCGGCGACTGGGTGGAGCAGCTCATCGCGGAGTCGACCGTCAAGGACGGCCGCGGGCTGCTCCCGGTCGTGCTCGACGTCGACTCCCCCGAGGTGACCTCCGGACTGCCCGACCTCCAGGTGATCCGACTCGTCGGCTCCCGTGAGGACGAGCGCCACGTCGCCGACGGCGAGGTCGAGATCACCGGCACGCTCGGCGGTCAGCTCCTCGTGTGGGAGTACGCCGTGGCAGTCGCGGGTCGGCTGCTCGGGATCGACCCGTTCGACCAGCCCGACGTCGAGGCCGCCAAGGCCGCGGCCCGCGCCCTCCTGGACGACCGCCCGGCACCGACCGAGCCGGCCTTCACCGAGGACGGTACCGCCGTCCGCGCGACCGAGGGGCTGACGGTCGGGACGACGATCGCGGAAGCCGTGTCGCGCCTCCTGGACCAGGTCGGACCGACCGGCTACCTGGCCGTGCAGGCCTACGTCGACCGCACCGCGAACCCGACCCTCGAGTCGCTGCGCGACGCGCTCGCGGCGCGCACCGGCCGTCCCGTGACCTTCGGCTACGGACCTCGGTTCCTGCACTCGACCGGCCAGTACCACAAGGGCGGTCCGGCGAACGGTGTGTTCCTGCAGATCGTCGCCGACGAGCCGGTCGACCTGCCCGTCCCCGGCCGCTCGTTCACGTTCGGCCAGCTCATCCAGGCCCAGGCCGCCGGCGACGCGAGTGTCCTCGCGCAGCACGGCCGCCCGGTCCTCACCCTCACGACGACGGACGTCGCCGCTGTCACCGCAGCACTGACCGCCGCCGTCACCCACTGACTCTCGAAGGAGTTCACCGACTCATGTCACCGGTGGCAATCACCCCGGAGCACAACCCGCTCCGGCTGCCGACGGATCGTCGACTGAACCGGATCGCGGGACCCAGCACCCTCATCATCTTCGGCGTGACGGGCGACCTGTCCCGCAAGAAGCTGATGCCCGCGGTCTACGACCTGGCGAACCGAGGGCTCCTGCCCCCGGGGTTCGCCCTCGTCGGGTTCGCTCGACGTGACTGGGAGGACCAAGACTTCTCCCAGCTCGTCCACGACGCGGTCCGGGACCACTCCCGCACCCCGTTCGACGAAGCCGTCTGGCGGCAGCTCGAACAGGGCATCCGGTTCGTCCAGGGGTCGTTCGACGACCCAGAGGCGTTCCGCGAGCTCAAGCGCACGGTCGACACGCTGGACGCGGAGCGCGGGACGCTCGGCAACCACGCGTTCTACCTGTCCATCCCGCCGAAGATGTTCCCCGTGGTCACCGAGCAGCTCAAGCTGTCCGGGCTGACCGAGAAGCGCGAGGACTCGTGGAGCCGCGTGGTCGTCGAGAAGCCCTTCGGCTCCGACCTCCGTACCGCGCGCGAGCTGAACGCGATCGTCGAGAGCGTGTTCGCTCCGGACGACGTGTTCCGCATCGACCACTACCTCGGCAAGGAGACCGTCCAGAACCTCCTGACGCTCCGGTTCGCGAACCAGATGTACGAACCCATCTGGAACTCGAACTACGTGGACCACGTGCAGATCACGATGGCCGAGGACATCGGCGTCGCCGGACGTGCCGCGTACTACGACGGCATCGGCGCAGCCCGCGACGTCATCCAGAACCACCTGCTCCAGCTCCTCGCCCTCACCGCGATGGAGGAGCCCGTCTCGTTCAAGGCGTCGGACCTCCGCGCCGAGAAGGAGAAGGTGCTCTCCGCGGTGCGGCTCCCGGAGGACCTCGCCACGGCGACGGCCCGCGGGCAGTACGCCGGCGGGTGGCAGGGCGGCGAGAAGGTGCTCGGGTTCCTCGAGGAAGCGGGCATGAACCCCGAGTCCACGACCGAGACCTACGCAGCCATCAAGCTCGACATCGCGACCCGTCGCTGGCAGGGCGTCCCGTTCTACCTGCGCGCCGGCAAGCGACTCGGTCGCCGTGTCACCGAGATCGCGATCGTGTTCAAGCGCGTCCCCGAGGACGTCTTCGGCATCCCGCAGTCGCCCCTCGGCCAGAACGCGCTCGTCATCCGCGTGCAGCCGGACGAGGGCGTCACGCTCCGCTTCGGTTCGAAGGTCCCCGGCGTCGGCACCCAGGTGCGCGACGTGACGATGGACTTCGGCTACGGCCACGCGTTCACCGAGGCCTCGCCCGAGGCGTACGAGCGACTCATCCTCGACGTGCTCCTCGGCGACCCGCCCCTGTTCCCCCGTCACCAAGAGGTCGAACTGTCCTGGAAGATCCTCGACCCGATCGAGGAGTTCTGGCGGGGACAGGGCCAGCCCGAGCAGTACCGTCCCGGCACGTGGGGTCCGGCGTCCGCCGACGCCCTGCTCGCCCGCGACGGCCGGACCTGGAGGCGTCCATGAAGATCGACATGCCGAACACCACGGTCTCGAAGATCCAGAAGAAGCTCGTCCACATCCGCGAGGAAGGTGGCGCGGTCGCACTCGGCCGCGTCCTCACCCTGATCGTCTCCACCGCCCTCGGGCACGAGGAAGACGCGATCAACGCGGCGAACGAGGCGTCCCGCGAGCACCCGATGCGCGTGATCATCGTCTCGAAGAACGAGGGCGACACGAAGTCCCCGGGCCGTCTCGACGCGCAGATCCGCGTCGGCAGCGACGCGGGGGCGAGCGAGGTCATCGTGCTCCGCGCCTACGGCGAGACCGCGACCGACGAGGAGAGCCTGGTGACCGGCCTCCTGCTGCCGGACGCTCCGGTCGTGGCCTGGTGGCCGGACGCCGCACCCTCGCAGCCGTCCGAGTCCGCCCTGGGTCGCATCGCCCAGCGCCGGATCACGGACGCGGCGGCGCAGAAGGACCCGAACGAGGCCATCGCGGCACTCGGGGCCTCGTACGTGCCGGGTGACACGGACTTCGCGTGGACCCGCCTGACGCTCTGGCGCAACCAGCTCGCCGCGGCGCTCGACCAGCCGCCGTACGAGCCGGTGACCGCCGTCGAGGTCTCCGGTGCGTTCGACAGCCCGTCGACGATCCTCCTCGCGGCTTGGCTGCAGCTCCAGCTCGAGGTCCCCGTCGCCGTCGTCACGTCGCCCCGTGCGACCGGGTCGAGCGGCATCCACGGCGTCAAGCTCGTCCGAGAGTCCGGGGCCATCGAGCTCGAGCGCTCCCTGGTCGACGTCGCGACGCTCTCGATGCCCGGGCAGCCGACGCACGACCTGTCGCTGCCGCGCCGCAACCTGCGCGACTGCCTGGCCGAGGAACTCCGTAGACTCGACCCGGACGTCCTCTTCGGAGACGTCGTCAAGCACGGGGTTCCCCAGCTGCGCGAGTCCATCGCCGGCTGAGCAAGCCCCACACGACCGGTCGGGCCGGCCGTCGTTCGTCCAGTGCGAGCGACGGCCGGCCCGGGCGGTCGGACCGAAGGTGGTCGTACGACCGGTCGACCACCACGAACACGGGAGTCACGTGACCAACGAACGGCGGGTGCTGGTGCACCCGGACAAGCAGGCCCTCGGCGCTTCGGTCGCCGCACGCTTCATCACGAAGATCATCGACGTGCTCGACGAGCAGGAGCGCGCGGACATCGCCATCAGCGGTGGTTCGGTGTCGTCCCTCGTCCTCGCCGCGATCGGCCAGTCGCCGGCGCGCGAGAGCGTCGACTGGTCGAAGGTGCACGTGTGGTGGGTCGACGAGCGCTGGGTGCCGGCGGGTGATGCCGATCGCAACATCACCGGCACGCAGACGGACTTCTTCGACCACGTCGACATCCCGGAGTCGAACATCCACCCGATCGCGGCGTCCGACGCCGGTCTCTCGATCGAGGAAGCGGCGACCCGCTACGAGCAGGAGCTGCACGCCGCCGCGCCCGACGATGCGATCGCCCCGCGGTTCGACATCACGCTCCTCGGGGTCGGGCCCGACGGGCACACCGCGTCGCTCTTCCCGGAGTTCCCCCAGCTCACCGTGACGGACCGCGTCGTGCTCCCGGTGGACGACTCCCCCAAGCCGCCGCCGCAGCGCCTGACCCTCACCTACCCGGCGATCAACGCGTCGCAGCGTGTGTGGGTCATCCTGTCAGGTGCCGAGAAGGCGTCGGTCCTCGGGCTCGCGCTCGCGGGTGCCTCGGTCGACGAGGTCCCGGTCGGTGGTGTGCAGGGTCGCAAGCGCACCGTGTTCTTCGTGGACCAGGACGCCGCTCGCGACGTGCCCGAGAACCTGATCGCGTCGACGTACTAGACGTCGGTCCCCGACGGGAGGCGCGGTGCCGGTTGGCGCCGCGC